>NZ_DATCWX010000160.1:0-12220 GCF_036566125.1 Intrasporangium sp.
CGACGGATTCCGCTGGTGGATAGAGCGACTGCGCCGGACGTTCGAGCTGTTCGACTACGTGCGCCTCGACCACTTCCGCGGGTTCGCCGCGTACTGGGCCATCCCCGCCGACGCCGAGACCGCGATGACCGGCCGGTGGGAGCCGGGGCCCGGCCGCCATCTCTTCGACGCGGTTCAGGCGGAACTCGGCGAGCTGCCCGTGCTGGCTGAGGACCTCGGCGACATCGACGCCGCCGTGATCGAGCTGCGCCGTGACCTCGGCTTCCCCGGTATGGCGGTGCTCCAGTTCGGCTTCACCCCACACGACCCGCACAACATCCACCACCCGAGCCGTCTGCGGGACGACCAGGTCGTCTACACCGGGACCCACGACAACGACACCGTGGTCGGCTGGTGGGCACAGCTCCCGTGGGACGCCCGGGACATGGTGCGGGCAGCCTGTCGCGAGGCCGGGGTGGACATCGATGTCGACCGAGAGCCGTCGTGGGCTGTCATCGGGCTCGCCCTCGCGATGCCATCCCAGCTGGCCATGATGCAGGCGCAGGACGTTCTCGCGCTCGGTTCCGAGGCTCGCATGAACACGCCCGGCGTCGAGGGCGGCTGGGGCTGGCGGATGGACGGGGGTGCTCTCACTCCCGCACACGCAGCGCGGTTGCGCTCGCTCACCGAGGCGGCCGGCCGTGTGCGGTAGGAGCGGGTGCCGGCGTGCGTCCGCGACTCGGCTCAGCGGCATACGGATGATGCCGTATGCCGCTGAGCCAACTCGGGCGCCCAAGCTGCGGTTGGGCGTACGGTGACGTCCGTGACCTCCTTCCCCAGTGTGACGATCGACGACGTCCGTGCGGCGGAGGATCTCCTGCATGGCGTCGTGCGGCCCACCCCGCTCGAGTTCAGCCGCGGCCTCAGCGAGCGGGTGGGCACCACGGTGCAGCTCAAGTGCGAGAACCTCCAGCGCGCAGGCTCGTTCAAGATCCGGGGGGCCTACACACGAATGGCGCGGCTGTCCGATGAGGAGAAGCGCGCGGGAGTCGTTGCGGCCTCGGCCGGCAACCACGCGCAGGGAGTGGCCCTCGCCGCCTCGATGCTCGGCATCCGGGCGAAGGTCTACATGCCCGTCGGGGCGGCCATGCCCAAACTGCTGGCGACGCAGGGGTATGGCGCGGACGTCGAGCTGCTCGGCACGACGATCGACGAGGGCCTCGTCGCGGCCGAGCGCTTCGCCGAGGAGACGGGTGCCGTGCTGATCCACCCGTTCGACCACCCCGACATCGTGGCCGGGCAGGGCACCTGCGGCCTCGAGATCCTCGAGCAGTGCCCCGACGTGAAGACCGTCGTCGTGAGCGTGGGCGGCGGTGGTCTGCTGGCGGGCATCAGCACGGTGCTGCGGGCAGCCAAGCCGGACGTGCGGATCATCGGAATCCAGGCGGAGGATGCCGCGGCCTACCCGGCTTCGCTCGCGGCTGGCCACCCGGTGCCGGTGTCACGGATGGCGACGATGGCGGACGGCATCGCCGTGGGCCGGCCGGGGGATGTTCCGTTTGGCCTGATCCAGCGGTACGTCGACTCCGTCGAGACGGTCTCGGAGGACGCCCTCGCCCGGGCCCTGCTCTACCTGCTCGAGCGGGCCAAGCTCGTCGTCGAACCGGCCGGCGCTGCCGCCGTGGCCTGGCTGCTCGACGGCGTGGCCGATCCGGAGATCGAGGGACCGGTCGTGGCGGTGCTGTCCGGGGGCAACATCGACCCGATTCTGCTGCTCCGGATCATCCGCCATGGCATGGCTGCGGCCGGTCGGTACCTCGAGCTGAGGGTCCGGGTCCCCGACCGGCCCGGATCGTTGGCGGGCCTGCTCGGCGACTGCGCGGCGCTCGATGCCAACGTCGTCGACGTTGCCCACTCGCGGACGGTGCGGGCGCTCAGCGTCCAGGAGGTCGAGATCGGTGTGACCCTGGAGACGAAGGGCCAGGAGCACGCCGACGCGGTCACTGCTGCTCTGCGGGACAAGGGATATCGCCTGAGCTTCGTCGAGTGATCCTCGTCGTCCCTCGCGCTCACGGGTCGTGGCACGGCATATGGTGCAGGACATGGCGGACCTCACAGCGCAGTCGGGCACGCCCGACGTCATCGTCGTCATGGGCGTGTCGGGGAGCGGCAAGTCGACCGTGGCAAAGGGCATCGCGACGACGATGGGCTGGGAGTTCGCCGAGGGCGACGAGTTCCATCCGAAGGCCAACGTCGAGAAGATGGCCAGTGGCCAGCCGCTGACCGACGAGGACCGCTGGCCTTGGCTGCGCCTCATCGGTGACTGGATCTCCGAGCGGGTGTCCCACGGACAGTCGGCGGTCGTCGCGTGCTCCGCCCTACGGCGGGCCTACCGGGACCTGCTGCGAGAAGGGCGGCCGCAGGTGCGGTTCTGCCACGTCGACGCCGACGCGGAGGTCATCGAGGAGCGGATGGACAGCCGCGAGGGGCACTACATGCCGGCGTCGCTGCTGGCCAGCCAGCTCGCCACCCTGGAGGGGCTGGGGGAGGACGAGCCCGGTGTCGTCGTCTCCAACGACGGATCACAGGATGACGTCCTGGTCCGCGCCCTGCGCGCCCTGGGTCTCGTTCAGGAGGAGTCCCCGAGCGGCCCCACGACGTCGTAGCTCGCGCAGGCGAGCGCGCCGCCCGCTCAGACACCCGCGGGGCGCGTCCCTGGAGGCGGCGACTGGCCCACGTCGGCCCACACCTCGGTCATCTCGATGGCAAGCCCGTCCCGTGTCGTGAGGAAGGTCGCGACCTCGTAGTGGCGCAGCTCGTCGTCCACGTACCCCGTGACGTGCGCGCGGCTCACGGCTCGATCGCCGGCGCCGACCAGGTCCTTGAGCTCCAGACGGTCGAACCCCGGATACTCCGCGTTGAGGCGAACCCACGAGGACCGGTCGAACGTCTCACCGGTGTGCACGAGGCGGCACACGAAGTCGTCGTGCAGCAGGGGTGTCAACGCGTCCCAGTCATGGGAGTCGATGACGTGAGCGATCCGGGTCAGGAGAGCAGGGGCGGCGTCCACGCCACCGAACCTTCCACACCGCGACGTGCCCGGCAATCGCCCGGCTGAGGGCCGTCAATGCCTTGTCTTGAGGAAGGTGAGGACCTCGTGCTTGTCCTGCTGGTTCTCGGGACGGACGAGACCCGTGTCCTCGAGGGACGTGAGCAGGTCCTCGTCGAGCGTGTCGGAAGCCCGGCCCCGAAGGGCCCTGGCGCGTTGATCCGCGCTCAGCCCGCTCCACCAGCTCTCCAGCTGCTCAGTGCGATCAGTCATGGCAATGCTTCCTCTCCGTCAGGGGCGATCGAGCCCTCGGCCACGGCCGCTTCGATAGTCAGGTTCCGCCCAGCCGCATAGGCGCGATCCCACTCGTCATTGTCGACCTCGGATCGCGCCGGCGAGACGAAACGGTCGAGAATCGCCTTGTCGGGGGCCGTTCTGGGAATGCCCGCGGCCTCACGGTGACGGTCGGCGGCCCCCATCAGCTCGGCCGCGCGTTCCGCGTCACCCAGCGCCGCCCACACGGATGCGAAGTTCTCCACGACGCAGATGGACAGCTCTACGTCACCGAGCGCGATGGTTGTGCGCGCCGTGTCCAGCAGCTTCCGCAGCGCCGGCTGCGGGCCCTCGGAATGGAGCAGCGCGGTGGCCAGGTTGGTCTGGTTGATGGCCACGCCCCACGGGTCCTGACGCGCCTCGTCTGCCTCGACGGCACGGAGCGCCGCCTGTGTCGCGGCGGCATAGTCGCCACGGTCCATGTGGATGGACACGATGTTGCTCAGCCCGGTGGCCTCACGCTGGTCGTCCCCGATGCGTCGTGCGAGCTCGATGCTGCGCTCAATGAGCTCACGCGCGGCCTCGACGTCACCCTGCTCGCGTCGGCCGATGCCGAGGCTGTTGGACTCTCGGGCCTCGCGGGAGTCGTCACCGAGCCGGTGCGCCATGGCGAGTGCACGTTCGAGCACCTCGGTGCCAGCTGCGAGGTCGTTCTGCTGCAAGGCGAGGACGCCGTGACCGTGGAGGGCATCGACGATCTGTGGTGAGTCGCCGTGGTGTCCCTTGTCGAGCAGGGCCATCGCACGGTCGGACCAGCCCCGGCCCTCCAGCACGTAACCGAAGCGGTACCAGTACGTGTCCATGGGCTGCAGGAGCTCCAGTCCGAGCTCGAACCGTTCACGGGGTGCTGTTGGCGAGAGCGTCCAGTCGAGGGCTGCTCGAAGGTCCTCGATAACGGCCTCGAAGCGGTCGAGCGCGCCGAGCTGGCGCGGACCGGCGTCGAGCGCGGCGCTGAACTCGCGAGCGATGCGGATGCACCACTCGGCGTGCCTTTCTCGCGTCGCGTCGACTTCGCCCTGCTTCTTGAGCCGCTCGAGGGCGAAGTGCCCGATCGTCTCCAGCAGGTACACCACCGGCTCGCCGTCGGGCCCGTCGCGGATCTCGAGCAGGCTCGCGTCGACGAGCTCGGCGACGACGTCGAGCGGGTCGCGCCCCTCGACTGAGAGGACGGCTTCCACGGCGTCGAGGCCGACGCGGCTCGAGAAGACACTGAGCTGCCGGAGCACCCGGCGGTCCTCCTCGCTCAACATGTCGTAGCTCCACGAGATCGTCGCGGTCAGGGTGCGCTGCCGCTCCGGGCGGTCTCCTTCGAGCACGGCCTCCCCGAACCACCGGTCGAGGCGCGCGAGGAGGCCGCGCGGGCCGAGCAGGCGACTGCGGGCGGCCGCGAGCTCGATCGCGAGCGGGAGTCCGTCGAGTCGCCGACACAGCTCGACGACGTCGTCCACGTTGTCCGGCGTCAGGGCGAAGCTCGGCCTGACCATGCGAGCCCGCTCGACGAAGAGCCGCACCGATGGGCTCTGCTCGACGTCCTCGAGAGCCAGCGGCCCTGCCTTGGGACGCGGCACGGCGAGCGGCGACATCGGGTACTGCCTCTCCCCGACGAGGTGCAGCGGACGGCGGGAGGTGACGAGGACGGTGACCCGTGGGGCCGCCTGGAGCAGGGTGGCGACCACGTCGGCCGCGCCGGAGATCTGCTCGAGGTTGTCGAGGACAAGGAGCGCGCCACGGTCACGGAGGAAGGCGAGCGTGCGCTGCGCCGGGGTCTCCTCGGCGGCGCCCATCGGCGCTCCCACCGCCTCCCCGATGCTGGCCCACATGACGGCAGCGCGGTCGGCGCTCTGGAGTGGCACGAAGAAGACGTCGCCCGGAGCCCGGGCCTGCAACGCCGTCGCCGCGGCCACGGCGAGGCGGGTCTTGCCGGTCCCCCCGGGGCCGGTCAGCGTGATCAGGCGTGCCCCCTCGACCTGGATCGCAGTCGTGATGGCCTGCAGCTCCGCATCCCGTCCCAGGAGCGCCGTGGGATACATGGGCAGGTTCGCAGCCATCCCCAGGGTGCGAAGCGGCGGGTGGGCCTGGGCGAGCCCGGGCGGGACGATCTCGTACAGGTGCTCCGGCTCGGCCAGGTCCTTGAGCCGGTGCCAGCCCAGGTCCAGGACCAGCTCGGCCGGCAGAGTCTCGGCGACGAGAGCCTGGGTTGCCTGCGAGATGACGATCTGACCTCCATGGGCGGTTGCCATGATCCGGGCCGCTCGGTGGATGTCGATCCCGATGTAGTCGTCCTCGTGCACCTCCGGCTCACCAGTGTGCAGCCCGATCCGCACCCGTAGCGTGCGTCCCTCCGGCCAGTCGTGGTCCGCGAGCCCGCGCTCCGCGTCGACGGCCGCGGCGACAGCCTCAGTCGCGGTCGTGAAGACGACGAAGAAGCTGTCGCCCTCGGTTCCGACCTCCTGACCATCGTGCTTGCCGAACGCTTCCCGCAGGATGGCCCGGTGTGCCGAAAGGGCCTCAGCCCAGCGTGGCCCCAGCCCGGTGAGAAGGGAGGTCGAGCCCTCGATGTCGCTGAAGAACAACGTGAGGGTCCCACGGGGAAGGGGACTCATAACCGACAGTGTCTTCTCCTCGGCGCTCGCCGTCAGGCAAACCGGCCATCACGTGTAGGAGGCCGTCCCGTGCTGACCGACCCAAGTGATGAGTTGTCGGGCCACCACGCGTCACACCTACGAGGACCCGACGACACGGAAGGATGACGTGATGAGTGCAGACACGAGCCTGGAGGAACTGGGCATGAGCGGGCTGGGCGAGGTTGACGAGCCGACGTTCTCGGGGCTGGCGCAGCGGCACCGCCGGGAGCTGCACGTGCACTGCTACCGGATGCTCGGGTCGTTCGAGGATGCAGAGGACGCCGTGCAGGAGACCTTCCTGCGTGCCTGGCGGCGGCGGGAGACCTTCGAGGGGCGGTCGACGTTCCGGGCCTGGCTGTACCGGATCGCCACCAATGCCTGCCTGGACCTGCTCGCCAAGCGCCGCCCGGAGCCCGCGACCGGCGGCGAGGTGCTGTGGCTGCAGCCCTACCCGGACCGGCTGCTCGACGAGCTGCCCGCGGGCGACGCGGACGAGCCGGAGACCGTCGCCGTCGCGCGGGAGACGATCGAGCTGGCGTACCTGGTCGCGGTCCAGCACCTCGCGCCGCGCCCGCGGGCCGTGCTGATCCTCCGGGATGTGCTCGGCTGGCCGGCGAAGGACGTCGCGGAGCTCCTCGGGGACTCCGTCAACTCCGTGAACAGCGCGCTGCAGCGGGCCCGCGCCGGCATGCGGGAGCACCTGCCCGCCGAGCGGCAGGACTGGACCGGCGGCGAGGAGGACACCGGGACGCGCGAGCTGGTGCGCCGCTATACCGACGCCAGCGTGGCCAAGGACATCGACGGGCTCGCCGCGCTGCTGCGGGACGACGTCCGCTGCTCGATGCCGCCCACGCCGGGCCTGTACGTCGGCCGCGACACGGTGGTGAACGACTGGGTCGAGAGCGGCTTCGAGGGGATGAAGGGTCTGCGCGCCGTCCTCACCTCCGTGAACCGGCAGCCCGCCGTCGCCTTCTACCTCTGGCGGAAGCGGGAGGGCGCGTACCTGCCGCTGACGATCGACGTCCTGCGCGTCACCGGCGGGGCGATCACCGAGATCGTCACGTTCCACGACGACCAGTTCCCGCGGCTCGGGCTGCCCGAGCTCCTGTCGGCGGAGTGACGACATGGACAGCATGAATGTCAATGGGGTCGAGGCAAGCACGACATCAAGCCAGACCAGCCCCACCCACCGACTCCGCGGAGTCGCGCGTAGTGGCTTCATCGCCACGCTCGCCGCGATGGCGGCGACCACTCTCGCGGCGGCGCTTGCCCAGGCCGTTGGCGTCGACTTCGAGATTCCCGATGGTGGCGAGACGATCCCGTTGCCCGGGTTCGCCGTGGTGACCGGCGTCTTCTCGGTCGTGGGCGTCGTCATTGCCGCCGCTCTTGTCCGTTGGAGCGCTCGCCCCGCCGAACGATTCGTGTGGACGACAGTGACGCTGACCGGGATCTCATTGGTCCCGCCTGTCATCTCCGGGGCAGACACCGCCACCACCACCGCCCTGCTCGGGCTACACCTCGTCGCAGCGACGGTGATGATCCCCACCCTGGCGCGCAGCCTTCGCACCTGGACCCATTGAGATCGACGTGCCGCTCTCAATCGACGGCGCGGCTGGCAGCCACGGCAAGCTGATCGACGAGGTCGTTCATCTCGTGGCCGGAGTGTCCCTTCACCCACTGGAAGGCAACATCGCCACGCTCGGTGGCAGCCTGCACGAGGGGCTCCCACAGGTCACGGTTGGCGACCGGCTTCTTCTGTGACGTGGTCCAGCCCCGATCCACCCATCCAACCCACCACTTGTCGCGGAAGCAGTTCACGACATACGTCGAGTCGCTCACCACGACCAGAGGTCCTCTGAGCGCGGTGACGGCCTCGAGTGCCGCGCGGATCTCCATGCGCTGGTTGGTGCTGGGCCGCTCTGAGCCGGATGCGTAGCGCTCACGATCGATCGCCCATGCCCACCCTCCCGGCCCAGGGTTTCCCGAGCACGCGCCGTCGGTGTAGACGAAGGTTGCACCATCGGGCACGGTCATCGGCGCCCTCAGTGTCCGAGGCTTTCTCGCGGCCGTGCTGCGGCTCGCCCGGGCTGGCGCCGGCTTGGCGGTCAATCCGGGTAGCAGCAGTTCCGGGCCGCAGTCAGCGTGAGCCCAGGCGGAGGAGTCCTTGCCGGCGCTGACGATCTTCTCCCCCGGTCGAATCGGCGCATGACAACGCGCACAGCGTCCCGAATACTTGGCCAGCACCGCTCTCCTCGTGGATCGTCGACCCCAGGTCCATGGATGGCGCGGTCGTCCGCCATCCGAGCTCCGGCTCCGAGAGTAGTCGCGAGGGTAGACACCTTGTGAACGTGCCTCCTGTCACCACCGCCCGCGGTGCACGACCTCGTCGAAGGGGCGTCGGTTCAGGCGCTCGATGACGGCCAGCGGCTTGTCCGCCGGATAACCGACGGAGAGCAAGTAGGCCAGGAATCGTCCCTCCGGGAAGCCCAGAACGGCCCGGGCTTGGTTCTGGTCGGAAGCCGCAGCATGGCCCGTGCCGACGCCCAGGTCGGCCGCAGCGACGGTCATCGCATACGTGGCCTGGCCAAGGTCGTACTGGATCAGAGCCGACTGCCGATCGTCCTTCGGCTCCGGCGCGACGATCGCGATCGCGGCCGCCGCCCCGGCGACATGCTTGGCGCCCTGCCAGACCTTCGCCAGCTCGACGAGCTGCGCCCCGTCCGTGACGAGCACGAAGTCCCACGGCTGCCAGTTGCTCGCCGACGGGGCACGTCGTCCCGCCTCGAGAATTCGGTCGAGCGCCTCGTCAGGGACTGGCTGCTCAGTGAACTGCCGAACGTTTCGTCGCGCCCGCAAGGCGTCCCAAGTCTCCACGATGTCATCCTGCTCCTCCAGCGCCGTTTGTCGCGACCATCTGCCGCGCCGGAGTCCGCCAGGGAGTCGAAGTAGCGGAGAGGTCCCTCGGGGACGGCGAGGATGACCATCGAGAACGCGTGCGCTGCCGCTCTGGGCGTGCCCCTTCGTGCACGGCCTCCCCGAACCAGCGGTCGAGGCGCGCGAGGAGCCGCGCGGGGCGGGCAGGCGACTGCGGGCGGCCGACAGCTCGATCGCGGGGTCAGGACTCTGGAGTGAGCCAGCCGCTTGTTGAGTTCACGACGACGCGGTCGGCGAGGTCTGCCGTCTCCAGGACGAGCCTGGCGTTGCTCTCGTCCGAGCTGTGGACCCACGCGGTGGCGTCGTCGGGCTTCTTGCCGAATCGCATGTGCCGAGCGATGAGACGGCTGACTCGCACTTCGTGGTTAGCGGTGACGTACCAGACCTGGTCCAGCTGGGCCCGAGCTCGGGTCCAGGGCTCATGATCCAAGAGGAGGTAGTTGCCTTCCGTGATCACGAGCTGGGCAGACGGTGAGATGAGGAGGGATGCCGCCAGTGGCTGCTCGAGGGTTCGTTCGAAGCCGGGCGCATAGATGTCTTCGTCCGGATGGCAGTGGACTCGCTCCAGCAGGTGGGCGTACCCATATCCGTCGAAGGTGTCGGGGGCTCCTTTGCGGGACAGTGCGCCGATTCGTTGCAACTGGGCGTCGGCGAGGTGGAAACCGTCCATGGGGAGGTGCGCGACCCAATCCCGTCCGTGAGTCCGTGCCACCTGTTCGATGAGTGCCTCCACGAACGTGGTCTTCCCGGCGCCTGGGGCGCCGGCCACTCCCAGAATGGCGCGGCGCCCTTCGATGACCAGATCCGTGGCAAGTTCGGCGAGGGACGACAGGCTTGGTGCCGGGGGGCTGGGCGTCATGGCTGGCGGGCTGCGGTGAGGCCTTGAGCGATGAACTGGTGTGCCTTGGTCGCTAGGTCGCTGCCGTCGGACCAGAGGTTGCGCCAGATGGCGAGGTCGTTCGAGAGTCCGGGTGCCAGGACGGCCGAGGAGAATGACTCGAAGGTCACCGGTCCGCGGTAGTCGATTCTTGCCAGTGCGTCGAAAAATGCCGGAAAGTCGAGGTGTCCGGAACCGAGGTATCCCCTGTGGTTCTCACCGATGTGGACGTAGCCGAGCCGGTCGCCGAGCTCGAGGACGGGCGAGACGAGATCGGCCTCTTCGATGTTCATGTGATACGTGTCCACGTGGATCATCACGTTGTCCGCGCCGATGTCGTCGGCAAGCGCAAGAGCGTCTCGGGCAGTGTTGACGACGTTGGTCTCGTAGCGGTTGCAGACCTCGAGGCCGAGCGTGACCCCGAGTGGGTGTGCCTCCGTCGCGAGCTCGCGAAGGACGCCGATGACGTTGTCGCGGCCGGTTTTGGTCAGCGGCCCGGGGGCCTTCCCGAACGCGCTGTAGAGCGCACCGGTGAGCACGGTGCCGCCGATGCCCGCCGTGACCCGCAGCGACTCCTGCAGCAGTTGCTGGCCGCGGGCGACGACAGCCGGGTCCTCGCTGGACACGTCGGCGTCACGCGCCAGCCCTCGCGAGCATGCCGTTGCCAGTCCGTGCTCTCGAAGCAGGGCCTTGGTGCCGGCGATATCGAGATTGACTGAGTCGTGGAGGGAGAACTCGAGGATGTCGTAGCCTGCGGCGGCGGTCTGGGTGATGGCGGTCTCGACGCTGGCGGCGGAGGTATCGCCGATCCAGACCAGCGCATGGATGCCGAGGGGGTTGGGGATGTCGAAGTCTGAGGTGTTCATGGGCATGCCTTCGGGAGCGGGGCGAGTGGGTCGGGGGCAATCCTGACTAGTCAGTGAGCTCGGGGATGTCTCCGGCGCGGGCGCCGGTAATCAGGGCGACGATCTCGTCGCCGTCGGTCTGGGCAGTGCGTCGTCCGGCAACGCAACGTCCGGCCCGCATCACCCAGATGGCGTCGCTCAGCTTGAGGACCTGCGCGAAGTTGTGGCTGATGAGGATGATCGCGTGACCCTCGCTGCGGAGCCGCATGATGAGCTCCTCGACGCGCCCCGTCTCCTGCACGCCGAGCGCGGCCGTCGGCTCGTCCATGATGATGAGCTTGGACGTGAACCCGGCGGCCCTGCAGATCGACACCGCCTGGCGCTGCCCGCCGCTGAGGCGACGGACGCGTGACCCCACCGCCGGAACGTTGACGGCGAGGCTGGAGACCATCTGCTCGGCCTCGCGCCGCATTCGCTTGCGGTCCAGGAACCCGACGGGGCCGACCTTCCGGAGACGCTCCCGGTTGAGGAACAGGTTCTGCCAGACGGTGAGATCCTCGACGAGGGCGAGATTCTGGTGGACGGTCTCGATGCCGGCCTCTCGCGCCAGCTCGGGATTGCGGAAGTCCGCCTCCGCACCATCGAAGGTGATCGTGCCGGCGTCCGGTCGGTGTATGCCGCTGACACATCGGATAAGCGTGGACTTGCCCGCCCCGTTGTCGCCGATGACGGCCGTGACCTCTCCTCGGCGGGCGTGCATGGACACGTCCTTGAGCGCCCGGACCTGTCCGAAGGACAGGCTGACCCCTTCGACGGTGAGCAGTGCGTCGCTGGGGACGTCGTGAACCAGTGGGGTCGTGGGCGTCGATGGGCGGGGTTGGGTGGTCTGGCTCATTTCTGGAACCTCGTGAGGAGGGCCGCCAAGATGACGACGATGCCGACGGACAGTGGTTGGTAGAACTGGGACACGCCGAGCAGAGTGAGGCCGTTGACCAGAGCGGTCAGCAGGAGCGCACCGATGACCGGGCCAATGATGGTGGCTCGCCCACCGAACAGGCTCACCCCGCCCAGAACGACGGAGGCGACGGAGTTGAGCAAGAACGCGGTGTTGGCGGCGGGTTCGGCGGCGCCGACTCGTGCCACGAGCAGGATCGAGGCGACTC
Source organism: Intrasporangium sp. (assembly GCF_036566125.1). Classification (GTDB taxonomy): domain Bacteria; phylum Actinomycetota; class Actinomycetes; order Actinomycetales; family Dermatophilaceae; genus Intrasporangium. Next base: position 11,805 of record NZ_DATCWX010000160.1, read on the forward strand.
CGGCCAGGACGCCCGAGATGACGTAGACAAGCGTCTTGATCCGCTTCGTACTCACTCCCACCGCGTTGGCCGCGTCCGGGTTGCCGCCGGTGGCCAGGACGTACGTGCCGAACCGGGTGTGGAAGAGCACGACGTGGGCGATGGCGGCCAAAACGATGGCGATCAAAAAGCTGTAGCCGAAGATCCACACGGTGCCCGTGGACAGCTTCAGCAACGGAGCGCTGATGATCGTCTTGGGCTTGCCGTCGGCGATGATCAGCGCCAGGCCGGACGCCGCCGACAGCGTTCCCAAGGTGACGATGAAGTCGGTGATCTTGCCGCGCGCCACCAACAGGCCGTTGGTCACACCGACCGCGGCACCGGCCAGGATGGCGATGAGGATGGCCAGTGGCAGGCCGATCCCGGCGGTGAACACG
>NZ_DATCWX010000121.1:0-13117 GCF_036566125.1 Intrasporangium sp.
GGCCGGCGGAGTGTCCGGGATCTGGGTCGCGGCCGTGCTCGGGGCGCTCGACCGCGACGAGTCAGTGGCAGCCGTCCGGTCCTCTCCAGCAGCGGGTCTCGTCGTCACCATTGCCAGCGGTGCTCTCGGAGCCCTCGACGACCTGGCCGGCTCGGCCTCCCGCAAGGGGCTCAAGGGGCACATCGGGGCCCTCCGCCGGGGTGAGGTGACGACCGGGGCAGTCAAGATCGCCGGGTTGGCGGTGACCGGGCTGGTGGGCGCGCTGCTCACCGACCGCACGCGGAACCCGGCCAGCAGCCCGGGACAAGGAGATCGAGCGCGGACGGGAGCGGCCGTCATCGAAACCCTCGTCGGGGGAGCGGTGGTGGCTGCGGCTGCCAACGTCGTCAACCTCTTCGACCTGCGGCCGGGGCGGGCGCTCAAGGTCGTCGCGGCCGGCACCGCCCCGCTCGCGATTGCCGGCTCCACCGCCGCCGCGTCGGCCCTCGGCGCCTCCGCGGGCGTCGTCGGTGACGACCTGGCCGGCGTCTCGATGCTCGGCGACACCGGCGCAAACGCCGCAGGTGCCCTCGCCGGGCTGGCCCTCGTCGAGCGCTGCGGGTTGAGAGGCAGGCTGGTCGCTCTCGGCCTGCTCACGGGTCTGACCCTCGCTTCCGAGCGGGTCAGTTTCAGCTCGGTCATCGAGGGCCACGACATCCTGCGTCGCCTGGATGACTGGGGCCGCGCTCGTCCATGACACCCATGACACCCATGACCTCATCGACCCCCGGCCCCGACACCGGAACCGGAGGATCGGTGCCCACCGTCACGCGGACCGTCGTCGCGGCCGCTGGCTCGATCGCGCTGATCACGCTGCTCGCACGGGTCGTCGGCTTCGGTCGCTGGCTCATCTTCTCGCACTCTGTCGGTGCGACGCCCGTCGGGACGGTCTACCAGTCAGTCAACGCCGTCCCCAACGTCATCTTCGAGATCGCTGCAGGTGGCGTCCTGGCCGCCGTGGCGGTGCCCCTCGTGGCGGGCGCACTCGCGCGTGCCGATGGCCGGTCCGCCGACGAGACGGCCTCGGCGCTGCTGACCTGGGCGTTGGCCGTGCTGCTCCCGCTCGGCGCCATCGTCCTCCTCGCCGCCCGGCCGATCTCCTCGGCCCTGCTCGGCACCGGTCAGGTGGCGGCGGTCGATCTCGGCGCCGAGTTCCTGGCCATCTTCGCCATCCAGCTGCCCCTCTACGGCGTCGCCATCGTCCTCGCAGGGGTCCTCCAGGCGCACCGGAGGTTCGTGGCCGCGGCGCTCGCGCCGCTCCTGTCCAGTCTCGTCGTCATCGCCACCTACCTCGCCTACGGGTCGCTCGTGTCGGACCCCTCGGCCGAGATCGCCGCGATCCCACGCGGCGCGGTCCTCGTCCTCGGGGTGGGCACGAGCCTCGGGGTGGCCGCGATGGCGCTGCCCCTGGCCGTCCCCATCCGTCGGGCCGGGGTCCGACTCCGCCCGCGCCTGCGCTTCCCGACCGGAGTCGGTCGCCGGGTCCGATCTCTGGCGCTCGCTGGCCTGCTCGCCGTCACCGGTCAACAGCTGGCCACCCTCGTCGTCATCCGGCTCGCCAACGACCGGGGCGGCGTCGGCACCCTGAACGTCTTCACCTATGCCCAGGCCGTGATCCTGCTTCCCTACGCCGTGCTCGCCGTCCCGCTGGCCACCGCTGCCTTCCCGAGCCTGGCCGGCGCCGCGGCCGTGGAGGATCGGGGCGGCACGGGGGACGGGATGGACTCCGTGAGCCCGGTGAGTTCGGTGAGCCGGATGAGCACGGTGCCGGGAGCCCGCTCGGCATCGGCCACGACGCTTCGGCACAGCTGGTTCGGGATCCTCGTCGTGGGTGCCGTCGGGGCAGCCCTGCTCGTCGCCGTCGCCGGCCCCGTGGGCACCTTCTTCCGCCTGCTCGATGCGGGCGAGGCGGCGGACGCATCCGGCGCGACGCTCGGTGCGATGGCCGAGTCCCTGGCCGCGTTCGCGCCCACCGTGCCGGCGCTGGCGGTCATCGGCCTGCTGAGCCGAGCGTGCTACGTCCGCGGCAAGGCGGTGCTCGCGGGCGCCGTCGTGGGGCTTGCCTGGCTGGCCACGACGGTCATCCCGCTCCTCGTCCTCGACCCGGACCGGGCCGACGGGCCGGCGACCCTGCGGACCCTGGCGCTGGGCTCGAGCGTCGGCCTCGTAAGTGGGGCCGTCGCCCTGACCTGGCTCGTCTCACGGGTGTGGGGCGGCTCGGCTCTCTCGGTCCCGGGGCGCCCGATCGTGGCCGCGCTCACGGGTGCCGTCGTCGCCGCCGTGGCCGGCTGGGTGGCCGGGACGCGGATCGTGGCGACCGACCTCCTCAGTGCGGTCGGTCTCGGTGCCGCGATCGGGGTCGGCTCAGCGGTCGTCCTGGCCGCCGTTGCCCTGGCGGTCGATCCCAGTCTGGCGCGTCGCCTGCGACAGCTGCGCCGACCGGTTGGGCTGGCGGCCGACGCCGGGAGCCGGCCATGAGGGTGTTGATGGTCCTCGGTGACTCCACGGGCGGGATCGGGGCCCATGTGGACCAACTCACGCGAGACCTCAGGGCGGCGGGCAACGAGGTGGTGCTCGCGACGTCGGCGTCGACGGCTGCCGGTTTCGGCTGGCAGGACGCCCACCTGCTGTGGCCCGTCCACCGCGGCCTCTCCGCACCCCGAGGGCTCGTGGACTGGCACCTGCTCAAGAACCTCGCGGGGAGCGTCGACGTCGTCCACGCCCACGGACACCAGGCCGCCGTCGTGGCCGCGGTGGCCGTGTCCCGCGCCAGCCCGCGTCCCGGCTTCGTCGTGTCCCTGCACAACACGTTGCCCGGCACCCCTTTGGGCCGTATGCCGCTGGGCTCGCTCCGAGCCCACACCGTGGTCTCGAGGGCGGTGCGGACCGTGGTGGGCTGGGCGGTGCGGCGCGCGGCACTCGTCACCGGGGCGAGCGACGATCTCGTGCAGCTGGCCAGGCTCCTCGGTGCCCGGCAGACCGAGCTCGCTACCGTCGCGTCGCCCGCGGTCCCGCGCCTGCTCGCCGCCCCCGTGACCACGCCTGCCCAGCGTCGGGCGGCGAGGCGGGCACTGGGGAGCCCTGCGCGGGTCACGACGGACTCCGACTGCGACGTGCCGCTCGTGCTGACCGTGGCGCGGATCGCCCCGCAGAAGGACCTGCCGACGCTCGTCGCCGCTGCGGGATCGCTGCACAGCCCGGCCCGCTGGGTCGTCGTGGGCGGGGGGGACGAGCGGCTGCGCGCATCCCTCGAGAGCGAGCTCAGCGGCATACCACTGGATCTTGTCGGTGCCCAGCCGGACGTGCAGGCCTGGTTGAGGGCGGCGGACGTGTTCGTCCTGACCAGCCGGTGGGAGGCGCGGGCCCTCGTCGTGCAGGAGGCGATGGCGGCCGGCCTCCCGGTCGTCGCGACGCGCACCGGTGGTCTCCCGGGCCTCATCGGGGAGGCGGGTCTGCTCGTCCCCGTCGGGGACTCACGCGCGGTGGCCGATGCCGTCGAGCGGCTGCTCGGCGACGAAGCCCTGCGACGGCGCCTGTCCACCGAGGCTCGGTCGCGCGCGACGATGTGGGCGTCGCCGGCGGAGGAGGCACGCCGCTGGGTGGCGCGGTACACGGCCGCGGCCGCCCCATGACGTAGACTTAAAGCCCGTGGTGGAAACGACGAAGCACATCTTTGTGACCGGAGGCGTCGCCTCATCGCTCGGGAAGGGCCTGACGGCTTCCAGCCTCGGCCGGCTGCTTCGATCGCGTGGCCTGCGCGTCACGATGCAGAAGCTGGACCCCTACATCAACGTCGATCCGGGGACGATGAACCCGTTCCAGCACGGCGAGGTCTTCGTCACCGACGACGGCGCGGAGACTGACCTCGACATCGGCCACTACGAGCGTTTCCTCGACGTCAACCTCGTCGGCGCCGCCAACGTGACGACCGGGCAGGTCTACAACAACGTCATCGCGAAGGAACGGCGCGGCGAGTACCTCGGCGACACGGTCCAGGTCATTCCGCACATCACCAACGAGATCGTCGCGCGGATGCGGGCCCTCGCCACCGGGACGCCGGACGCGCCGGACGTCATCATCACCGAGATCGGCGGCACAGTCGGCGACATCGAGTCCCTGCCCTTCCTCGAGGCGGCTCGGCAGGTGCGCCACCTGATCGGCCGCGAGAACAGCTTCTTCCTCCACGTCTCGCTCGTGCCGTACATCGCGCCGAGCGGGGAGCTCAAGACCAAGCCCACCCAGCACTCCGTGGCGGCGCTGCGCCAGGTCGGTATCCAGCCCGACGGGCTGGTGCTGCGCGCGGACCGGGACATCCCGGAGCCGATCAAGCGCAAGATCTCGCTCATGTGCGACGTCGACGTCGACGCGGTTGCCGCCGCGGTCGACGCGCCGAGCATCTACGACATTCCCAAGGTGCTGCACCGGGAGGGGCTCGACGCCTACGTCATCCGGCGGCTCGGGCTCGGTTTCCGGGACGTCGACTGGACCGAGTGGGACCAGCTCCTCCAGCGGGTGCACGACCCGGAGCACGAGGTCGAGGTGGCCCTCGTGGGCAAGTACATCGACCTGCCGGACGCGTACCTGTCCGTGACCGAGGCCCTGCGAGCCGGCGGCTTCCACCACGACGCCAAGGTGCGCATCCGCTGGGTGGCCTCTGACGAGTGCCAGACGGAGGCCGGCGCACAGAAGGCACTCGGCGGCGTCGACGCGGTCCTCATCCCCGGAGGCTTCGGCGTCCGCGGGATCGAGGGCAAGCTCGGTGCCCTGAGATGGGCGCGCGAGCGCCTGGTCCCGACGCTCGGGATCTGCCTCGGCCTCCAGTGCATGGTCATCGAGTACGCCCGGAGCGTCCTCGGGGTCCCGGGAGCGTCGTCGACGGAGTTCGACCCCCAGTCCGAGGCGCCGGTCATCGCGACGATGGAGGAGCAGAAGGCGTTCGTCGAGGGTGCGGGTGACCTGGGCGGCACGATGCGGCTCGGCCTCTACCCGGCCTCGCTCAAGGAGGGCTCCCTGGTCCGTGAGGCCTACGGCCAGGCCGAGGTCAAGGAGCGCCACCGGCACCGTTACGAGGTCAACAACGGCTATCGGGCCCAGCTCGAGGGGGCCGGGCTGGTCGTCTCGGGAGCGTCGCCCGACGGGCAGCTCGTCGAGTTCGTCGAGCTGCCCCGGGAGGTCCACCCTTACTACGTGTCGACGCAGGCCCATCCTGAGTTCCTCTCGCGTCCGAACCGGGCGCACCCCCTCTTCGCCGGTCTCATCGGAGCCGCGCTGGAGCAGCAGCGGGCGGAGCGGCTCGTCGAGGTCGAGCGACCGCGCCACCTCGGTGACAGCGACTCGTCGACCCTCTCCGACCCCACCCTCGTCACCGTCCCGGCTGACGCGGAGTGAGCCTCTCGGCCCCGAGGGGCGGACGCGCCGACGTCGTCGAGGACTGGACGTCGGCACCGGTCCTCGAGTCGGAGGTGCCCTTCTCCGGCCGGATCTTCGACGTCCGGCGGGACCGCGTCGACCTCGGCGAGGGCGGGGTTGTCGTCCGGGACTACATCGAGCACCCCGGCGCCGTGGCCGTCGTCGCTCTGCAGCCCTTCGACGGGGTGGACCACGTCCTGCTCATCCGTCAGTACCGCCATGCCGCGCGCGGGCACGTGTGGGAGCTGCCCGCGGGCCTCCTCGACGTCACGGGAGAACCGCCCTGGCAGGCGGCCGCCCGGGAGCTCGCTGAGGAGGTCGACCTCGTCGCCGGGCAGTGGGACGTGCTCATCGAGGAGCTCGCCTCGGCGGGGGCCTTCCCCGAGCCGGTCCGGATCTTCCTGGCCCGCGACCTGAGCGACGTCCCCGGCGAGCACCAGCACGAGCGGCACGCCGAGGAGCTGACGATCCGGCCCTTCTGGGTGCCCCTCGATGACGCGCACGAAGCCGCCCTCGCGGCGCAGATCAGCAACAGCGCTGCCCTCATCGGCGTCCTCGCTGCGCATGCAGCGCGGGCGGCGGGATGGGCGACCCTGCGTGCCAAGGACGCCGCATGGCCGGCATGGGAGGCCCAACGAGCTGGGGGAGAGACCGCTCCCCACCCGACCTGACCATGGCAGGGACCTGAACATGGCCGGTTCCTGTCCCTGCGGGGGCGCCTCCTACCTCGAGTGCTGCGAGCCCGTGCTCGACGGCGTGCGCGTACCGACCACCGCCGAGGAGCTGATGCGGTCGCGCTACACGGCGTATGCGGTCCACCACGCCGACCACATCTTCCGGACGTGGCATCCGCGAACGCGCCCCGAGCGGCAGCCCGTCGACCCGGAGGTCGGCTGGCTGGGCCTGCGGATCGTTCGCGTCGAGGGCGGTGGCCCGGATGACGACACCGGCGTGGTCGAGTTCGTCGCCCGGAACTCCGGCCCCCTCGGTCGTGGTGAGCTGCACGAGGTGAGCCGGTTCGCCAAGCGAGCGGGACGCTGGTTCTACGTCGACGGCGATCCGGCCTGAGCGGACCCGCCCGGCGGAGCCGCCCGGCCCCTGGATCCCAGAAGTTGTTCTTTCGATTGAGACACGGGCCGGTTGGGCCCGGGCCGGCGCAGGACCGCGGTTGCGACACCGGCGAGGAGCACGAGACCGCCGAGCAGCTCCAGCAGCGTCGGACGCTCCCCGAACGCCAGGGCAGCCGCGGCCATGCCGAAGACCGGCACGAGCATCGCGAACGGGGTGACGCTCGCCACGGGATGGCGCGAGAGCAGCGTGTTCCAGATCCCGTAGCCGACGAGTGAGGACAGGTACGCCGTGTAGGCCGTCGAGGCGGCGGCCTCCCAGCCGAAGGATGCGAGGCCAGCGGCGATCGCCTCAGGTCCCTCGATCACCCAGGACAGCGCCAGGGCAGGAAGCGGCACGACGAGCCCGGACCAGACCGTGAGGGCCAGGCCGGACACGTTCCCGACCCGGCGCGTGAGCACGTTGCCGATCGCCCACGAGACGGCTGCGAGGATGACGATCGCCAGGGGCAGGAGGGGCGAGCTCAGACCGCGACCCACGGCGATGACGACCAGTCCGGCTCCGCCGAGTCCGACGCCGAGGAGCTGGCGCTGGGACGGCCGCTCACGGAGCCACACGGCGGCGATGACCACGGTGAACAGGACCTGGGCCTGGAGCACCAGTGACGAGAGACCCGGCGGCATGCCGAGGTGGATGCCGACGTAGAGCAGTGCGAACTGACCGAGGCTGATGAACGCGCCGATGAGCAGCAGGTCACGCCAGGGGAGCGGGGGCCGTCTGATGAAGAACACGGCTGGGACACAGACGACGACGAAGCGGATCGCGAGGAAGAGCAGGGGCGGCACATCGTCGAGCCCGATCCGGATGGCCACGAAGTTGCTGCCCCAGATGAGGGCGACGAGGACGGCCAGTGCGGCGTGGCGAGGACGCATGCGCTCGAGTCTGCGGGAACAGACCGTGAAAGACCATCAAATAGTGATGGCTCGCACCATGTAGCGTTGCTGCATGATCGATCCGGTGGCGCTACGTTCCCTCGTCGCGGTTGAGCGGCTCGGCTCCGTCGGTGCCGCAGCGACGGCGCTCGAGTACACGCCGAGCGCCGTGTCCCAGCAGATCAAGCGACTCGAGTCGCAGACCGGGGTGCAGCTGCTCGAGAGACGCGGGCGTGGCGTCCTCCTCACGGAGGCGGGCCGGTCCCTGACCGAATCGGCGCGTGACCTGCTGGCCGAGATGGAGCGTCTCGAGGCTCGGGTGCGCGGAATCGAGGGGCAGGCCGTCGGCTCCGTGCGCCTGGCCGTCTTCGCCACCGCCTATCGCGGCATCCTTCCGGGGGTCCTTGAGCGGCTGCGCGCGAGGGCGCCCGGGGTCGTGCTCAAGGCCGACGAGATCGATCCGTTCGAGGCCGTCGACGCAGTCGCTGCCGGCTCGCACGACCTGGCCGTCGTGCACAACTGGGAGCCCCTGCCGCTGGCCATTCCCACCCACCTCGAGAGCCGGCACGTCGGGCGAGATGTCGCCGACGTCATCGTGCATCGGACCCACCGGCTCGCGGATCATCGCGAGCTGTCGGTTGAGGACGTGCTCGATGAGGAGTGGGTGTCGGTTGCGCCCGGCTCGATCTGCCACCAGTGGCTCGTGAAGATGTTCGCCGACGTCGGGCGCGCGCCGCGGATCCGGCACTTCGCCCATGAGTTCGCAACGCATGTCGCCCTCGTGGGCGGCGGTCGGGTGGTCGCCCTCGTGCCCCGGCTCGGTCGCGGTGAGCTGCCGGGCGAGGTCAGGGCAGTGCCGATCACGCAGCCGGTGTCGGCCCGCACCGTCAGCGTGCTGTGGCGCTCGACGATGGGAACGAGCCCAGCCCTCAACGCGGTCGTCGACGCTCTGTCCGCCGAGTCGGTGGCGGCGCTCGCCTGATTCGTGCCAGTGAGGCCGCCGTTGAACCGGCGAAGGCAGCCCGATCGCTTCTGTCGATTCGGCCACGCCAAGACCTCGCTGGGGAATAGCGTTGTCGCTGCTCAACTCGCTGACAACGATGTGGCAGGGGATCACGATGATGGCGCACACCTCTGACGGCGTCGCCCGGAGCAGGACTCGCGCCGGGAGCGTCGCTGCGCTGATGGTGGGCGTCCTCATCGCCGCCGGAGCCCTCACGGCCACGGTCCGCCCCGAGCCCGCCGTCGCGGCCCAGCGTCTGCCGTCCGGCTTCGTCCTGCAGGACATCGCAACGGGGATGTCGCCTCCATCGTCGGCCGGGCCCGGTGACCTGCTGACCGACTTCGACTACCTCGCGGACGAGAGCTTCTTCGCCGTGGGCAAGTACGGTCGGGTCCAGTGGGTGCCGAAGACCGGGACACCGCGGCGCATCGCATCGCTGACGGTGAACACCACCGGCGACCTCGGGCTGATCAGCGTCGCGGTCGCCCCCGACTACGAGACGAGCCATGCGATCTACACGGCCCGGGCCGTGCCGAGCACCGCGAGTGGATCGGGCGCCAACGGAATCCTTCGCCTCAGCAGGTGGACCGTGGTCGTCGACCAGGGCGGCCTCCCGACTGGTCTCTCCAATGAGCGAGCAGTGCTCGAGACCTCGGCGGACGGGAGGATGCACTCCTTCGGATCGATTCTCGTGGACCCGGACGGGACGATCTGGGTGAGCATCGGCGACGGAGTCGTCAACGTGACGGACAAGATGGCCCTGCGAGCCCTCAGTGTGAACGATGTGCACGGCAAGGTCCTGCGGCTTCGGCCCGACGGGTCCGGCCACCCGGACAACCCGTTCTACGACGCGGCGAATCCCAGAGCAGCCCGCAGCCTCGTCTACGCGAGCGGCCTGCGCAGCCCGTTCCGGTTCAGCCTCGACCCCGGCACGGGACTGCCGCTGCTCGGAGACGTCGGTCGTGCGGTCACGGAGGAGGTGGACTTCATCCGGCCGGGGTACTCGTTCGGGTGGCCCTGCTGGGAGGCCTCCCAGCCCGCTCCCGGGTACAAGGACCTGCCGGAGTGCACCGGAGTCACGACGACGAAGCCGCTGTGGGAGTACCCCCACGCGGGTAGCGGCGCCGCCGTGACCGGGGGCGTCGTCTACACCGGCACGTCGTATCCGGCGGCCTACCGAGGTCGTTACTTCTTCGGGGACTACGTCGACCACATCCTGTGGACCCTGGGCTTCTCCTCGGCCGGGGCGCTGACGACCGCGCCGGAAACGAATGGCTTCGGCGTGGACATCGGGGCACCGGTCCGGTTCGCCAATGGACCGGGCGGCGACATCGTCTATGCCGACATCTCGGCCGCCCGGCTGCGCCGCCTCGTCTATGCGCCCGGGAATGCCGCCCCCGTTGCCTCGTTCACGAGCAAGGCGGATGCGAGTACCCGCACTGTCAGCTTCGACGCGACGGATTCCCTCGATCCGAACGGCGACAAGCTCACGTACAAGTGGGACTTCGGGGACGGGACCGGAGCGACGGGGGTTGCTGCGAGCCACCGCTACGCTGCCGATCCGGACCACTACACGGTGACGCTGACCGTGACCGATCCACTCGGGGCGTCGGACCAGGAGACACGGGTGGTCTACCCGGCGAACCACTCACCCATTCTTGACGTGACCTGGCCCGACCCTGCCGCCACCTATGCCGTGGGTGAGGTGATCCACGCCAGCGCCACGGCGTCCGACCAGGAGGACGGCCCCGTCAGCGTGTCGTGGTCCTCCCGGCTCGAGCACTGCTATTCGCTCACGGACTGCCATGAGCACTACGGCGAGACGGGCGACGGTCCGACGTTCGACATTGCCATGGAGGGCCATGACGGGGACACGCGGCTCTGGCTGACCGCCGCCGCCACTGACTCCCGTGGAGCGACGACGACCTCCGACTTCGCGGTCCAGCCGCGGCAGCGCCGGGTCACGATCTCGAGCACGTGGCCGGCTGCCTTCACCATCGCGGACACCCAGACCAGCTCGACGTTGCTCACGGAGGGCATGACGGTCAGCGTGGTGGCGCCAGAGAAGGGCTTCGACGGGCTGTCCACGTTCGTCTCGTGGGCCGATGGCCCCACGAGCCGGATCCGGCAGATCAAGGTCGGTCCCGCGGATCTCGAGCTGGGCGCCGTGTACCGCACGCCCATCGACAACCGCTACGCGTCGGATGCTGCCTTCCGGACGAAGATGGGTGATCCAACCGGCGCAGAGCAGGGCGACCTCGCAGTGCGTTCCAGGACCTTCGTCGGTGGGGTCGCCTACTGGTCGCCAGCCGCTGGCGTCCACTGGGTCTCCGGCTCGATCGCGAGGGCCTACGCCGCACTCGGCGGGACCGCGTGGTGCGGCGTCCCGACCACGGACGAGCTCCGGACGAACCCGGTCGGCGGCTACTACAACCACTTCACCCGGAGCTGCTCGATCTTCTGGGGCAGCGGCGCGGGGGCGCACTCGGTGAACGGACAGATCCGCGCGCTCTGGGGCAGCCTCGGTTGGGAGAAGTCCTTGCTCGGCTATCCCACGACGAACTTCGCACCGACGAAGGCACGGCCGGGGTACCAGACGCGGTTCCAGAAGGGGGCCATCTACTACTCCACCAGCACGGGCGCGCACTACCTCACCGGGGTGGTGCTGTCCAAGTACCTCGCGCTAGCGGCTGAGGGCTCGGCGCTGCGCTTCCCCACGACGCACACCAGGTCGACGGCCACCGGAGGGCGCTTCCAGCACTTCCAGGGCGGGTCCATCTTCTGGAGCAGCAGCACGGGCGCGCACCACGTGACCGGGGCAATCCATAGCACGTGGGCCAAGCTGGGGTATGAGCGTTCGTGGCTCGGCTACCCGAAGAGCGATCCCTACACGGTCAGCGTCGGCATTCGCCAGAACTTCCAGCGCGGGTACCTCGTCTGGAACCGGTCCACCGGCACGGTCAAGGCATACCGGACCTGAGGATCGACACCACAGGTGTCATGCCGCTGGGCCACTGCGCCCGGTGTCGGACCGTCACAGGGTGGGGGGCGGCACCCCGTAGGATTGGGCGTCGGCGCTCCGTGCCCCGACCCAGCGCACGACGATGCCGTCCGAGCGCGACCTAGCCCAGCGGCATACGGCCAGATCGTTCGAAACCCCGCACCATCGGAAGGACACCTTCGTGCTCCGCACTCATGAGGCCGGCACCCTGCGTGCCGACCACTCCGGACAGACCGTCACCCTCACTGGCTGGGTGGCGCGACGGCGCGATCACGGTGGCGTCGCCTTCCTCGACCTGCGGGATGGCAGCGGCGTCGCCCAGGTCGTCGCGCGTGACGAGGTCCTCGAGCAGGGTGGCGCCCACGACGTGCGAAACGAGTACTGCGTCAAGGTCACCGGTGAGGTGCGGGTCCGTCCGGAGGGCAACACCAACCCCGACCTGCCCACCGGCGAGATCGAGGTCGTCGTGGACGAGCTCGAGGTGCTCAACCCGAGCGCGCCGCTGCCCTTCCAGATCGACGAGCGGGTCAGCGTCGGCGAGGAGGCCCGCCTCAAGCACCGCTACCTCGATCTGCGGCGCCCCGGCGACAGCTCCGCCGGTGCCGCAATCCGACTGCGCAGCAAGGTCAACGCCGCCGCGCGCAGGATCCTCGGCCAGCGCGACTTCGTCGAGATCGAGACGCCAACGCTGACCCGCTCCACGCCGGAGGGCGCTCGGGACTTCCTCGTGCCGGCCCGTCTGGCACCGGGGTCCTGGTACGCCCTCCCGCAGAGCCCGCAGCTGTTCAAGCAGCTGCTCATGGTGGCCGGCATGGAGCGCTACTACCAGATCGCCCGGTGCTACCGCGACGAGGACTTCCGGGCCGACCGCCAGCCGGAGTTCACCCAGCTCGACATCGAGATGTCGTTCGTCGAGCAGGAGGACGTCATCGAGCTCAGCGAGGCGATCATCACCGAGATCTGGAAGCTGATCGGGGTGGATCTCGAGACGCCGTTCGACCAGATGACCTACGACGAGGCGATGCGCCGCTACGGCTCCGACAAGCCGGACCTGCGCTTCGCCCAGGAGCTCGTCGAGTGCACGGAGTACTTCCAGGACACGACGTTCCGCGTGTTCCAGGCCGATTACGTCGGCGCCGTCGTCATGCCCGGGGGAGCGAGCCAGCCGCGCAAGCAGTTCGACGCCTGGCAGGAGTGGGCCAAGCAGCGTGGCGCCAAGGGTCTCGCGTACGTCCTGGTGGGCGAGGACGGCGAGCTGGGCGGTCCGGTGGCCAAGAACCTCACCGACGACGAGCGGGCCGGCCTTGCCGGGCACGTCGGAGCAGCGCCGGGCGACTGCATCTTCTTCGCCGCCGGCCCGACCACGTCCTCACGCGCGCTGCTCGGCGCGGCTCGCCTCGAGATCGGGCGGCGGTGCGGACTCATCGACGAGGCCGCGTGGAGCTTCCTCTGGGTCGTCGACGCGCCGCTCTTCGAACCCGCCGCGGAGGCCACGGCCTCGGGGGACATCGCGCTCGGCTACAGCGCGTGGACGGCCGTGCACCACGCGTTCACCTCACCGAAGAAGGAGTTCGAGGACACCTTCGACCAGGACCCCGGGTCGGCGCTGGCCTACGCCTACGACCTCGTCTGCAACGGCAACGAGATCGGCGGCGGCTCCATCCG
>NZ_DATCWX010000122.1:0-20901 GCF_036566125.1 Intrasporangium sp.
GTCGGCCTGGTCCTCGGGCTCCTCGAGGTCCTCGGCGTCGCGGCCCGCCGGTGCGCGCGGGGGTACTGCGGCGGCCGGGGCCTCCGCCCGCCGACGGCGACGGGGAGAAGACAGTGCGGCCTCGGTGTCCGGGGCCTGGAACAGCACGCTGAAGCTCGGGACGACCGGCCGCGCCGACTCGGGGGCGTCCTCGCTGGTCTCGACCGCCATCGTGGCAGTCGCGTCGTCACCGACGCTGGCCTCGGTGACGGCGACCGACTCCAGTGCGTCCCTCGTCTCTAGGTCGTCACTCGTCTCGACGACGGCCTTCTTCGTCACCCGCTTGCGGGGTGCCGCGGCCTTGCGCGTCGCGCGCTTGCGCACCGGCGGAACGGTCTCCTCGTCCACGTCGGCGGCGTCGGGGGACGGGACCTCCGGGCTGACGTCCGCGTCGACGGCGAGGGCTGCCTTCTTCGTGGTGCGGCGGGTGGCGCGCTTGCGCGGAGCCGGCCCTGTCGGGGCGGCAGCGTCGTCGGGTGCGAGCGGAGCGGCATACGGCATGGTGCCGGACTCGGCGACCCGAGAAGTGATGCCTTCGTCGGCTGATTCGGTGGGGGTGGTCTCGTTGGGTGCCATCAGGCAACCTCCCGTCGGGTGCGGAGTGACCCACACCTCCGGCCGGAGCCGCCACGCCGCACGAGCACGGTTCGTTTGTCGTTTGTCGTCACGCCACGGGTGGCGGACGGAAGTCGTCTTGTTACACCGGAAAATGGTTCGCGCGGGGGCGCGGCCCCATGTTCTGATGCCGTCGGCGCTCTTGTCGGCAACCGCTTCGCCGGTCAGGCAGAGCCTGGGTCCAACGGGTCGGTCACCCTCGCGGTTGCGGTGTCGAGCGGTCCCTGTGCCAGTCGCGTCACCAAGGGTGGACGCGGCGGCGCCAAGTCGGCAATCTCACGCAGCGCGGTCAGAATGTCGTCGGGGCGGACGGCGGGTGTGGTGTGCCGTACGACCATCCGCAGTATCGCACAGTCGGGCCGGATCTCATGATTCGCCGCGGCGTCGCGAGACGCCTCGCCGGGTCCCTGGACCTGCGCAGCGACGAGTGCACGGCGTACGTCGAAGGTCCGTGGACCGGACTTGGTCACGCGGGTCACCTCGACCGTCTCCCGCTCGAGCAGCCGGTCGACGGCCTCGTGCAGCACCTCGACCGAGATCCCGCTCACCTCCACCAGCCAGTCGCTCGCCTCGAGGCGGTCGGCGAGCGCACCCGGGCCGGCCTCGACCACCTGGACGATGTCGATCCCGCCCGGCAGCGCCTCGTCGAGGGCGGCTCGCACCGACTCGGGATCCACCCGCTCGGTCACCTGCAGCTCGAAGTACTCCGCCTCGCTCGCCGTGCCGGTCGATGCGGCGTTGGCGTAGCTGATCTTGGGGTGCGGGTGGAAGCCTGCCGAGAAGGCCATCGGCACGTCGGCCCGGCGCAACGCCCGCTCGAGCGCCCGCTGGAAGTCACGACTCGACGTGAACCGCAGCCGGCCACGCTTGGCGTAACGGACGCGGAGTTTCTGGACAGCCGGGTCGGGAGCCGGGCCCTCGGGGACGCGCTGACGGGGTGGGGCCATGGGCGGCAGGTTAACCGAGGTCGAACCGCGGGTTGAGTGTGGAACCTTGCCCACCCTCCCCTGCGGGTGACGTTCCACACAGCCGCCAGATGGCGACTCGCAGGTGAGTCAGTCGCCGCGGCGCCTGCGCTCCTCGGCCCGCCGTGCGTCCGCTTTGCGTTGGCGCTCCACGAACTCGGCGTCATCGAGCCGGGTGGCCTCGGCGAGCGACGGCGCGGTGCCGCCCATCGCGGCCGGGAGGAACTTGAGGTCGGCCCCCGTCAGTGGCTCGTAGGTGGACCGCAGCACGTCGAGCATGTGCTGCATCACGGCCTTGTAGTCGGCCGTGACCTGCTCGGGGTCTGAGCCGGCGGGGACGTCGATCGGCTCCCCCACCGAGATCGAGATCGGGATGTTGGTGCGGCCCAGCCGCTTGGGGTGACCCTTGGTCCACACCCGCTGCGAGCCCCAGATGACGACGGGGATGATCGGCACTCGAGCGTCCCTCGCCATCCGCGCGGCTCCGGACTTGAAGGCCTTCAGCTCGAAGGACCGGCTGATCGTCGCCTCGGGGAAGACGCCGACGATCTCGCCGGCCCGCAGCGCGTTGACAGCGGCGCGGTACGAGGCGGCCCCGGCCGTCCGGTCGACGGGGATGTGGTGCATGCCCCGCATGAGCGGACCGCTGACCGGGTGCGTGAAGACGCTGTCCTTCGCCATGAACCGGACGAGCCGCCCGGACTTGAGAGCGGAGAGTCCGGCGTAGGTGAAGTCCATGTAGCCGATGTGGTTGATCACCATGACGGCGCCGCCGGTCGTCGGGACATTCTCCTCGCCGAGGATCGTGAACCTCAGTCCCTGCAGGGCGAAGACGCCGCGGGCGAACGCGATGACGGGCGAGTAGACCGGCTCCATGGAGCACACTCTGCCGTGTCCGGGGCCGCACGTCGTCAGGAAGCCACCCTGATCGACAGCGGCGCTAGTGTGAACCATGGCACACGGAGACATCACGCACATCGACATCCCGGTCGACGACCTGGAGCGGGCCAGACGGTTCTACCAGACCGTCATCGGGTGGACCATCGACGAGGTCCCGGGCTACGAGGGCTACCCGATGTGGCGGGCCCCCAACCAGATCAGCGGCGGCGGACTCACCACTCGCGAGGACGGACTGACGCACCCACGCAGCTACATCGAGGTCGACTCGATCGACGACACCTTGTCGAAGGTGGAGGAGAACGGCGGCCGGGTCGTGATGGCCAAGGCACCCATCTCCGACACGAGCTGGTATGCAGCCTTCGAGGACAGCGAGGGCAACCAGATGGGCTTGTACGAAGGGGTCACCGAGACTGACTGAACCGGTCCCGGGGAGCGAGCCCAGCGGCATACGGAATGCGTGTCCAGGCACTCCGCCATGTCTGGAAGGATTGCCGCATGACTGACGCACCTGCACCCACGACCTCGCGGATCCCCGAGCGCCCCACGCTCGACGGCCTCGAGGAGAAGTGGATGCAGGTATGGAGGGACGAGCAGACCTACGCGTTCGACCGGGCCCGCGCACTCGAGCTGCCGCGCGAGCAGGTCTTCGCCATCGACACTCCCCCACCGACCGCGTCCGGGTCGCTCCACGTCGGCCACGTCTTCTCCTACACGCATACCGACTGCATGGCGCGCTACAAGCGGATGCAGGGGTTCGAGGTGTTCTACCCCATCGGCTGGGACGACAACGGCCTGCCGACCGAGCGCCGCGTGCAGAACTACTACGGCGTGCGCGGTGACGCGACGCTGCCCTACGTGGACGACTACGAGCCGCCGTTCAGCGAGGGCGTCGACGCCAAGGGCAAGGCGATCAAGCCGGCCGACCAGCAGCCGATCAGCCGGAAGAACTTCATCGAGCTGTGCGACGTCCTCACCGTCAAGGACGAGGTGACCTTCGAGTCGCTCTTCCGGCGCCTCGGCTTCTCGCTCGACTGGAACATCTCCTACCGCACCATCGACGAGCGCTCGCGCGCCGTGGCGCAGCAGGCCTTCCTGCGCAACTACGAGCGCGGCGAGGCGTACCAGAGCGAGGCCCCGGGGCTCTGGGACGTGACGTTCCAGACGGCGGTCGCGCAGGCGGAGCTGGAAGCCCGCGACTACCCGGGCGCCTACCACCGGGTCGCCTTCCACCGGGATGGCGATCACCGGGTGTTCATCGAGACGACCCGGCCCGAGCTCATCCCCTCGGTGGTTGCCCTCATCGCGCACCCCGACGACGAGCGCTACCAGCCGCTCTTCGGCACGACGGTGACCTCGCCGCTCTTCGGGGTCGAGGTGCCGGTGCTCGCGCATCGCGCCGCCGAGATGGACAAGGGCGCCGGCATCGCCATGTGCTGCACATTCGGTGACCTCACCGACGTCATGTGGTGGCGTGAGCTGCAGCTGCCCATCCGCTCGCTCATCACCCGCAACGGTCGCCTCCAGGCGGAGACGCCCGAGTGGATCGCGAGTGGCCCCGGAGAGCAG
The DNA here is from genome assembly GCF_036566125.1 of Intrasporangium sp. Lineage (GTDB taxonomy): Bacteria > Actinomycetota > Actinomycetes > Actinomycetales > Dermatophilaceae > Intrasporangium. The sequence continues at coordinate 4,086 of NZ_DATCWX010000122.1, forward strand.
CTGTATGCCGCCGAGCTGGCTACCAAGACGACGTTCAGTGCGCGTGAGGCCGTGGTCAAGGCGCTTCGCGAGTCGGGTGACCTCGACGGTGAGCCGGTCAAGACCCAGCGCAAGGCCAACTTCTACGAGAAGGGCGACAAGCCGCTCGAGATCGTCACGTCGCGCCAGTGGTACATCCGCAACGGCGGCCGGGAGGCGGACCTGCGGGCGGCCCTCGTGGCGCGCGGCGAGGAGATCGACTTCCACCCGTCCTTCATGCGCGCGCGGTACCGGAACTGGGTCGAGGGCCTCAACGGCGACTGGCTCATCTCACGGCAGCGCTTCTTCGGGGTGCCCTTCCCCGTGTGGTACCCGCTGACGGCCGAGGGTGAGACCGACCACGAACACCCGCTCTTCGCGCCCGAGTCGGCGCTGCCCGTCGACCCGCAGATCGACGTGCCAGAGGGCTACGACGAGTCGCAGCGCGGGAAGCCCGGCGGATTCGTCGCTGACCCCGACATCATGGACACGTGGGCGACGTCGTCGCTGTCGCCGCAGATCGCGGCCGGGTGGCCCGTGCGCGGGGGCGAGGGGCTGGGGTCGGATGCCAAGCTGTTCGAGGCCATCTTCCCCATGGACATGCGCCCGCAGGCACACGACATCATCCGCACCTGGTTGTTCTCGACCGTGACGCGGGCGCACTTCGAGCACGGCACCGTGCCGTGGCGCAACGCCGCCATCAGCGGCTGGATCCTCGACCCGGACCGCAAGAAGATGAGCAAGTCCAAGGGCAACGCCGAGACGCCCGAGGACGTCGTCAAGGCGCACGGGGCCGACGCCGTCCGCTACTGGGCGGCCTCCGGCCGGCTCGGGACGGACGCCGCGTACGACACCGGCCAGATGAAGGTCGGTCGTCGCCTCGCGATCAAGGTGCTCAACGCCTCGAAGTTCGCGCTCGGTTTCGGGGACGTGTCCGGGGAGCTGCGTGCTGCGGTGACGAATCCGCTTGACCTGTCGATGCTTGCCGCCCTCGGCGACGTCGTCGAGAAGGCGACGCACGGCTTCGAGTCGTGGGACTACACGCGCTCGCTCGAGGTCACCGAGTCCTTCTTCTGGACCTTCTGCGACGACTACCTCGAGCTGGTCAAGGACCGGGCCTACGGAGGCCGGGGCGAGGCGGAGGCGGCGAGCGCCCGGGCGGCCCTGCGGATCGCGCTCGAGACCCTGCTCCGCCTCTTCGCGCCGTTCATCCCGTATGCCACGGAGGAGGTGTGGTCGTGGTTCGAGAGCGGTTCGGTGCACCGCCAGACCTGGCCGAAGAGCGACCAGGTGCCGCGGGGCGGTGACCCTGCGGTGCTCGGGTCGGTGAGCGAGGCCCTGGCCGGCGTCCGCAAGGTCAAGTCGGAGGCCAAGCTGGGGATGCGCGCCGAGGTGCGGACCATGACATTGGTCGGCCCGGCCGAGCAGCTCGCACACGTCCGCGCCGCCGAGGGGGACCTGCGGGCCACCGGCCGGATCGGCGACCTGTCCTACGGTGACGGTGACGGCATCGAGGTCCGCGAGGCCGAGCTGATCCCGGTCGACCAGAAGCCGTCGCACAACGCCTGACCCCAACGCGGTGGCCGCTGGGGATCGTCGGTGGCGATCACTAGGATTGACGGCATGGCTCGCAGGGGGGCGACAGGAGTCGTCGGCGTCGTGACTGGTGCCGCCGGCGTCGTCATGGCCGCGCTCGTCGTGGCCGCCTCGGGGCGGTCACCCGACCTCATGAGCCGGCCCTCCACAACCGTCGGCTCCGAGCCGCCAACGACGACGGGCCAGCAGATCACGGCCGTGCCCCAGGAATCCGGCGCCCCGCCGCCGGTCAGGGGCTGGGACCCCGACGGCCTGTTCGCCGTGCTGGTCCAGGTCATCGTCGTTCTCATCATCATCGGCGTGCTCCTGCTCTTCGCGTTGGCTCTGCGCGACCTGCTTCGTCGGGTCACGCCCCGCATCACCGGTGAGGCAGAGGCGGCCTTCGCGAGTCCGGAGGTGCCGCGGGCGGTCCTCGAAGGGGCGGATCAGGGCCTGGAGGCGCTTGAGCGTGGGGCGCCACGCAACGCCATCGTCGCTGCCTGGGTCGCCCTCGAAGGTGCCGCCGCATCAGCCGGTCTTCCCCGTCATCCCGCGGAGACCTCGACCGAGTACGTCACTCGAGTGCTGAGGGTCTGGGATGTCGACCCTCGCAGCCTCGCCGAGCTGGCGGCGCTCTACCGCGAGGCCCGCTTCTCCACTCATCCGCTGATCGAGGCGCATCGACGCCGCGCCATCGCCGCGCTCGACATGATCCGGAGCGACCTCGGACGTGAGGGGCCTGTCGCCGAGGACGTCGCTGCCCATCCAGACGCTGCCCATCCTGACCCAGCCCACGCGGAAGGCCACCTTCGATGAGCGGCCAGCCCAGCGGCATACGTGCGGCGGTGGTCGCCCTGCGACCGTGGCGCCGGCGTGTCGCGGGGATCGTCATCGTCTGGGCGGCCATCGTGCTTTTCACCGCGCTGATCGGTCTGCGACCCGACGTCCCGAGGCTCGCGGTCGTCCTCATCGCCTCTGCTGCGCTCGTCTGGTTTGCCATCGACCACGTCGCCAGTCAGCAGCTGATCGTCTGGCCACTCACCGACACCGAGCTCAGCGCAGGCAACCGGGGCAACGACTACCACGTGGTGGGTCTCGCCACGCGGCTCGAGGGTGCCAACGCGCGCCCGGAGGGACGCGCCGAGCTCGTGCACCACCTGCACACCCGGTTGAGCGAGATCATCCGCGAACGCCTCTTCGCCAAGCACGGCATCGTCGTCGAGGAGGAGCCCAAGTGGGCCGAGGGCGTCATGCCCCGAGAGCTGTGGGACTTCCTCGTGACCATCCCGCCCCCGGACCTGTACCGCCCGGACCGACTTGACCAGATCCTTCGACGAATCGAGCAATGGTGACGATGACCAACCCCAGTGACCCGGACGCCGGAGTCCTCGATCTCGGTCGTGTCAGCGACCTGAGCAACGCCGTACTCACCGAGGTCGAGCGCGCCATCGTGGGCAAGCGCGAGCCGCTGCGCCTCGTCCTGGCCGGCGTGCTGGCGGGAGGCCATGTCCTCATGGAGGACTTCCCCGGCCTGGGCAAGACGCTGGCCGCCCGGAGCTTCGCGCAGACCCTCGGCCTGACCTTCAAGCGAGCCCAGTTCACGCCTGACCTGCTGCCCGGTGACATCACGGGCTCGTTCATCTTCGACCAGCGCACCGGCGACTTCGAGTTCCGGCACGGTCCGATCTTCGCCGGGCTGCTGCTCGCGGACGAGATCAACCGCACCCCGCCGAAGACCCAGGCCGCGCTCCTCGAGGCCATGCAGGAGAAGCAGGTGACCGTCGAGGGCCGGACCTTCCCGCTCCCGCGCCCGTTCCACGTGCTCGCGACGGCCAACCCGGTGGAGTACGAGGGCACCTACCCGCTCCCGGAGGCACAGCTCGACCGCTTCCTCATGCGTGTGTCGTTCGGCTATCCGTCCGTCGACGAGGAATGGCAGATCCTGGCCAACCGGATGGCGCGCCAGCAGGAGGAGCAGACCCTCAACGCGATTGTCACGCCCAGCGAGCTGCTCGCCATGCAGGCGGCGGTGGAGCGCGTGGTGGTCGATGAGTCCGTCGGCCGCTACTGCGTCGCCCTGACGGCTGCGACCCGGACCCACAGCGACGTCCTCATGGGAGCCTCGCCGCGCGGGGCGCTCGGCCTGCTGCTCTGCTCACGCGCCTACGCGATCATCGGCGGACGGGACTATGTGACGCCGGAGGACGTCAAGGCGGTCGCCAAGCCGGTCCTCGCTCATCGCGTCACCGTCAAGCCCGAGCTGTGGATGAGCGACGTCAGCGGGAGCAACGTCGTGACCCGGCTCCTCAGGTCCGTGCCGACCCCCGCGCCGACCCAGCGGGAGCACCGAGGTGCGGCGAGCATGACCGGCCCGACGGGCAGTCTCGAGGCCTGAGGTGCCGATCCTGTTGCCCCGGACGACGTCCACTCGCCCACTCGGCGAGTGGACCGCGTCGGCGGCGCATGTGCGGGCCGTGGTCCTGTCTGCCGGGGCGGCCGTGGCCGCCGTCGTGGGCAGTCGGCCCGCCTTGCTCGTGATCGCCGCTCCGCTGGTGGTCGCGGCGATCTGGGGTCAGCTGACCCGACCTCGAGGGGAGGCCGTCGCGGAGGTAACGCTGAGCAACGGGACGCTACGCGAGGGTGACGTCGCCTCGATCGTCGTCCGGGTCATCGGGACGCCCAACGCCGACGGGGTCGTCACCCTGGCCTCGTCACGATGGGTCGAGCGCAAGCCCCGCAGCGGCGTGGCCCCTATCGAGGACGGCGTGGGCTCCCTCGCGCTGCGCACGACCCGATGGGGACGGCGCCAGGTCGGCACTGTCAGCGTCTCGCTGTCGAGCGACTGGGGCGCCTACCGAGTCGGCCCGACCGACGTGCCGGACCTCGCCACGGCGACGCTGCCGGTTCCGGCTGCGTTCGACGCGAGCGCCCCGACGCCGCACCCGCGCGGCCTCATCGGCCTCAACCGCTCGGCTCGGTCCGGCTCGGGCAGCGAGTTCAACACGATCCGGCAGTTCCACCCCGGCGACCGACTGCGGCGCATCCATTGGCCGGTGTCGCTGCGCACCGGGGAGCTGCACGTCACCTCGACCTACGCCGACGAGGACGCCCACGTCCTGCTGGTCGTCGACGCCTTCAGTGACCTTGGGCCACGTGAAGGTGTCGATGGTCGACCCACGAGTCTCGACCTCACCGTGCGCGCAGCGGGCGCCATCAGCGAGCACTTCCTCAGCAGCGGCGATCGCCTCACGCTGCGGACGGTCGGGGCAGCCCACGTCCCCCCTCTCGGCGCCGGCTCGGGCGGCAGGCACCTGCGGCGAGTCCTCGAGACCCTCGCCTCGATCTCGCCCGCGAGCGAACGCCGAGACGACGGCGAGCGGGCTGTTCGCGGCGTGGATGCCAATGCCCTGTGTCTCGTCCTGACCCCGCTCGTCGACCAGACCATGGTGGGATTGGCCCACACGTTGGCCGCCCGGGGCATGACGACCGTCGTCGTGGACACGTTTCCCGAGCATCTGACCGACAACCCGGGAAGCGTCTACGAGGCGCTTGCCTGGCGCATCCGGCTCCTTTCCCGGCAGGCCCAGGTCCAGTCGCTCATCACGCGCGGCGTCCCCGTCGTGCCATGGCACGGGCCCGGATCGCTGGACCATGTCCTGCGCGACATCGCTCGGAGGGCCTCGGCCCCGCGGATGGGGAGGCGCCGATGACGACCGAGCCGACGCCGAGCGCCGGCCGCGCAGTTGCTGGCGGTGATTCCGCGAGCCGGATCTGGCGGAGGATCAGCTTCGGACGGGGCACCCAGTGGTCATTCCCGCAGCTGGGCCTTGCGGTGCTCGGTGTGGCCAGCGCCGCGGTCTTCCTCCAGTCCCTGTGGCAGGCCTCGGGCGGCTTCGACCCCATCTGGTGGTCCCTCGTCCTCGTCCCTCTCGTCACCATCACATACGCCGGGTCGGGCGTGCCGCTCGCCTACTGGGGCCTGATGCTGGTGGGCTGGTTCGTCCTCACGCCGTCCGGGAGCTTCTCGGCCTGGTCGGTTCCGGCCGCCCTGGCGCTCCTCGTCGGTCACTCGGCCGCCGCCTTGTCGGCGACCACTCCGCCGGCCGGTGAGTTCTCGACTCGGACACTGCGCCGATGGCTTCGCTGGATCCTGGTGGCCGCCCTCGCCGCTCCAGCGGTTGCCCTCCTGGCCGACACGCTAGGTGGCGGCGGGCTGGAAGCCGGCCCAGCGGCATACGTCGTCGGTTTGGGTGGTCTGTCGATCGGGATCTTCCTGCTGCGCAGTGAGCCACCCGTCCAAGGCAGCTGAACGCCCCACGGCTCGTCAGGCAGGGGCGTCGTCCCAGACGGCGCCCCACGGCACGTCCCAGCCCGCCATCCGGAGGCGACGCGCGACGAACCCGTCCTTCGGCAGGTCGACGACCCGCCCGATGGACGGCTCGTAGACGTCGAGCTCCTGCCCGCGCGTCGCCGGCATGACGAGCACGACGTGGCGGGGCAACCAGGCGTTGCCGATGTAGAGCAGGGCGGGTCGGCCGTCGCGTACTCGCCGCTGGAGAGACGCGTAGGACTGCTCAAGAGTGCTGCTCCGGACGAACCGGAACCACTCGATGTCGTAGTCCGCCCAGGGCACCGCCGCGCCGTACTCGAGCTCGCCGATGGCGCCCCAGGGCGGGGTCCCCAGGGCCCGGGGCCAAGGGAACTGGATGCGGCCACCCGCGCCGACCAGCGCGTTGGTCCGTCGGGCGACGACCTGCTCGTGGGCGGCGAAGCGCTGCTCGACCGTGTGCGCGTCGGGCACGTCGTCGTCCTTGGCGTCCTTGTCCACGCCCAGGCGGATCCACCGGGCGAAGGCGGGGTCGACGAGCATGCGCGCGACCGTGAGAGACGCCGACCCGCACGTCGTCGTGGACTGCTGGATGGGCACCCGGTCGCCGGCCTGCAGGCGGAAGGGTGCGATCATCGCTCCCCCTCTGCTGCTCAGGCCTTAACGGTCAGGCGGATTCCTTGCGCTGGCGCTTGGCTCGCGGCTCCGCCTCACGCCGCACGATCGTCGGGTTGACGTTGTCGAGGACGACCTCGCGGGTCACGACGACACGAGCGATGCCATCGTCGCTCGGCACGTCGAACATGACCGGGAGGAGGACCTCCTCCATGATCGCGCGCAGCCCGCGGGCACCCGTCCCGCGCAGCAGGGCCTGGTCGGCGACGGACTCGAGGGCGTCCTCGGTGAACTCGAGCTCGACGCCGTCGATCTCGAACATCTTCTGGTACTGCTTGACGAGGGCGTTCCGAGGCTGCGTCAGGATGTTGACCAAGGCCTGCTGGTCGAGCGGCGCGAGGGTGGTGAGGACGGGCAGCCGACCGATGAACTCGGGGATGAGGCCGAACTTGAGCAGGTCCTCCGGCATGACCTCGGCGAAGCTGTCGGCGTGGTCCTTGGGGGTGTGCAGCGGCTGCCCGAAACCGAGACCCTTGCGCCCCGCACGGCTCTCGATGATCCGCTCCAGGCCGGCGAAGGCGCCACCGACGATGAAGAGCACGTTCGTCGTGTCGATCTGGATGAACTCCTGGTGCGGATGCTTGCGCCCGCCCTGCGGTGGCACCGACGCAGTGGTTCCCTCGAGGATCTTCAGGAGCGCCTGCTGGACGCCCTCGCCCGATACGTCGCGCGTGATGGACGGGTTCTCCGACTTGCGGGCGATCTTGTCGACCTCGTCGATGTAGATGATCCCGGTCTCGGCCTTCTTGACGTCGTAGTCGGCGGCCTGGATGAGCTTGAGGAGGATGTTCTCGACGTCCTCGCCGACGTAGCCGGCCTCGGTCAGCGCCGTCGCGTCGGCGATGGCGAACGGGACGTTGAGCATCTTGGCGAGCGTCTGGGCCAGGTAGGTCTTCCCGGAGCCGGTCGGCCCGATGAGCAGAATGTTGGACTTGGCGATGTCGACGTGGTCGTCGTCGCGCTTGGGGCCCTCGCCCGCCTGGATCCGCTTGTAGTGGTTGTAGACCGCGACGGCCAGGGACTTCTTGGCGTTGTCCTGGCCGACGACGTAGTGCTCGAGGAACTCGAAGATCTCCCGCGGTTTCGGCAGGTGGTCGAGCCCGAGCTCACTCGACTCGGCTAGCTCCTCCTCGATGATCTCGTTGCACAGGTCGATGCACTCGTCGCAGATATAGACACCGGGGCCCGCGATGAGCTTCTTGACCTGCTTCTGGCTCTTCCCACAGAAAGAGCACTTGAGCAGGTCTCCGCCTTCTCCGATCCGTGCCACCGATTTGCTCCTGACGTCGAGGACGACCCCAATCTAAGGGGTCGACTCCTATTAGACGACGGAGCGACCCACCCTCGCTCGTGCAACGCCGTTTGTCCGCTGTCGGCTGACAAACCACGCACGTGTCACTCACGCAGGCGTCAGGACCCATCAGGCGGTATGCCGCTGAGCCGGCTCAGGCGGTCACGCTGGCTCGGCGACGTCCTCGGGCAGGCTCGGGAAGTGCTGTCGCCACTCGTCCGACAGTCGAGGCACGTTCATCCCCTTGTCCCGCATGGCGCCCATGATCCGCGACAGGGTCAGTGCCGGTGTGCGGTAGATGTCCTTGGACCGGACGACGACGAGCCGCCAGCTCTCGCCGTCCATCCACTCTCGTCGGTCGACGTCGATGTCCCACTGCTTGCCCTCAGCGTGTTGGCGCCCGTCGTACTCGATGATGAGCCGATGATCCGGGTAGCTGAGGTCGAACCGGAACCGGACGGTCCCGTCCGACCACCGGATCTGGTGGTTGACGACCGGCTCCGGAAGCCCGGCCAGGACCATGAGCATGCGCAAGCGGGACTCCATCGGGGAGTCGACCTCTGCCCTGACGAGCGAGGCAGCCCTTCTCGCCAGGCGTCGGGAGCGGCCCCGGAACGAGGCGGCTGCGTCGACGAGTTGCGCTGGCGTCACACGCTTGGCCTTGACGAGCGAGTCGCCCAGGACGACGAGATGAACGAGTCCGAGTTCGTCGCTGAGGTCCAAGGACGTCCATGCCGGTGTCGTCAGCCGCACGCCCTGGACCATGGACCCCTGTAGTCCGGCCTTGGGCCGGTGCGCCTTCAATCCGTTGACTTGCGGCCGTCGCCCCACGCAGGTGATGTGGATGAGTCCGTCGTCAGGAACGATGCCACCCCACATCCTGGCCGCCGTGTGATGTGAGGCAACGGAGCGGGGATCAACCATGCCCTGATCGTGCCGAGCCCGCAGGTCAGCGTTTGCGGGTTGTCCACAGGCCCGGGCAACCCCGCCCGGGCTGAACTGTCCGGATCGCCCGGCCAGGTCAGGGAGCGGCGAGGTCCTGGACGATCGCGATGTACTGGCTCTCGGCGTCCTGCGCGGGCGTCCCCGACAGCTTGGCCCACGCGTCGTACTTGGCGCGCCCGACGAAGTCGGTGAATCCGGGCCGCTTGCCCGACGCGTCGCCCTCGGTCGCCTGCTTGTAGAGCGCGTACAGCTTCAGCTTGACGTCGTTGCCGGGGTCCTCGGTCAGCTCCCTCACGGATGCGACGGCCGACTCGAACTCAGTGCTCGCCATGATCCACAACTTAGCCGTATGCCGCCCAGCTCAGCCCCAGCGGAAGGTCACCTTCCGTGCGGGGCCGGGCTCAGCGGCATACGGACTGGGTTTGAAGGGAGGCTCAGACCTCGAGGGAGGCCTTGCGGGAGGCGAGCACCTCGTCGATGAGGCCGTAGCCCATGGCGTCCTCGGCGGAGAGGATCTTGTCGCGCTCGATGTCGTCCCGGACCGTCTCGGACGTGCGGCCCGTGTGCTTGGCCAGGGTGTCCTCGAGCCAGGTGCGCATGCGCAGCACCTCGTTGGCCTGGATCTCGATGTCGGACGCCTGGCCGTAGTCGCCGCCCTGCAGCGCGGGCTGGTGGATCAGGATCCGGGAGTTCGGCAGCGCGAACCGCTTGCCCTCCGCACCCGCACCGAGGAGCACCGCCGCCGCCGACGCCGCCTGCCCGATGCAGAAGGTCTGGATGTCCGGGCGGACGAACTGCATCGTGTCGTAGATGGCGGTCATCGCCGTGAACGAGCCACCGGGGCTGTTGATGTACATGAGGATGTCGCGGTCCGGGTCGAGCGACTCGAGCACCAGCAGCTGCGCGATGATGTCGTCGGCGGACGCGTCGTCGACCTGGACACCGAGGAAGATGATGCGGTCCTCGAAGAGCTTGTTGTACGGGTCGGACCGCTTCATGCCGTAGGAGGTGCGCTCCTCGAACTGCGGCAGGATGTAGCGGCTCTGCGGGGCCGGGACGGCGAGGCGGTTCGTCGGGGTGATCATCATCGGGTCTCTCACTTCTCGTCGCTCTTGGCGTCGGTCTTCGCGTCCGCCTGGCCGACGCTCTCGCCCTCGGTGGCCTGCCCCGAGTAGGTGAACACGTGGTCGACGAAGCCGTACTCCTTGGCCTCCTCGGCGCTGAACCAGCGGTCGCGGTCGGAGTCGCGGGTGATCTGCTCGATCGTCTGGCCGGTGTGCTCGGCGATCAGCTGGGCCATCTGGTTCTTGATGTAGAGCATCTGCTCGGCCTGGATCTTGATGTCCGTCGCCGTGCCGCCGATGCCGCCCGAGGGCTGGTGCATCATGACGCGGGCGTGCGGGGTGGCGTAGCGCTTGCCCTTCGTCCCCGCGGAGAGCAGGAACTGGCCCATCGACGCTGCCATGCCCATCGCGACGGTGGCGACGTCGTTGGGGACCCAGTTCATCGTGTCGTAGATCGCCATGCCGGCCGAGATCGAGCCGCCGGGGCTGTTGATGTAGAGCCAGATGTCCTTGTCCGGGTCCTCCGCCGAGAGCAGCAGCAGCTGCGCGCAGATGGCGTTCGCGTTCTCGTCGCGCACGTCTGAGCCGAGGAAGATGATCCGTTCCTTGAGCAGGCGGTTGTAGATGTGGTCGTCGAGACCGCCCAGGCCGTTGCTGCCGTTGGCGGAGATGTCCGAAGTCACCCAAGTCTCCATCGTCGAAGTTGTCCCCCCGGCCGGAGTTTGCCCGGTCGGCTGGCTCGTCACTGACCCTAACGCGCGGGGGTGGGGTGGGATTTCCCGGACCACGCCGTGTTCGCCCTGAGCGCACAAACGGCCCCCGTCAAAACGTCAAACCCATGCCGTATGCCGCTGGGCCGGCTTCCGTGGGGACGTTCACACGGCGGCGGGCCGGCTCCCGGGGGCTGCGTAGTGCCCGGGAACCGGCCCTGACCGGGACGCCATCAGCTGGTGGCAGGGTCCTCCTCGCCGTGGGTCTGCATGCCGGCGATGTCCCCTGCCTCGTCGAGTGACTCCTCGAGGGCGGGCTTCGCCGGGGTGCTGCCGTCGGCGTCGCCACCGGCGCGGTTCGCCTGGGTGTTCGGGTCCGTGTTCGGGTCCGTGTTGGGCTCGGTGCTCGGTGGCTCGGCGGGGTTGTGGTCGAACTCGCTCACGGGTCCTCCTCCGGTCCGGGTGTACTCGTGCTCTTACCCATCCGGCAGCGACTGTCGCGCCGGTTCGGGCGCCGGCGCTGCGAGCTGCATTGCCGAGACCTCCCGCGTGAGTGCCTCCCGCACGTCGGCCACGGTGATCCGCAGCTCTCTCAACCAGCTCTGCAGCTCCGTCGGGTCGTAGCGGAGGGTCGGCATCGCGATGGTCACCGCGCTCGGCGTCACCCCGGGCACGTCGACCGGGACTCCGACGGCCGAGACACCGACCTCGCTGCGGTTGCGCTGCACCGCGGCGCCGACCCGGCGAACGCGAGCCAGCTCGCGCTGCAGCTCGACCACGTCGGGACGCTGCTCCGGGCGGCCGGCCCAGCGCTCATCCGAGTAGAGATCGGCCACGACGTCGTCGGACAGCTGGGAGAGCAGCACGAGGCCGCCGGATGTCAGGTGGGCCGGGAAGGTCATCCCCTCGCGGCTGCCGACCCGCAGCGGCTTGGTGCTCTCCCACGAGGCGATGAAGTGCACGAACGCGCCGACGAGGACCACCATGTTGACCGACTCGCCGGTCCGGCGCGCCAGCGCCTCGAGGTGGGGCGCTGCCACGTCGCGGAGCAGCCCGGTGCCCAGCCCGCGGTGAGCCTCGAGGGCGAAGGCCGGGCCGGGACGGTAGCGCCGGGACGAGTCGCGGACCGCGAAGTCGCGGTAGACCAGCATCGCGAGGAGCCGGTGTGCCGTCGACGGGGCGACGCCGAGGCGGCTCGATGCCTCCGTCACGGTGAGCGAGCCCTCGGTCCGCAGCACCGTGGCGAGCACCAGGGCGTTGTCCACGCTGGCCAGCGGATAGGGGGGCTTCTTCCTCATAGCAGAAGATAGTAGTCGCCCATGTGGAAAGCACTGTTTCGTTGGACCGACGCCACGAGAAGGAGAGACCCATGCCCGACGAGTTGGTGAACTCGGTGAGCTCAGACAGCGCGCGCCCGGTGTCGCCGGTACAGATCACGGCGAGCGACGCCCCCGACCAGCCCACCCCGAGTCCTGAGCTCGACGTCCTCTACCGCGGCTTCGAGAAAGAGCTGCTCGTCCCCCTGTGGACCGAGATCGGCGACCTCATGCCTCCGCACCCGCAGTCGAAGGCAACCGCGCACCTGTGGCGCTGGGACACCCTGCTCGACCTCGCCGACCGAGCGGGTCACCTCGTCCCCGTCGGTCGCGGTGGTGAGCGGCGCGCCATCGCGCTGGCGAACCCCTCCCTCGACGGCAAGCCCTACGCCACCCCGACGCTCTGGGCGGCCATCCAGTACCTCATGCCGGGAGAGGACGCCCCGGAGCACCGGCACACCCAGAATGCCTTCCGGTTCGTCGTCGAGGGTGAGGGCGTGTGGACCGTCGTCGGCGAGGACCCCATCCCCATGACGCGGGGCGACTTCCTGCCGCAGGCCGGCTGGAACTGGCACGCCCACCACAACGGGGCAAGCGAGCCGATGGCCTGGATCGACGGGCTCGACATTCCGTTCCAGTACGTGACCGAGAGTCAGTTCTTCGAGTTCGGTCGCGATGCAATCAGCGAGGCTGAGCACGCCACGCCCGAGCGCTCCCGATCCGAGCGGCTCTGGGGCCACCCGGGCCTGCGCCCGGTGTCGATGCTGGACGAGAGCCAGGGCAGCCCGCTGCTGCGCTACCCGTGGGCCGACACCGACGCCGCGCTCACCGACCAGCTGGAGCTGGAGGCCGACGGCTTCCCCGGCACCCTCGAACCGGGCCACGCGGCCATCCGCTTCACCAACCCGACGAACGCCAAGGACGTGCTGCCCACGATCCGCACGGAGTTCCACCGCATCGTCAGTGGCACCGAGACCGCGCCCGTGCGTGAGGTCGGCTCCTCGGTCTACCAGGTGTTCGACGGCACCGGACGGGTGACCGTCGGCGAGCACTCCTGGACCGTGCAGCGCGGCGACCTTTTCGTCGTGCCTTCGTGGCAGCCGCTGTCGATCAGGTCCGAGTCCAGCACCTCCGACTCTGACTCCGGCGCCCTGGACCTGTTCCGCTTCTCGGACACCCCGATCTTCGAGAAGCTCAACCTCTACCGGATGGAGACCACCCGATGAAACTGGCCACCCTGCGCACTGCAGACGGCACTCGTGCGGCACGGATCGACGAGGGTGCGGGACGGGCGGTCCTGCTCGACGCCCCGGACGTGGGAGCGCTCCTGGCAGCCGGCGATCTCACGGCGTCCGCATCCGTCGAAGGCGAGACGGTGCCGCTGGACAAGGTGGAGTACGCCCCGGTCGTCCCCCGGCCCGGCAAGATCCTCTGCGTCGGCCTGAACTACCGCAACCACATCCTCGAGATGGGCCGCGACCTGCCGGAGTACCCGACGGTCTTCTCCAAGTTCGCCGACACCCTGATCGGCGCCGGCGACGACATCCGCCGCCCGGTCGAGACGGAGGAGTTCGACTGGGAGTGCGAGCTCGCGATCGTCATCGGCAGCACCGTCCGGCGCGCCGACGAGACGACCGCCGCAGCCGCGATCGCCGGGTTCGCCGTTCTCAACGACATCACCTGCCGGGACTGGCAGTTCCGCACCCGCGAGTGGCTGCAGGGCAAGAACTGGGAGGCCACGACCCCGCTCGGCCCCTGGCTCGTCACCCCCGACGAGGTCGGCGGACCGCGTCCGGCCCTGGGCATCCGCACGCTTGTCGACGGCGAGGTCCGCCAGGAGGACAACACGGGCGACCTCCTCTTCGACCCGGTCGCGCTCGTCTCCTACCTCTCGACGATGATCACGCTGCGCCCGGGCGACGTCATCGCCAGCGGCACGCCGGGCGGGGTCGGCCACGCCCGCAAGCCTGCGGTCTACCTCCAACCGGGCCAGCGGGTCGTCACCGAGATCGATGGCCTCGGCCGGTGCGACAACCTCGTCGTCGCCGACGGCACGTCGGAGGCGGCCGCCTGATGGCTCCGTCGCTGGACCGCTCGCGGGCCTGGATGGACGAGGGCACGGTCATCTTCGACCGCGCCCTCGCGGCGGCCGACGACGAGCTGCTCACTGGCCCCACGAGGCTGGCCGGCTGGACGGGACGGCACCTGCTCGCCCACGTCGCGGCCAACGCGGACGCGCTGCGCAACCTCGCGACCTGGGCCCGCACCGGCACGGAGACGCCGATGTACGCCTCGCCTGGTCAACGCGACGCCGACATCGAGGCCGGCTCGACCCGGTCGGTTGATGACCTGCGCGACTGGTACGCAGGGTCGGCCGCAGCCCTGCGTGCAGATGTGGATGCCCTGTCCCGCGAGCAGTGGCAGCACCAGGTGCGCACGGCTCAAGGTCGGACCGTTCCTGCCGCCGAGGTGCCGTGGCTGCGGGCCCGCGAGGTCATGGTCCACGCCGTCGATCTTGGCAGCGGCACCACGTTCGCCGACCTCCCCGAGGGATTCCTCCGCGACTTGCTCGACGACATCACGGTCAAGCGGTCGGGCACGGCCGACCACCCGCCGCTCCTGCTCCGCGAGGCGGACGGCCCCGGGGCCTGGTCGGTCGCGCACCCGAGTCCCGACGCGCCGCAGGTGAGCGGTCCGCTCGCCGAGCTCGCGGCCTATCTCTCCGGTCGCAGCGACGGCTCCACGCTCGCGACGACCGACGGCACACCGTCACCCGCCCTCCCCCGCTGGCTGTGAGCCGGCGCCGCAAGAACAGGAACACCTCATGACACATCGAGACAAGGACGTCATCGTCGTCGGGGGCGGTATCGGTGGTCTGGCCGCGGCCCTGCGCCTCACCCAGCTCGGCCTCACCGTTCGCGTGCTGGAGCATGCGGCGGAGTTCGGTGAGGTTGGCGCCGGCCTGCAGATCGCCCCGAACTGCACGCGCATCCTCGACCAGCTCGGCCTGCTCGACGAGGTGATCAGCCTCGGCGTGCTGCCCGACCACATGGTCATGAAGGACGCCGTCGACGGCAGTGAGCTGACCCGCCTGGATCTGCGCGACCTCCACGACCGGTACGGGTACCCGTACATGGTCATCCATCGCAGCGACCTTCACGGCACGCTGTTGCGCGCCTGCCAGCGGTCCGGTGTCGACCTCGTCACCAGCACGACGGTGACCGCCTACGAGAACGTCGAGGACGGCGCTGCCGTCATCACCGAGGGTGGCCGCCAGGAGGCGCGCCTCGTCGTGGCGGCCGACGGAATCCGTTCGGTGGCCCGCCGGATGCTCAGTGACGACGCACCGGTCAGCTCCAACTACGTCGCCTACCGGGGTGCCGTGCCGATCGAGGCCGTGGCCGAGCTCAATGTGATGACCGACGCCGTCGTCGTGTACATCGGCCCGGGCTGCCACTTCGTGCAGTACCCACTCCGCCAAGGCGAGATGTTCAACCAGGTCGCCGTCTTTCAGTCGCCCAAGGCCATCGCGGGCGAGGAGGACTGGGGCACTCCCGACGAGCTGGACGCGGCGTTCGAGGGCATGCACGAGAACATCCAGGCGGGGTTGCCGCTCATGTGGCGCGACCGTTGGTGGCGGATGTTCGACCGCGAGCCGCTGTCGGACTGGGTCGCAGGCCGCGTCATCCTCCTCGGCGACTCGGCGCATGCCCCGCTCCAGTACATCGCCCAGGGCGCGATCATGGCGATCGAGGACGCTTGGGTGCTGGGCTCGCACGTGGAGAAGGAGCTTCAGTCTGGCGCCACCGGCGCGACCATCGACTGGGACCCGGTCGTGCGCGCCTACAGCGACGTCCGCACGAAGCACACGGCCCGGGTGCTCGGAACCAGCCGTAAATGGGGCGAGCTCTGGCACCTCGACGGCGAGAAGCGGGAGATCCGCAACGAGATCCTCCGCGAGCGAAGCACCCACGACTACGGCTTCGTGGACTGGCTCTACGGCCCGACGGCGCTGACGCCCGAGGAACTACCCCCGATGTTCAGCCCTGTTCCAGTGACGCGCGAGTCGGCCAGCAGAGTGGCCACAGCCCACGGCTGACCGCCCACCGTCACGCGCGTCACGCAGCGGCCCCCGATCTGCGCCATCGGGGGCTTCCTGGGATCGGGGCAGGCTCGGTTAACTCGGATACTGAGCCCTATCCCGACGCGACGGAGCAAAGATGAGCGACACACTCAGTGGGATCGCAGCGCTCGCCGTCCTCGCCCTCCTTGTCGTCGTGCCGGTCACACTTTCCTGGCATCGGCGTGCGCCAGAGGCGGTCGTAACGAGGGGCTCCGCGCGCGGCCGAGCGGGAATGGCGATTCATCCAGGGCGTGGCCACCCGGCCCTGGTCCCCCTGTCGTGGATTCTGGCTGCCGGCGTCATTGCGCTCGGCCTCTGGTACCTCGGCTCGTCGCCCTACGCCGCAGTCATCTTCATCGTCACGGGTCTCTACCTGCTGTACATCCTGTGGGCGCGGGCAACAGATCGGGCCGGCGACGGAACGCTGACGCTCACTCCAGAGGGCCTGCACCAGCGCTACTCCGGCTCCGACGTCTTTGTTCCGTGGGATGCCGTCAGAGGGCTGGTGACCACCCGCACTGACTTCATCGTCGAGACCACGACGCCTGTGGTCCCTGTCCAGCACATGTGGTCCTTTGGTCGGCGGCGCAGCGTCGTGACCGCGGACGCGATCAGTCTGCCCCGGCGGAACCTCCCGCCGCTTCCGTACCAAGCGATAGTGGAGCTCTACTCCACGACGCCCGCGGCTCGCGACGAACTGGCCACCGAGGAGCCGATCCGGCGGGCTCGAGGCATGCTGAGGACCCCACCGCCATGATTGCGGCCTCGTCCC
>NZ_DATCWX010000126.1:0-6295 GCF_036566125.1 Intrasporangium sp.
CCCCGCCGAGCAGGTTGCCGGCGCCGCGGATCTCGAGGTCCTTCATCGCGACCTGCATGCCCGAGCCGAGGTCGGTGTTGCTCGCGATGGTGCGCAGCCGGTCGTGCGCGGTCTCTGTCAGCGGCTTCTCCGGAGGGTAGAGGAAGTAGGCATAGGCCCGCTCGCGGCCACGCCCGACCCGCCCGCGCAGCTGGTGCAACTGGGAGAGGCCGAGCAGGTCGGCCCGCTCGACGATGAGGGTGTTGGCGTTCGAGATGTCGAGACCGGTTTCGACGATGGTCGTGCAGACGAGGACGTCGAAGCGCTTCTGCCAGAAGTCCTCGACGACCTGCTCGAGGCGGTGCTCGCCCATCTTGCCGTGGGCCGTCGCAATCCGCGCCTCGGGGACGAGCTCGCGGAGGCGGGAGGCCGCCTTCTCAATGCTGCTCACCTTGTTGTGGATGAAGAAGACCTGGCCCTCGCGGAGCAGCTCGCGGCGGATGGCCGCGGTGATCTGCTTCTCGTCATAGGCGCCGACGAACGTGAGAATGGGGTGACGCTCCTCCGGAGGCGTTGCGAGAGTGGACATCTCGCGGATTCCGGTGACGGCCATCTCGAGCGTGCGCGGGATCGGCGTGGCCGACATCGACAGCACGTCCACCGCGGTCCGCATGGTCTTGAGCAGCTCCTTGTGCTCGACGCCGAAGCGCTGCTCCTCGTCGACCACGACGAGGCCGAGGTCCTTGAAGCGGATGTCCTTGCCGAGGAGCCGATGGGTGCCGATGACGATGTCGACCGTCCCGTCCGCGAGGCCGTCGACGACGTCCTTGGCCTCCTTGTCGGACTGGAATCGGGACAGCGCCTTGACCTTGACCGGGAACTGGGCGTAGCGCTCCGAGAACGTCTGGTAGTGCTGGCTGACGAGCAGCGTCGTCGGTACGAGGATGGCGACCTGCTTGCCGTCCTGGATCGCTTTGAAGGCTGCGCGAACGGCGATCTCCGTCTTGCCGTAGCCCACGTCGCCGGAGATGAGCCGGTCCATCGGGACCTGCTTCTCCATGTCGGCCTTCACCTCGTCGATGCTCGAGAGCTGGTCCGGCGTCTCGACGTAGGCGAACGCCTCCTCGAGCTCGCGCTGCCACGGGGTGTCCGCGCCGAACGCGTGCCCCTTCGTCGCCTGGCGTGCGCTGTAGAGCCGAATGAGGTCGGCCGCAATCTGCTTGACGTAACGCTTCGCTCGCGACTTCGTCTTGGTCCAGTCGGAGCCGCCCATCTTGTTGAGCGTCGGCTCCTCGCCACCCACGTACTTGGTCACCTGGTCGAGCTGGTCCGTGGGCACGTAAAGGCGGTCACCCGGCTGCCCACGTTTGGAGGCGGCGTACTCGATGACGAGGTATTCGCGGGTGGCGCCCTGGACCGTGCGTTGCATCATCTCGACGAAGCGGCCGACACCATGCTGCTCATGGACGACGAAGTCGCCCGGCCGCAGCTGGAGGGGGTCAACCTGGTTGCGCCGGCGAGAGGGCATCCGACGCATGTCCTTGGTGGACGTGCCCGCGCCCGGCTGTCCGGTCAGGTCGGTCTCGGTCAGCAGCTCGAAGCGCTCGGGCTCATGGACGAAGCCGCGGCCGAGGGAACCGGTCGTCACGCTGACCGTCCCGGGGGTCAGGGAGTCTGTGAGCGGTTCGACGCGGACCTCGTGCTCGCGCAGCACCTCCTCGATGCGCTTGGCAAGACCGGGCCCCTCCGTCACGACGGCGACGCGCCACCCATCCGCCGTGCGGGCGCGCAAGTGCTCGACTGCGCGCTCGGTGTCGCCGCGGAACGCATCCGGCTCGGTCGTGGCCACGGTGAGCCGGGCGTCGACATCGTCCTCCTCGATGACGAGGTCGGTGTCCGCCGCGAAGGGGGTCAGGGTCCACCAGGGGTGGCCAGAGGTCATCGCATGCGACCGGAGCTGGGCGATGGTCCAGTGCGACGCCGTGCCGAGCACCGACTCCAGGTCGACCGGCACCTGGTTGCCCGCGGCCGCGTTCGCCCAGCTCGCCTCGAGGAACTCCTGGCTCGTCGCGACGAGATCGTGGGCGCGGGTGCGGATCCGCTCGGGATCGCTGAGGAGGACGATCGACTCGTTCGGGAGGACGTCGAGGACCGACTCCATGCCGTCGACGAGCGCCGGGGCCAGGGACTCCATGCCCTCAACGGCGATGCCCTCGGCCACCTTGGTCAGCATCTCGGAGACGCCCGGGAGCTGCTGGGCGAGCTCTCTGGCCCGTTGGCGCACGTCGTCGGTGAGCAGCACTTCGCGGCACGGCGGCGCCCACAGCCCGTGGTCGGCGACCTCGAGGCTGCGCTGGTCGGCGACCTTGAACCAGCGGATCTCCTCGACGGTGTCGCCCCAGAACTCGACCCTGACCGGGTGCTGCTCGGTCGGTGGGAAGACGTCGAGGATGCCACCACGGACGGCGAATTCACCGCGGCGCTCGACGAGGTCGGTGCGGGCGTACGCGGCGGCAGACAGGGCGTCCACGACGTCCTCGAGGGGACGCTCGTCCCCGGCGCGCAGGCTGACCGGCTCCAGGTCGCCCAGCCCCTTGGTCAGCGGCTGGAGCGCGGCCCGGACCGGCGCGATGACGACCGACAGCGGGCCGTAGGCCGTGTCGTCCGGATCGGGGTGGGTGATTCTTCGCAGCACGGCGAGGCGTCGGCCGACCGTGTCGCTGCGGGGTGACAGCCGCTCGTGGGGCAGCGTCTCCCAGCTGGGGAAGACGGCGACCTCGTCGCTCGGGAGCAGGCCACCGAGGGCGGCCTGGAGGTCCTCCGCCTCGCGGGTCGTCGCGGTGACGACGAGGAGCGGCGCGGACTGTCGCGGGGCCCGCGCGATGGCCGTGATGAGGAAGGGGCGGGCGCCGTCGCTCGACGAGATGTCGACGAGCCGGCTGCGCCCGGCCTCGGCAAGGACGCGACGGACGTCCGGGGCCTGCGTCCAGGCCTCGAAGACGGCGGTGAGACTCATGGGTGGGCCGCTCCCTGGGCAACGCTGAAATACCCCACGCCGGCCGACGTGGGGGGCCCTCCAGACTAACCACCGTCGGCGGCAACTCGTGCTCGTGGGGGCCGTTGTACCCGGCAGGCACTGCCGCGCGAACGGGTCGTTTGGCCAAAGCGCCACCTCGCTCGCGCGGCTGTAGAAGCATGGGGCCTGTGAGGCTTGCAGCAGGGCGCACGGGCGCCACGACCGACGTCGTCACCGGAGGCTCTCGACTCCGGCGCGTCTCGACCGCGACCGATGATGTCTGGTCTCTGCGGCTCGCGGTCGGCGTTGCCCTCCTCTTCGTCGTTCTCACGGTCCTGGTGATGACGGATGTCCTGGCGCCGCTGGACTCCGCGGCGATTCACCGGCTTCGGCCTGGCGACGAGTGGGGTGAGTCGCAGATCCTCTACAGCTCGTGGATGGGCCGGCTGCCACCCAAGCGCATGTACGTCCTTCTCGGGATCACCTGCGTCGCCACGGCGCTCTGGCGGCATTCCTGGTGGCCGATGGTCTTTGGGTTGGCCCTCGCCAGCACCTCCGTGGTGCTCACCCTGCTCGTCAAGTTCGCCCTTCACCGTCCGGACCCCCACGGGTATGTTCCAGCCTCGGGCGGGAGCTATCCCTCGGGCCACATGGTCGCAGTGGTGGTGTGCTTGTCAGGCTGTCTCCTTCTGCTCTGGCCTCGGGTGACGTGGTGGCTGTGGACGTCTGTTGCGATCGGCACTGTCCTGATGGCCTCGGCATTGCTGGTTTCGGCCGCGCACTGGCCGACGGATGTCGTGGGCGGTGGCCTGCTGGCTCTCGCTCTGGTGATGGTGTTCAGCAGACTTGGGTTGCGTCGGCTCGCCCACGTGCAGCGCTAGCCGGCAGCACCGACGCCGGCCAACCACAGCTCCCTTGCCGACGTCCGCCGCAGTTATCCGGTCAGTCGGCGAGGGAGAGTTCGCGCGCCACCGGAAGGGGCACGTGGAGCCGTGGGGCCCAACCGGTGTCGACGCTCATCCTCTGCAGCTGGGCCACGACCTCGTCGGCGATGTCCCACGTAAGGATGACGACGTCGTCTGGGCGGTCCGCGAGGAGGTGCTGTACGGAGTGAATCGGGACTCCGGCACCCGGCACACGACAACCGTCCTTCGCAGGCGACAGGTCGACCGTGTAGGGCAGCAGTGTCTGGTCGACCCGCGAGAGCGCGAGAAGGACCGCGGCCTTCGACGGGGCGCCGTAGCCCGCCACCCGCCGACCCTGTTGCGCCAGCCCTTCGAGATGGGTGCGGAAGTCCTGGGCGACCCGTGACCCGCGCTCTCCGAGCGCCTCGAGGCTGTCCAGCCGGTCGAGACCCGCCGCCCGCTCCTCGGAGCGGATCTCCTGGACGGTTTTGTCGACGACGGGGGCGTCCGCCGTCCGCGCCGCAGTCACCCGGAGGCTGCCACCGTAGACGTCGACCATGGCGGCTCGCGTGATCGTCATTCCGTTGCGCTCGAAGAGCGGCCCTGCTGCAAGGAGCGAGAGGTAGACGAAGTGTCCGTGCCGGATCGTGTCGACGAGCGTGTCCCTGACGAGCGGCAACAGGTGGAAGAACTCGCACACCAGGCGCCCCCCGTCGGCGAGCCGAGCGGCGTGCCCCGCGATGACGGCGTCGATGTCCTCCTCATGCATGAGGTGATGGACATCGACGACGAGATCAGCTCGCCCGTCCGGGCCGACCTCGACGAGCCCGGCCTCGACGAACCGCGGCAGCCACGACGCTCCGTGGGCGCTGTCGAGCTCGATGACCGTCTGGCCAGTGACGAGGCGCTCGTCCCGGACGACCGCTGCGACCGAGGCGGCGGCGTGCTCGAGGGCGGTGACGGAGTCGACGGCCGCCTGGGGCTCCGGATGGGCCCCGCGCCCGGGCCCGAGCTGCACCAGGCCGCACTCCTTGCACGCGTGGAGCGTGAGCGGCCACGCGGGATCGGGTTCCGGCGCGTCCACGGGTGGAAACTGGTCTGACGCCGGGACCGGCCCGAGGTCGAGGACGAGCGGAGGGGACGGCGCGCCGCAGGAGCGACATACTGCCGTGCTGGCGGCATCAGCCGTCGCCACTGACCCGATCACCCGTCCCCCATGCGGCACTGCCGTCTCATGTGTGCCGTCCGGCCGTCACGCGGGGAAGACTGCGTCGATGGGGTGCATGGCCTTGTGCGGCATGGTTCGGTCGCCGCGCCACAACGCCCAAGGGCTGTCTCCATGACGGTACATGTCCTCCAAGGCCGTTCGTTCTTTCAACGTATCCATGGGTGCCCAGAAGCCGTCGTACGGGACGGCCCGCATCTTGCCAGCCGCGGCGGCACGGACGCACGCATCCATGACGAGGTCCTCGTCCGCCCCCAAGTAGTCGAAGATCCCCTGGCGCAGGACGAAATAGCCCCCGTTGATGCGGAAGGCCATCTCGGCGGCCGGCCGGAAGCCGCGGATCTCCGTGTCCCCCTCCATCTCGAGGACATGGAACGAGTCCTGTGGTTTGACCGCGAGGAGCGTCCCGACCGCGTCGGTCTTGAGGAAGTCGGAGATGATGTCGTTCAGGGGCGCGTCGGTGAGGACGTCGCCGTAGTTCGCCAGGAAGGCCTCGTCCTCGTCGAGATAGGGCCGCACGCGGCGCAGCCGCTCGCCGATCGGCGTATCGATACCCGTGTCGATGAAGGTGATCTTCCAGTCGCTGATGTCGCTGCCCAGTAACTCCACGTGCTCGCAGCCCTTGGTGAGCACGAAGTCGTTCGAGGCCGTCTCGTCGTAGTGGAGGAAGTAGTCCTTCACTGAGTGGGCGCCAAAGCCCAGGCAGAGGATGAACTCGGTGTGCCCGAAGTGGGCGTAGTACCTCATGACGTGCCACAGGACCGGGCGGCTGCCGATGGGCATCATCGGCTTCGGCAGCGATTCGGAGCCGGACCGAATCCGCATCCCGAGCCCCCCGCAGAACAACACAACCTTCATCTTCAGTCCCCTTGTGCTGGGTCCTCCCTAGAAAACCTCGAGTCGCGGGAGCGCGACCACGAGGCGTCCCCCCCAGACCCGAATCCCGGCCAGCTGTGCGGAGATCTCCTCGCGGAGGTTCCACGGCATGATGAGCACGTAGTCGGGCTGGGCCGCCTCGAGCTCCTCCACCGGTCGGATCGGGATGTGCGTGCCGGGCAGGAACTTGCCATGTTTGAACGGGTTCCTGTCCACTGAGAAGCGGATGAGGTCCGAACGGATGCCGCAGTGGTTGAGCAGTGTGTTGCCCTTCCCCGGCGCGCCGTAGGCCAC
>NZ_DATCWX010000162.1:0-6823 GCF_036566125.1 Intrasporangium sp.
GGGGCGGCGGAGCCCGCGCGCGAGGAAGACGAGCATGAGTCCGGCTGCTGCCGCACCGGCGCGGGCCACCGCGGGGGCGAAGGGGGGAAGCAGCTCGCCGACGGCCCGGAAGCGCTCGTGCAGCGCCGGCGTCAACGCGCTGACGAGAGTCACGATGCCGAGGAGGGCGATGACCCGGGACAGGAAAGGCGGAGCGGTGAGCCACCCGCCACGCCAACGGCCCCGGACGATCCTCACACCCCATTGTGTGCGCCCGACAGGCCGTCCGCTGGCCCAGTGAGGACTCTCTGGGCAACTTCACAAGGAGCGCTCGACGACCTCACAGTGGGCGCCCAGCGGACCGATGGAGCGTTGGGGAGTCGGCGATACCGGCCGGCTGAGGTGGGACGGAAGGCGGCGCCGATGGCGCTCACAGGTCACCTGTTCATCGCGGTCCTCGTCCTGATTGCGCTCACCCTCTTCGTCCTCGTGTTGCTGGACCTGCCCCGCGCTCGCCGCAGGTGGGCCCGTCGCTCGGTGCGCGGCGTGGAGGTCGTGGCGCTGAACCTCGTGGTCGTCACCCCCTGCTTCGCACTCCTGAACGACCAGTACGTCTTCTACGAGAGCTGGGGCGACCTCCTCGGCAGCCAGGGTCGGGCCGTGGGTCGTTCGTACGGGGCCCAACCGGCAGCGGCCGCCGCGGGCGCTGTCGGGAGCCGGTTCGCCCATTGGTCGATCCCCGCCCGCCTGCCCGACCTGCCCAGCCCGGGTGCCCGCCTGCAGACCTACTCGATCCCGGGTGCGGCACCCGGCATGTTCCACCAGGTTCTCGTCTACCTCCCGGCGGGATACCACGCGAGCTCGCCCCGGACCTACCCCGTGCTCGTCGGGCTACCGGGACTCCCCAGCACGCCGGAGAACTGGATCCACATGCTGGGGATCGACTCGACGGTGGACGCGGCCGTCGCGTCCCACCACCTCGCCGCGCCCATCCTCGTCCTGCCGCAGGTCAACGAGCCACCCATGTTCGACACCGAGTGCGTCGACTCGCCGGACCCCGCCGGCCCGCACATCGACACGTGGCTCTCCAGCGACCTGCCGCGGTGGATCGTCGGCCACTTCCGGGTGACCAGGGCGCGCTCGGCCTGGGCGGTCATGGGTTACTCCTACGGCGGCTGGTGCGCCGCCTCGCAGCTCTTCCGGCACCCGGACCTGTACTCGTCAGGTGTCGTCTTCGAGGGCTACTTCCATCCCGAGTTCACCCAGGCCTTCGATCCGTTCCCGCGGGGATCACCGCAGCTCGCCGCCTACGACCTCGCGAGGCTCGCGGCAGTGCACCGGACCCGGGTTGCGTTGTGGATCCTGGCAGCCAAGGGAGACCACAACTCCTACTCGAGCACGGAGCGGTTCCTCGCCGCGGTCCGTCCGCCAACCTCGGTGACGGCCGAGATCCTGCCGACCGGCGGTCATCGGATCAGCGTCTTCCTTCCCTACGTCCCGATGGCGATCCGGTGGCTCGCGACCAACTCGCCGGGCTTCACGTCAGCGGCCCCCGCCTGACGTGCGCAGGGACCGGGAACGGCCCCGGAACTCAGCGACGATCTGACCGTCGGACTCACGCTTCACCGTCACGTCGGTGATCCCACTCCGCCCGAAGGCCGAGCGCACCATCGCCTCCGCCACGAGGACGTCGCCGAGGCGGCTCGGAGCCGTGAACGTGATGTCCGCACCTGAAGCGACGGTCAGCGACCCTCTCGAGTTGCACGCGAGCGCGAACGTCGAGTCGGCGAGCGTGAAGACGAAGCCGCCGTGGCAGATGTCGTGCCCGTTGACCATGTCCTCGCGGATCGGCATCCGCACGACCGCGTGGTCCTGCTCGATGACGAGCGCGTCCATGCCGAGCCGGCGCGACGCCTCGTCGTCGGCCCACATCTGACGGGCGAACGCGACGCCGGCCTCCGCGTCGGCATCCGTGTCAGCACCGGTGAGGCCCGGCACCGCGGTCCGTGCTCCAACCGGGTCGGTCATCACACGCTGCCGTCCGTCAGCGCCGGGCTGGGCCGGTAGCGCCCGCCCGGGAACGCCCGGTCCAGCTCCGCGATCTGTCCCGCCACCACGTCGAAGCCGATCTCGCGACCCCACTCGATCGGCCCGCGGGGATAGCGCGTCCCGAGCACCATGGCGATGTCGACGTCCTCGGCGGATGCGTCGCCCCGCGCGACGAGGTCGACGGCCTCGTTGACGAGCATCGCCACCGTCCGGGCCAACGGGTCCGTCTCGATCGGGCCACCCACCAGCTCTTCAGCCAGCCCAAGATCAGGGTCACCTCCGACGCGAACGTCGTCAGCGGCATACGAGTAAACGCCTTCACCCGACTTGCGACCCAGCTTCCCGGACGCGACAAGACGCCGCTGGAACTCAGTGGGCGCATACCGCTCGTCGCGGTCCGTCTGCTCCCAGACGGATGTGCCGACGGCGAGGTTGACGTCCTGCCCGATGAAGTCGGTCAGCTCGAAGGGGCCCATCGGGAAGCCGCCCTTCTCCCGGAGGATCCAGTCGATCGTGGCCGGGTCGGCCACCCCGGACTCGGCCATCCGCTGCGCCTCGCCGTAGAACGGTCGCGCGACGCGGTTGACGATGAAGCCCGGCGTCGAGGCGCAGCGCACCGGGGTCTTGCCCCAGGCACGCATCAGGTCGACCGCAGCGTCGAGGACCGCGCCGCTCGTCCGCACGCCATGGACGACCTCGACGAGGGCCATGACGGGCGGAGGATTGAAGAAGTGCAGGCCGAGGACCCGCTCGGGGTGGATGACGGCGTCGGCGATCGCCGCGATGTCGATGCTCGAGGTGTTCGTCGCGAGGATCGTCGTGGCCGGCTGGCTGGCGCCGAGGTCGGCGAAGACCTTCCGCTTGAGCGCGAGGTCCTCGGGCACGGCCTCGATGACGAGCCCGCACTCGGGCAGGTCGTGGACCGACCCGCCGGGCACGAGGCGGCCGCGCACGGCGTCGGCCTCGTCGGCTGCGAGCCGGCCCTTGGTCACGAGACGCTCGAGGTTGCTCGCGAGCCGGTCGACCGCGGCTTCGGCGGCTTCGGGGATCGAGTCGACGAGACTCACCCGATGGCCTGCCGTGGCCGCGACCTGGGCGATTCCCGCTCCCATCGCTCCGCTGCCGATGACTGCGACGTCGCTCATCTCCATGGGGCCATCCTGCCCCGTCGGCCCACGGCCTCGACACGGCCTAACCTTGGAGGCGTGACTGCACAGGCAACGAAGCCCACCCATCCGCTGCTCGACCAGCACGCCGGCGTCCTCGACGAGATCCGTCAGGCGCTGACGTCGCGCTCGTGGTACTCGCGCTACCCCGAGTCCCCGTCCCCGCGTGTGTACGGCGAGACGGCCGCCGCCGAGGGGCTCGCCGCGTACGAAGCACTCCTCAATCAGCCGTATGCCGCTGAGCTGGCTTCCGCCGTGGACGGCACCTTCGTGGGCAGTGAGGTCTCGCCCTACGGTCCGACGCTGGGGGTCGCCTACCCGGTGCTCGACCTCGATGCCGGCCTTGCGGCTGCCGAGGCCGCGATCCCCGCCTGGCGTGACGCGGGCCCGCAGGTCCGGGCCGCGGTGTGCGTCGAGATCGTCGACCAGATCAACAAGCGGTCGTTCGAGCTGGCCAACGCCGTGATGCACACGTCGGGACAGCCGTTCGTCATGTCGTTCCAGGCGGGTGGGCCGCACGCGCAGGAGCGGGCGATCGAGGCCGTGGCCGCCGGGCTCATCGAGCAGGAGCGGGTGCCCGAGTCGGTCGTGTGGGAGAAGCCCGGCAAGGACCGCGAGGGCAACCCCGCACCGATCCGGATGCAGAAGGACTACCGGATCGTCCCGCGCGGCATCTCCCTCGTCATCGGCTGCAACACCTTCCCAACGTGGAACGCCTACCCCGGGATCTTCGCGTCCCTGGTCACCGGGAACCCGGTCGTCATCAAGCCGCACCCCCGCGCGGTGCTGCCGCTCGCGATCACCGTCGACGCGGCGCGGAAGGTGCTTGCAGAGGCCGGCTTCGACCCGGCGCTCGTCCAGCTCGCCGCCGAGGCCGACGGGCAGGGGCTCGCGAAGACGCTCGCCGAGCGCGACGAGATCGCCATCATCGACTACACCGGCGGGCCGGCCTTCGGGGCGTGGCTCGAGGAGCGGGGGGCGGCGCTGGGCAAGCTCGTCTACACCGAGAAGGCGGGCCTCAACACGGTCGTCGTCGACTCGACCGACAACCTCAAGGGGGTGCTCGGCAACCTCGCCTTCTCGCTGACGCTCTACTCCGGCCAGATGTGCACCGCGCCGCAGAACATCTACGTGCCCTCGACCGGTGTGGAGACGGACGAGGGGCACCTGTCCTTCGACGAGTTCGGCGAGCGCCTGGCTGGGGCGGTCTCGCGCCTGACCGGTGACGATGCGAAGGCCGTCGAGCTGCTCGGGGCCACGGTCAACGACCAGGTCCGGTCGAACGCCGACTCGCTCGAGTCGATCGCGGCCGAGGCCGAAGGTCGGGTCGTGCTCGACTCACGTCGCGTGGTGCACCCGTCCTACGCCGAGGCGGTCGTCCGGGCACCGGGGCTGGTCGCCGTCGACGTCCAGCGGGAGGACGTGTACACGCAGGAGTGCTTCGGGCCCGTGGGGTTCCTCATCCAGACCGCCTCGACGGACCAGTCGCTCGCCCAGCTCGCCGACACCGTCCGCGAGCACGGCGGCATGACGGCCTCCGTCTACTCGACCGACGAGACCGTGCTCGAGCAGGCCCGCCAGGCCGCGGTGGACGGTGGTGTCGCCCTGTCCGAGAACCTCACCGGCCAGATCTTCGTCAACCAGACGGCCGCCTTCTCCGACTTCCACGGGACGGGGGCCAACCCGGCCGCCAACGCGGCCTACACCGACGCGGCCTACGTCGCGAACCGGTTCCGCGTCATCACCTCCCGCCGCCACGTCTGACGCCCACACCCCAATCGAGTGAACAGGAATCGGGCCCGCGAGCCTGAGTCGAATGTGCAGAAAGCGCCACGCATGACCACCACGATGACCCGGCTCGACCGGGGCACCTTGCAGCGCAAGGTCATTCGGACGCTCGTCGCCACCCAGATCCTCGGTGGGGTGGGCATGGCGAGCGGCATCGCGGTCGGCGCCCTGCTCGCCGAGCAGCTCAGCGGGACGGAGGCGCTCGCCGGGGTCGGGACCACCTCCCAGGTCCTCGGCAGCGCGCTCATCACGATCCCGGTGGCGCGTGTCATCGCGGGGCACGGACGTCGGATGGGCCAGTCCCTGGGGCTCGCAGTCGCCTTCGTCGGCGCGGCGCTCGTCATCACCGCGGCGGTGGCAAACTCCTTCCCGCTCTTCCTCGTCGGGATGTTCCTCTTCGGCGGAGGCACGACGGCGAACAACCAGGCTCGCTACGCCGCGGCCGATCTCGCCGAGCCGGCCCATCGTGGCCGGGACCTCTCCATCGTCGTCTGGGCCACGACGATCGGCTCGGTGGTCGGGCCGAACCTCATCGGTCCCGGCGTCTCGGTCGCCCGCCTCGTCGGGATCCCGGACCTGGCCGGCTGTTTCATCTTCTCGCTTGCCGGCTTCCTGCTCGCCTGGCTGGTCGTCAACCGCCTGTTGCGTCCCGACCCGCTCCTGACTGCACGCGCGCTCGAGGCCACGGAGCACGAGGAGCGAGCCCAGCGGCATACGGCCGGACTGGCGGAGGGAACCACGACGGGACCGGCGCCCGAGGCACCCAACCACGACGGTTCGATGCGGCGGGGTATGTCGGTGATCCGCGCGAACACTCGTGCGCTTCGGGCCGTGCTCGTCATGGGGCTCGGGCACCTCGTCATGGTGAGCGTGATGGTCATGACGCCGATCCACATGAAGCACGGGGATGCCGAGCTCGAGGTCATCGGCTTCGTCATCTCGATCCACATTCTCGGCATGTACGTCCTGTCGCCTGTCGTGGGTACGGCCGTCGACCGGTGGGGCGGGCGAGTCATCGCCATGCTCGGTGGCGTGATCCTCGCCATTGCCTCCGGCCTCGCCGCCCTCTCGGAGGCCGGCTGGTCGGTGCTCCTGCTCGTCGCGCTGTTCCTCCTCGGCGTCGGCTGGTCCTGCACGCTCGTGTCCGGGTCGACCCTGCTCACCGCGGCGGTCGCCACCGATGAGCGGCCGGCGACCCAGGGACTCGCCGACGTCTTCATGGGGCTGGCTGGCGCGGGCGGTGGGGCGGTGGCCGGAGTCGTGGTCGGGTCGCTCGGCTACGCGTGGCTCGCCGGGGCTTCTGCCGTCGTCGGCGTCGTCATCCTCGGGATCGGGGCTGCCATGTCTCGGGAGAGTTCGCAGGTCGCCTGAGTCGGAGAGCGCCATCGCGTCAGGCGGTGACGCGGAGCGTCGAGGTGCGATCGTCTTTGACGAGGATCTCGATGCGGTCCGCGACTCGGGACTTGAGCTCGGTGACGTGACTGACGATGCCGACCGTGCGGCCACCGGCCCGCAGACCCTCGAGGGTGTGCATGACGTCATCGAGGACGTCAGGGTCCAAGGTGCCAAAGCCTTCGTCGACGAAGAGCGTGCCGAGGTCGACGCCGCCCGACTCGGCGCGGACCACGTCCGCCAGAGCCAGCGCGAGCGACAGCGAGACGTAGAAGGTCTCGCCCCCGGACAGGGTGCCGACGTCGCGAACCTGGTTGGTGTGCATGTCGTGGACCCGGACGCCGAGGCCCGACTTCGCGTTGCCCTTCTTGGCATCGGTGTGCTCGAGGGAGTAGCGCCCACCCGAGAACCGCGCGAGCTCGGTGTTCGCCGCGGCGAGGACCTCTGCA
>NZ_DATCWX010000159.1:0-21316 GCF_036566125.1 Intrasporangium sp.
TGGATCACTCGACGGCAAGCGGGTCCTCGTGGTCGGCGCCGGATCGGTCGCAGCCGCGGTCGTGGCCCGCGCTGCCGCGCTCGGTGCGCAGCTCACCGTCTGCAACCGCACCCGGCGGCACGCCGACCTGCTCGCCCGCAAGGGCGCTCGCGTGGTGGATCTGTCCCAGCTTCCGGAATGTCTGGCCGCGAGCGACGTCGCCATCCTGGCCACGGCCGCACCACAGCCCCTGGTCGACGAGGACTCCCTGGCGCGGGGGGCGCGGGACAGACCCGAGCCCCTTCTGCTGCTCGACCTCTGCGTCCCCCGCAACGTGGCACCGTCTGTGCGGGGTTCGGCAGGAGTGCAGGTCATCGATCTCGCCGACCTGCGTGCCGCGGGCACCAGCGCCGCGGAGCACTTCGAGGCGGATGTGGCCCAGGCTGAGCAGGCCGTGCACCACGAGCTGCAGCGCTACCTTCGCTGGAGGGCGACGCGGTCGGCTTACCGGGCGACTGCTCGCACGCTTTCGGCCGCAGTGATGACTTCGGGCGGGCCGGCATGAAGGAGACGCCGCGACCGGCGCGAGGCCACCAACGGCTGATGAGGAAGGACTCAGCAAGGACAGCGTCGGCGAGCTCAGCGGCATACGACTTCGGTTGTATGCCGCTGAGCTCGCTTGCAGGGCAAGGCAACTCGCCCTGGCCGAACGCGGAAGCAGCGGAACCTTGGTTCCCGGCAGAACTGGGCGGGCGTCAACGTGCGCTTTCCAAGGAAGGGGCCCTGAAAGCAGATCGTCGCTGGACGCCGACGGGGCACTGCGTGTCAGACAAGGGGTATGCCGCTGAGCGCGCTTGCGCTGGAAGCCCGCTCAGCGGCATACCTCCTTCTCTTCTTCGACGTGCCGAGCCTGTCACCGGGCGTGGAACTCTGGGGGTGCCCCCGGCAGGATTCGGACCTGCGACACCCGCTTTAGGAGGTCTTGGCCGCCCATTTCCGGACATGGCGGCTGACCTGCGACGATACCGAATCCGGCTGGTTGACAGTCGGATTGGCCGCTTCAAAGGTGGCCGCGACTTTCGGTTGTTTGACGGTGTCTTGGCGGTTCTCGCGGAATCTGCGCGGAACCTCCTGCCCCGGTCGAGCGCCACCGTTTGGAGCGTTGCTCATGAGCCCAGCGGGGTCTCGGCGCGTGCCTCGTCGACGAGCTGAGCCGCTGCCCGGGCTGCCTTCTTGACGTCGGCGTTGCTGGCCGGGGTGTGGCTGTAGCCGGCTTTCGTCTAGCCGGCGTGGGGTCTCGGACTCAGGCGGCCAGGCGGTCGGGGCCGGCGCGGCTCCTGGGGGAGGCCGGGCCGACGAACTGGCAGCAGCACGCGGAGGGCTCCCGGCCGGATCTCGCACGTCAGCGGGAGGGCTAGGGTGATCGCCTCGCCGTCGACGCCTGCGGCCACGGCAGGCGTTTCGCCGTGCAGGGTTACCCGGGGCGCGGACCAGGTGATCAGGCCCTCCCCGCCGGGCGTCGCACCCCGCTCCGCCATGCCGCGCACCAGGCGGGGGAGAGGCGGGGGTGCTGAGCCAGGCGATCCCTTGAGGAGGATGGCACCGAGGACGCCACCGTCGAGGGCGAAACGCCACCCGAGGTAACGGGGGGTGGCGATGTGGTACGGGTTGTTCGAGACGAGCATCACCTGCGGACGTTCGATCGTCCCGTCGGGGGTGTCCACGCTCGCGTCGACCCACTGCCGTCCCTCGAGATAGGGGCCGGCAACCGATGCCAGGGTGCGCGCCTTGCCCTCGCGGTAGCCAGGGCTGAGCAGGGCGTCGGCATACACGCCGAATGACACGTTGTTGACGAAGGGCCGGCCGGCCACGAGGCCCAGGTCGACTCGGGCCTGCTCGCCGTCGCGCAGCGCGTGCATCGTGGCCGCCGGGTCATGGATATCGAGCCCGAGGTCGCGGGCGAAGTGGTTGCGCGTGCCCGCGGGCACGACCAGCAACGGCCGGTTGGACTCCGCGGCCACCGCGGCCACGGTCGACACGGTTCCGTCTCCGCCGGCCACTCCCAACACCTCGGCGCCCTCCGAGACGGCTTGACGTGCCAGCGCCCCGGCGTCCTGGCCCGGGCCCGCGAGCAGTACCCGGGCACCGAGCTGTTCAGCGACCTCGACCAGCCGGAACTGCTCGACCCTGCCTCCGCCGGAACGGGGATTCATGATCACTGCCGCACGGACCGACGCACGGGGATCAGCGCGCAACGACATGGCTTTCACCCGCCCGCTGGGTTCGGGGCGACAGTCGACGGGCGAGCCGTCGAACGACCGATCCGCACATCGCGCCGGCCAACGCGCCCGCGACGACATCAGACGGGTAGTGGACGCCGGTGTGGACCCGGGCATAGGCGACGAGTGAGGCCGCCAGGTGCGTGGGCACCCACGTTACGGGGAGCATCTCGCCCATCGTTGAGGCGAACGCGAACGCGGACGCCGCGTGGCCGGACGGAAAGGACGAGGACATGGGGCGGCGCACCTGCCGCGACGGCACGACCTGCCCCTTCCCGGCCTGGGGCCTTCGGCGCCGGCTCATTGACTTGAGCGCGAGGTTGCTCACCGCCGACGCGAGCGCGATCGACGCCACGGCCTCGGTCGCCGCTCGCCGGCCGCGTTGTCCGCCGACCAGCGCGACGGCACCCGCTGTGGCGATCCACAGGCGAGACCCGTTCGCCGCATCGGACAGGAGCACGAGGAACCGGTCAAGGGCCGGCGTCTCGGTCTTCTCCACTGCCTCGGAGATCGCGCTGTCCACCGCCACGGCTTGTGCCCGGACCTCCGACAGCCACCCAGCCTTCTGGGACGTCCCGGTCGCTGCCATGGTCACCACTCCTTCGTCGCGTCGCCCGGAGGGCTTGTGTAGGTCACATTCCGTTGATCTCGTTCCCCGGGACGTGCCGCTCCTGCCTGAGCTCCGGGACGACCAGGCGGCGAGGCTGCGGCGCTCGCGGCGTGGATCTCCTTGGTGAGATCGAGGATCTCGTTCGACAGGCGGAGCAGAATCTCGTTCTGTTGCTCCTCCTCCTGGACAGTTCGCCAGGCCTCGTCCGCGATCACTTGGCGCTTTTCGTCGGCGCGGTTCTGGCTGATCATGACAAATGTCGACAGGAAGATGGCCTCCAGCGAGACGATCATCGTCAGCAGTCCGAACGGGTAGTCCTCGAGGCCAAGGGCGATCCACAGGCTGAACCAGATGGCGTGGATGTACACGAACTTCATCGATCCTGCGAACCGCGTGATCTGGTCGGCAACGCGGTTCTCCCGGCGCTTGCCGCGCTCGCGCAGATGTAGCAGCAGCGCGGGGCTGACCGGTTCCTGATGGGCGCTTCTCACTTCTGCCCCTTTGCTCCGTGCCCGGCACGAGCCCGCGGGAGACGTGTGGACACCGCGCCCTCGTCCAATACCGCGTCGCGGAGGGCATTGGCGCAACTGACCGCTCGTCCGGCGGTCATGGGACCGGCCGGTCTTCGTGCCGGCCGACCTGGCGGAGCGTGAAGCCGGCGAAGATCTCGGTCACTCCGCGGGTGATGGCCCACACTCCAATCAGAGTCACCAGCGTTACCAGCGAGCGGTCCCACGAGCGTGTCGCCCAGACCCCGAGCACCAGCTCGGAGATACCGAGCAGCAGCCCGGTCCACCACCACGACAGCTTGGGGCCGGCCAGCGCGCTGACGATGTGGATGGTGCCGTAGGCGATCAGGTACCAGGCCACCATGATGGACACGACGTGGATGGTGATGGCCGGCCAGGCGAAGGTGCCGATGCCGGCGGCCACGCCCAGGATCCCACCGGCGATGTTGAGCCAGCGCATCGTGCGTTCACGGCTGGCCACCAAGAGCTGGGTGGTGCCGCCGAACACGAAGGCCACGCCAACCAGCGATGCCACCGCGAGGAGACTGCCCACTTTGAACGACAGCACGAACAAGCCGTAGCCGATCCACAGGGCCCCGATGACGACGATCCACCCCCACGCCGCAGGCGCCTCCCGGGCATCGGAGCGGATCGCGTCGGGTATCGGGTCCGCGGTTTTCAACGTGCTTGTCATTGCATACTTTCCCTTCTGGATGCCACGCGGGCAGGGCGTTGACCACTCCTGCCCGCGGCGGCGTATCTGCTGTGAGAAGAGAACTGGGGCTTGTCTGACCCCAGTCCGAGGGGGGACTACTTGGCGTCTGCGGCCTGGAGCCTGTCGGCGTAGACGCGGGCGTGGATGGCGTCGAGGATGGCCAGCTGTGCGTTCTCGACCGCCCAGTCGGCGAAGTCGAGGGCTTCGGCCGCGTCACCTTCTGCCCAGTCCGCGTCGTTGCGGGCGGCCTTGGCGTCCATGTGCAGGGCCCGCTTATCCAGGTCTGCCTTGACCTCGCTCCTCTTGGCCGCGGCGTCAGCCTTCAGCTGAGCCCACTTTCCCCGCGCGCTGTCGGCGGCCTCCGAGACGTCTTGCCGTGCGTGCTGGACCGACTCGTCAAGGTTGACCTGCGCCCGATCGATCCGCGCCTTGAGCTGTGCCTCGGACTCGGTCGCGGCCGTCTGCACGGCCGACCTGGCCGACGCGACCCGCTGCTGCAGATCGTCCAGCCGCGTTGAGAAGTTCGTGTGCTGCGTCATGAGTTACCACCTTCGATGGGTTGTCGACCCGTGAGGGTCACTTGTTCTGTTACTGCAGTACTGACGATATCGTCAGTACTGCAGTATGGCAAGGCCTGACATGGCATGTGACGGCTCCCTCAGTTGGCCGCGTGGGCGATGAGCGGTCGTCAGCTGGCAGAAGGCTGCGAGGGGCGCCGCCCGGGCGTGTCACCACCCCGAGCGCTGGTGTCGTACCCGCCCATCCTTATGCCGAGCCCCTCCAGGATGCCGGCGCCATCGCTTCGGTCGGCGGCTGGCGGTTGACCGACTAACCAACGTCAGCGCTCCACGCGGAGGCTGGGGATTTGGCTGGATCGCCTTGGCGGCAAGAATGGCTCTTGTGACGCATGAGCGGGTCATGGGCGGCCGGGGAGGGTGGGGCGGTGCCCGCAGAGGCGGAGCATGGCCAGGGCGATGAGAGCCCGGGTTGAGCCGCACCCGAACGCTCTGCGCGTGATGAGCCGGATCTTGGTGTTGATCTCGACGATGCTTCGTTTCAGGGCCACGAGGGCCGGCGGCGGGCCCAGCATATCCAACGCTGCCAGCCGGCAACATCGGCACCGACCTGATGATCAAGGTCCTGCGCCTGTCCGACACCCTCGAGACGGCGGCGATGGAGGGCATAGACCCCGGCTCCGACGGCCTGCCCGACGCCGCCGTGTCGGGTGTCGACGACGCCGTGTGCACGGCCTGATCTGATGCCAAGGCTTCGACGAAATTGACTGTGTCTGCGACGCCACTTCCGCGTCGGCTCCGCGCGAATGCCTATGTCGTTCCGGATGCCGGCTTCCCGGGTTGAGGGCGCCGGCCCTCGGAATGGGGCCAGGCGTGTGAAGGGCCGCGAGTGATCAGACCGCTCGAGTCCGGTCGTCCTTTGCCGTTCGACCAGCGCGGGCGACTTTCCTCGCGGGCCTTCTCGTGTTGCCGCGTTCGCGCCGTTCGCGTCGGGAGGTGTCATGCTGGAGCGCCCGGATGTGGAGCCGCTCGTGGCGCAGCCAGTGACTAACGAGCTTGACTTCGACGAGCGGCGGCGGACGATCTGCCTCAAGGAAGCCCCCTGTTGTGGTCAAGGGGCAACGTCGGGTGTTCGGTGGCCTGCTCTGGGCACACGGGTGGGAGGTGGCGACGTCTGCAGATCGCGGCTCACCTCGGGCTGGCATATGACTGAAACCAACTCGGAAATGACGGTTTCGTCGCCGAGGAGGTCTCCGGCTCGATGCCCAGGCTAGGGTCGCGAGGGTCAGGCCCCCAGCGGAGCCCTAGGTACAGGCCGAATACGTCCATGGCCCGGTCCCGACCTCGCCTGCTCCGTGGTCACCGTGCGTCGGGTACGGGTGGCGACGACCCCCGGTGGCGGGACGGCCTGCCCCGAGGAGTGGCTCTTGGCGAGTTCATCATTTAGAGGTGAGTCGGGTTGTTTAGGCAGTCCCCCTTGACGGCGGGGCAGCCCCCTCGGCGGTGGTGCGATGGCGCCGTGTCCGTCCTCCCGTCCGCGGGGGATCGGTTGCGTCGATTGCCTGCGCGATGTCGGGGAGGATCTCGTGGCGGTGGCCGTAGATCTGAAGCAGTGCGAGCAGGATCGCCACCACGGGCACGGCCAGGAACGCCCCCACGACGCCGAAGAGCGCTGCGCCAACCAAGACGGCGCCGAAGGAGACGGCCGGGTTGACGTCGACGGCCTTGGAGTTGACCCTCGGCTCGATGAGCAGATTCTCCATCTGCTGGTACACGATCGCCCACACCAAGGCGATGACACCGGTCATCGGGTTCGGGCTGAGCAGGCCGACCATCACGGGGAGGGTGATCGAGATGTACGTGCCGATGGTGGGGACGAACTGGGCCACGATCCCGGTCCACAGGGCGAGCGGGAGCCAGTACGGCATCCCGATGATGACGAAGACCACTGCCGTGGTCACGGAGTTGAGCACGGCGAGGACGACTCGCGCCCCGACGTATCTGCCGGTCTTCTCGATGGTCAGGGTCCAGACCGTGGCGGCGACGGCCTGGCGGCGGGCTGGGAACAGGCCGGCCATCCAGCGCTCGAGCTGCGGCAGCTGGGCCGACAGGTAGAAGGTGAACATGCCGAAGGTGAAAATTACGAAGATGCTGCCGACCGCAGAGCCGAAGAACGTGAGCACACCGGCGCCGACCGAGCCTGCGGCGGTGGCGAGCCTGTCCGGGCTGAGGTGCAGCGAGGACAGGATGCTGTCGGTCGTGAGTGACATCGACAAGGCGTCGTTCGCCCACGCCAGCGCCTCGTCGATGAGAGTGGGCACGAGCAGGATGAGCTGAGCCAGCTGGTCGACGAACAGAGAGCCGAAGGCGAGGACGAAGATCACGACGAATCCCACGGAAGCGCCCATGACGAGAGCGGTTGCCACGCCCCGTCGCATGTGTGTGGCCAGCCGGTCCACGATCGGCGTCATCGCCAAGGCGGCGAACCACGACATGAGCACAGTGAGGATGACGTTGCCGGCGTCGCTGATGATGAACTTGGCGAGGAGCCCGACCGACACCACGCCCAGCAGCACCAGCCCGATCCGCCAGACGAGATGGAGCGACACTGTGACCGGCACTGCGGCCGCCCTGGCAGCGGTCGCGATCTCTGCCACCGATGTCTCGGACGGCTCACCAGGCGAGGACGGGACGGCGTCGAAACCAGAGTCACTGGTCATGAGGTGCTCCTTCAGTCCACGCGGAACCAGGGCAGGACCCCTGCAGACGACAACCACCTCACCATGACACCGCACACGACGCTGTGCCACGGCTGGGAGCATTCGATCCGGCTCGGCGACGTCGCGGTTCTTGGTCACGTACACCTCGTCGGCGCCGTTTGCGACACCAACGATACCCGCGTCCCTGTGGTGGGGTCGTGAGGCGGTAGGAATTGTCGTTGAGCCGCTCGATCAGTGCCATGCGAGCCGGTGAGCCTGTAGGCCAGCAGGCTCCATGGCCATGGAAAAGTCGCCGCTAGCGGCCAGGTCAGGTCTCCCGCTGGTGGCCATGTAGGAGTGCCCACCACTTGCTCGTCGTGTCGAGCCGGGGCGTGAAGCCCCGAGCGGTGACCATGGCGGTGTCTAGCCAGTCACTGCCACCGCTCAGGGAGCTCCATTGAAGAGCATGAGGGAAGAGCTGGACATCGTTGCCGCCTACCAGCTCGTGGGCACCTACCGGGGCGCCGCAGAGATCTGCGGCACCACGCACAAGACCGTCAAGCGGGTGATCGAGCGGACCAGGCGGCACAGACCGCCCAAGGCGCCAGCCCGGCCAACTACGCCGGTTCGGACCGCAGCTTCCGGCGGCTGGTCGCGAAGGAAAGCGACCGTTCCGCCGCGAGCACGGCCATGGCCGGCGGCCAGCGGTGTGGTCCCCGGGCGAGCACCTCGCGATCGACTGGGGCGTGATCGCCGGGGTGCACGTCTTCTGCGCCGTGCTCGCCTGGTCCCGGGTCCGGTTCGTGCGGTTCGCCGCGGACGAGAGGCAGGCCACGACGCTGGCCGTTCTCGCGGAGTGCTTCAAGGACCTCGGCGGGGTACCGAAGGTGGTGCTCGCGGACCGGATGAACTGCCTCAAGGGCGGGGTGGGGGGTGGTCGCTCAACCGCGTCGTGCCCACCCCGGAGTACGTCCGGTTCGCCACGCACTACCGGTTCCGGGCGGACTTCTGCGAGGCGCTCGACCCGCAGTCCAAAGGTCTGGTGGAGAACGTCGTCGGGCACGGCAAGGACGACCTGATGCGGCCGCTGCTGCTCGAGCACGCCCTGCAGGAAGGCGCCGCTATCGACGAATCCTTTGTGGTGTCAAAGGTATTGGCCGACCCTCCTGCGGCGAACGCGCGTGGTGCGCACGAGGTCAACGCGAACGTGCACAGTCCACGAGGCCCTCGGCGCGACCACATCGCAGGCCTCGACGCAGCGCTCACCCATGAGCTGCTCCGGCCACCCAACGCCTCGAGTCGCTGGCGACCTGAGCATCATTGGTGCACGGCAAGCTCGATGCCGAGAGCCGCGAGTCCCAGTGCCGCCGTCATGGCGAGCGCGAGGGCCTTGCGCCATGGCCCAACCCGCAGGCGCCGCACGGCGAGGAGGGTCACGATGATCAGCGTGACGGCCAGTGTTGCCGAGATGGCGCGCAAGGCTGTCGCGACGTCGATCAAGCCGCCCGCGCTGATACCCAGAATCGCTATCGGCGCGACGACGACGCCGGACGACCCGAAGCGGCTTCGGTCGGCCTGATCGGCGTCAGCAATTGAGGGTCGAGCGTGGGCGTGGGTGAGTGCCGACCTCGCTGTCGGGGTGTTCCACGCCGGGGTTCCTTTGGGCGCCGTCGTCGGCTTGGTGGTCAGGAAAGGCCGTGCCGGGCGGATCGGCGACTCGGTCGAACAGGCGTCCAGCCGTTCCGCCA
The DNA here is from genome assembly GCF_036566125.1 of Intrasporangium sp. Lineage (GTDB taxonomy): Bacteria > Actinomycetota > Actinomycetes > Actinomycetales > Dermatophilaceae > Intrasporangium. The sequence continues at coordinate 9,055 of NZ_DATCWX010000159.1, forward strand.
TGGCCACGATTCGGGCAGGTGCAGGGTGACCCTTCGGGCGGAGGGCGCCACGCCGGCCGGGACGTGGATGAGCTTGCGGCGGACCGTGACTGTTGTCGCCTTGGTCAGGGATTTCTTAGGCTCCGGCGCGCTCAGACGTCAGACACGACCGCGTCCATCGGCGGATCGAGGCTTAGTGGCGCCTCGGTTCTGCCGACGGGACAGGTCGGTGTCGGTGTTCAGCCACGCGCAACGCGACTACCCGGCAACCGGTTGAGCTGTCACACCGATGAGTCTCCGGACTCGCTGGGGCGCCCGGCTCGTCGTCGGTTGGCGGGTCGCGTGACGCTCGGGCCGTCGTTCGAGGCCGGTCAGAGCTCGGGCTGGGGCGGCAGCGGGCGGCTGCAGAGCTTGGCGGCCTCCCGCTTGGTCATCCCGAACATGCGCAGCACCGAAAAGGTCATCAGGTCGGTCAGGGCCGCTGCGTCTGCCTCAGGCTGGGACTCCAAGAGCTGCAGCAGCCCGAGCATGGCGCCACCGGCGGCCATGAGGGCGAGGTCAACGTTGTCGACGTCGAAGCGGCCGGCCTCCTTCGCGGCCGCGATGTCCTTGCGGGCCCTTGGCGCCAGCCCCGCGTCGTGGACGAGGATCCTCGGGCCTGTATTGAGCAGCACGCGCACCAGCTCAGGATGCTGCTGCTGGAGTCGACCGGTCATCCGGAAGCTCACCGTGAAGATCTCCGCAGGGTCGTCGTACCCCGCTACCACCGCGTCCCGCAGGTCGACGTAGGCCTGCAGGGTCTGGGTCACGGCGGCCTCGAATAGCTCGTCCTTGCTCTCGAAGTGGTTGTAGAAGCTCCCGAAGCCCACGTCGGCCGCGTCGGTGATCTCCTGGATGCTCACGTTGGTCCTGTCTTCGGCGAGCAGGCGTCGTGCGGCCCTCAGCAGCGCGCTGCGGGTGCGCTGTTTGCGGCGGTCGACCCGGTTCGGCGGCGTTGTCACCTGCACGGTCATGACCGGCCTCCGATCCCCCGTTCGCACCCACTCTTGGTGTCTCCATCGTATCTGATTGATTCATCAGAAGATGCCGGAGAGTCGCCGCCGCTCCCTGGTGACTTCATCAGAGAGGGTTGACAGATACTTTCATCACCGCTGATGATCTCATCAGATAGATGCATCGGAGGCATGATATGGAAGTGCTGGAGCGTGTCCCACGCACCGAGTCGGTGGTCGCGGTCGATCACCGCCAGCTGTTCGTCACTGAGGCGGGGAGCGGAGACCCGGTCGTACTGCTTCACGGCGGGGGGCCCGGAGCGACCGGGGCGTCGAACTACTCCCGCAACATCGACGTGCTCGCCGATCGGTTCCGGGTGATCGTCCCGGACCTGCCGGGCTACGGGCAGTCGTCGAAGGACATCGACCACACTGACCCGTTCGGCGACCTCGCCTACGCGATCCGTGGTCTGCTCGACGAGCTCGGCATAGAGAAGGCTCACCTCGTGGGCAACTCCTACGGCGGCGCCGCCGCTCTGCGGCTGGCGTTGGACCGACCCGACAAGGTGGACAGGTTGATCCTGATGGGGCCCGGCGGGGTCCGCACCACCCGTGCGCTCCCGACCAAGGGCCTCAACGCGCTGTTCGACTACTACGGCGGCGACGGCCCGAGCCGGGAGAAGCTCGCAACGTTCATCCGCAAGTACTTGGTGTACGACGGTGCGGCGGTGCCCGACAAGCTCATCGACCTCCGCTACGAGGCCAGCATCCAGCCAGAGGTGGTGGCCAACCCGCCGCTGCGCCGACCATCCCCTGGCGCCCTACGCACGCTGCTGCGGATGGATTTCACGCGGGACCGACGCCTGGCCCACCTGCACACGCCGACCTTGGTCATCTGGGGGTCGGACGACAAGGTGAACCGCCCCGCGGGCGGCCTGTCGCTCGCCCGCACCATGCCGAACTGCGACCTCTACCTCGCTGCCCGAACCGCCCACTGGGTCCAGTGGGAGCGCCCCGACCTGTTCAACGCGCTCGCCCTGGACTTCCTCGACGGAAAGGAATCATCCCGATGAGCACGACGTTGCTGCGGTCAAATACCGACGGTTCGGTGTTCGGCTCGGTCCACCTGGGCTACGTGGTGGTTCAGTCCCAGCACCTCACCGACTGGCGCCGGTTCGGTGCCGATGCGATCGGCCTGCACGCCGACGATCTCACCAAGGACGTGCTGCGGTTCCGGCTCGACGACCGTGAGTGCCGGTTCCTGATCCAGCGCGGCCCGACCGAGGACCTGATGGCCATCGGCTGGCAGGTCGACGACCACGAGACGTTCGACCGCATCGTCAAGCGCGTGACCGAGCGCGGTGTCCCGATCGCGGAGGGCACGCCGGAGGAGGCGGCCGTGCGCGGCGTGGAGCGGCTCTGGCGCTTCGCCGGCCCCAAGGGCATCACCCAGGAGATCTTCACCGCGCCGGTGAGAACTGCGAGGCCCCTGCACATGATCACCAGTGGCTTCGTGACCGGCGATGCCGGGATGGGGCACGTGGCCATCACGACGCGCGACCCGCACGGGCTGCACGCCTACTTCAACACCATCTTCGACTTCCGGCTCTCGGACTACATCGACGAGAACGTCGGTGGGATGAACCTCAAGATCCGCTTCCTGCGCGTCAACGAGCGGCACCACTCGGTAGCGATCGCCAACGTGCAGCAGCTCAAGGTCGACCCCATCCGCACCAAGGCGCAGCACGTCAACATCCAGGCAGCAACGCTCGACGACATGCTCTCCGCCTACCAGCGCGTGCGCGAGCTCGGTTTCACGATCGCGTGGTCGGTGGGCCAGCACACCAACGACAGGTCGCTGTCCTTCTACTGCGTGACGCCGTCCGGCTTCGAGCTGGAAGTGGGATGGAATCCGGTCACCGTCGGCCCGGAGCGGGAGGCCACCTGGGAACCCACGACGTACCAGGGCATCAGCATCTGGGGCCACACCCCGGTCGGCGAGACGGTGGTCACCAAGCTGCACCAGTTCGCCAACGTCATGCGTAACGCCCGCCATGCCGAGGTGTCCGTGCCCGAGCTGACGGGAGCCGTCCGATGAGCACCACCGACAAGACCTACGACGTCGTGGTGGTGGGGCTCGGCCCGACCGGACTCACCCTGGCCCACCTGCTCGGCCGCCGCGGCCTGAGCGTTCTTGTCCTCGAGCGCGAGCCCAAGTTCTACGGCAACGCGCGCGCCGTCTACACCGACGACGAGGCCATGCGGGTCTTCCAGACCGCGGGCGTGGCAGATGAGGTTCATGCCGACATGAACCTCGACTGCGCCGTTCAGTGGGTGCGCTCAGACGGCGACGTCATGATCCAGTTCCTTCCCACGAAGCAGACGCTGGGCTGGCCGGTGGTGAACTTCCTCTACCAGCCGACGCTGGAGAACACGCTGGAGGAGCTGCTGGACCGCTACGCCCACGTCGAGGTACTGCGCGCCCGCGAGCTCGTCGACTTCACCCAGGACCCCGACGGTGTCAGCGTCGTGCACGCAGCCTCCACCGGCACGTCGTACGGCGAGAGCGCCGGCGTTGTCGACGAGACGACGACGCAGACCGTGCGGGCACGGTACCTGGTGGGTGCCGACGGCGGCCGCAGCCTGGTCCGGGCACGGCTCGGCAGCGAGATGACCGGCAAGAGCTTCCCCGAGCGCTGGCTCGTCGTCGACCTGGCCGCCAAGGAGGGGGTCGACGCCTTCGGCCACAGGCCGTACTTCGACTTCATCTGCGACCCGGTCCGGCCGACGGTCAGCTGCCCGCAACCGGGCCGGCGCCATCGGTTCGAGTTCGCGCTCACCGACCAGGATGACAAGGAGCACTTCGAGGCCGAGGCGACCGTGCGCCAGTTGCTGTCTCGGCACGTCGACCCCAACGACGTGATGGTGCTCCGCAGGCTGGTGTACACCTTCAACGCACTGGTCGCCGACCGCTGGCGGGACCGTCGGGTGCTGCTGGCGGGGGACGCGGCGCACATGACGCCGCAGTTCGTCGGACAGGGCATGAACGCGGGAATCCGGGACGCGGACAACCTGTCGTGGAAGCTCCAGGCGATCCTCAGGCACGGCGCCGACCCCGCGATCCTGGACAGCTACCAGAGCGAGCGGGCACCCCACGCCAAGGCGATGATCGACTTCTCGGTCGTCAACAAGAGTCTGGTCTCGGTGAAGCACCCGGCCAGAGCGAAGGCCAGGGATGCCGCGATGTGGGCGGTCCTGCGCACGCCGGGGCTGGCCGGCTACGTCCGCAACATGGGCATGAAGCCCAAGCCGAAGTACCCAAAGGGCGCCTACCTCGGACTTGCTCGCGGCTTCCGAGGCGTCGAAGGAACGCTCGCGCCGCAGACGACTGTCCGGACCTACGACGGCCGGCTGGTCCGCCTCGACGACGCGCTTGGCTTGGGCTGGGCCGTGATCGGTATCGGCGTCGATCCCCGTCAAGTGCTCGGCAAGGACGTCGAGACGTGGGAACGTGTCGACGCGTCGTTCGCCACCCTCCACGCTGCCGGCGAGCGGCCGCAAGGCAAGGCCGTCGAGCAGCTGCGCGCCCAGTGCGTGGTCGATCTCGAGGACATCACCGGAGCCTTGACCAGTTGGCAGCGCCGGGCCGGCGCCAAGCAGGGCTCCGTGCTGGTGCTGCGCCCCGACAAGTATGTGTTCGGGGTCTCCGACGGACACACTCACGAACTCACCCGGGCCCTGGCGGCCCAGCTCGGCCTTAGGCAGCCGGCGCTCCCCGCACCCACCCGAGCCAAAGTAGGAAGCCATCCGGTGACGTAAGGACCCCTGGAGCACGCTCGATCCTGCAGGAGGTGGGTCGCCGGGGCCTGGTCGATGTCCAGGAGGGACATGATCGTGGACATCGCGCTCAACCCGGCAGAGCGAGCCAGCGCGAGTCGTCAGCTGCTCGATGAGGCGCCCTCGCCTGCCGGCAAGGTCAGGAACCGCGAGACGAGCGGGCCGAGCTCGTCGGCGGCGGTGAGCAGCCCGAGGTGGCCGTCGTCGAAGACGTGGAGCGACGCGTTGGGCAGCAGCGCGCGCATGATCCGGGCGTTGACCAGCGGGATCAGTGGGTCGTCGTTCCCGGCGAGGATCAAGGTGGGCTGCCGGATGATCGGCAGGGCGGGGAGGCTCGACCAGCCGACGCCGGCGAGGAGCTGGAGGAAGTAGCCGGTCCCGGGACCTAGCCGCTCCTGCTCGTACGCCACGTGTCTCACCTCGCCGGGCTGCCGGCGCATCCGGCCGCCGTACAGCTCGGCGGCGATGGCCTTGGCGTATGCCGGGTCGCGGTAGCGCCGGGGCGTGAGCATCTTGTTGAGCACGCTGACGCGGGCTGGCACCATCAGCATTCCGGTTCCGGTGCTGACCAGCACCAGTCGTCGGCAGCGACGTGGGAACTGGAAGGCCAGCTGCTGGGCCAGGCCGCCGCCCCAGGAGATGCCGAGGGCGTCGAACCGGTCGTAGCCGAGCCGGTCGAGCAGCCTCCCGACGAAGCACGCCAGCAGCGCGAAGTTGTACGGCAGCTTCGGCATCGGGGAACCACCCACGCCCGGTACGTCGAAGCGGACTACCTCGATCCGGGGATCGGTCTCGTCGACGAACGGCTGGAGCAGTTCGAGGCTTGCGCCGATGCCGTTGCACAGCACGAGCGGCGGGCCGGGTGCGGTGCCCGGCCGGACGGCAACCCGGACGTCGTGGCCGAGCAGTCGGACCCGTCGCAGCTGGGTCACTTGTCGAAGACGTACGTGCCGGGGGCGTCCGTCAGCACGGTCAGTCGGTGCGACCCCAGGTCCTCGGGCGCCGGACGGAGCTGGCCGCAGCGCTCATCGAGCCACAGCCCGAGGTCGGTCCACCATGTGCCCTGGTGGAGGTCGGAGCCCTTGAGCCAGACCTTGGCGTCGGAGGTCAGGTCGTCGTTGGTGTGGTAGGACGCCTTGGGGTTGCCTGGCGGGTTCACCAGGGCGGCGATGTGGCCACTGGTCGACAGCACGAAGCGGGTCGTGCCGCCGAGGAGCTGGGCGCTGCGGTAGCAGGTCTCCCACGGGGTGATGTGATCGGCGATGCCGGCGATCACATAGGAGTCCACCGTGATCTGGCCGAGGTCGATCGGCACGCCGAGAACGGTGAGGGCCCCGGGCCGGGTCAGCGTGTTCTCCATGGCCAGGTCGACGAGGTCGGCGTGCAGTGCGGCGGTCATCCGGGTGGTGTCGGAGTTCCAGAACAGGATGTCGAACGCTGGGGGTCGCTTGCCGAGCAGGTAGTTGTTGACCCAGTAGTTCCACACCAGGTCCCCAGGCCGCAGCCACGCGAACACCTCGGCCAGCGTCCGCCCGTCGAGGTATCCCTGGCGCGCCGACTTGGCCTTGGCCCGATTCGCCAGCCGCTCGTCGACGAGAGCGGACATCGTCCCGGCCTCGTGGTTGTCGATGACCGTCACGGCCAGGCAGAGCGCGGCCAGCCGGTCCTGCCGGCCGATGCCGCTCAGGTAGGCAGCGGTCATGCTCGCGAGGATGCCGCCGGAGCACACTCCACCCAAGACCGTCCGCGCGCTGCCAGTGATCTCCTCCACGGCCTCCAGGGCGTCGAGGACGGCACGGATGTAGCTGTCGAGGTTCCAGGTGGCATGCCGCGAGTCCGGGTTGCGCCAGGAGATGACAAACATCTGTCTGCCCTGTTGGACGCCGAACTCGACGAGGCTGCGCTCCGGGGCGAGGTCGAGCGCGTAGAACTTGTTGATCGTGGGCGGGACCACCAGCGCCGGCACCTCGTAGACCTCGACGGTCTGGGGCGCGTACTGGATCAGCTCTAGCACCTCGGTGCGGAAGACGACCGCACCGGGAGTTGCGGCGATGTTGTCGCCCAGGACGAAGCCGCTGCCGTCGACCATCTCCGGCACGCGAGGGGCCGAGGCCAGGTCCTTCACGAGCTGCTTGCCGCCGCGGACCAGGCTCAGCCCCGCGGTGTCGATGACCGCCTTGGTCGAGACCGGGTTGACCAGCGGGACGTTGCTGGGGGCGACCGCCTCGGCGACGTTCTCCACGAGAAACCGCACGCGCTCGCGGTCGCGCGTGTCGAGGTCGGCATCGATCAGCAGCTGCTCGGCTGTGTGGCGCCCGGCCAAGTAGAGCTGGACCAGCCGCTTCAGCAGCGGGTTCTCGGTCCAGGCGACGTCCGTGAACCGGCGGTCCCCCCGGTGCGGCGCCACGGTGGAGTTGCCAGTCAGGATCCGTCCTGCCTCGGTGCCCAGCTCGCCCAACCGCTGGGCCGTGATGTCCGGCTTGCGCGCGAGGGAGACCGCCCACTTCGCCGTGGACATGTCGGGGAGGAAGCGGTGCAGTGGGCCGAGGGCGGCATCGACGAAAAGGACGTCGAGAGGCGAGGGGCTCTCGGCGGGCCTGGCGGTTGCGGTGCTCATCGAAGGGTCTCCTCGTCGTCTCAGGTTGCGACAGTTCGGGGTCGTGGCTTCAGGTGGGACCGCCATCGTCTGAAGGATACCTCGAGAATGACGATTTCGTCAGTGCCACTTTGCAGCGACAGTGCAGAGTGAGGCGTCGGCACTCGGAGCGCCGGCCAAGTCGAAGGAGAACGAGCCGTCAGGCCGCCGAGCCGTCGCCGGGCGCCGCGTCGAGGTCCGGCAGCGGAAGCGTGGAGATCCGCCGTGCGCGTCCCCGCGGTACGCCGAACATGCGCAGCAGGTCCTCGGTCACCCGGTCGGTGGTCTCCTCGACGTCGCGGTCCGGCTGGTTGTGCAGCAGGTGACCGAGGGCGAGCAGGGCTCCGGCAGTCATAGTGACTGCTACGTCGAGGTCCTCGACGTCGAAGCGGCGGGCATCCACGGCGGCCGCGATGTCCCGTCGGACGCGAGGAGCCAGGCCGCTTTCGGCACTGAGCAGCCGGAGCACATTGTTGAGCAGGACCCGGCTGAGCTCTGGCTCCCTGCGATGCAGCCGCCCGGTGAGCCGGAAGCTGCAGGCGAACACCTCTGCGGGGTCCTCGATGTCGGCCGTTAGGTTGTCGAGCAGCTGGCCGTAGGCGTCCATCACCGCCTCGACAGCTGCCTCGAAGAGCTGCTCCTTGGTCTCGAAGTGGTTGTAGAAGGAGCCCATCCCGACGTCAGCGGCCTGGGTGATCTCCAGGATCGGCACGTTCGTCCGGCCCTCAGCGATGAGCGTCTGGGCCGCCCGGATGAGAGCCGCTCGCGTGCGGGCCTTGCGACGGTCCAGTCGGTTGGTGGGCTGCGTTGGTGCGTTGGTCACGACTGCTCCTCTACGTCTTCGTCTCAGGTTGTGCATCCCATCGTAGCGTCGCTCAATCAGGAATGACGATTTCCTCATAAACCACTTGACTGAACGATGACTCATGAGTGACGATTACGTCAGTAGAACATCTGAGGAGCGGCAATGACCAGTCACCACGGGACTCACAGCGACCTGCACAGCGAGCAAGGCGCACTGCCCGCCGAGCACCCGGGACGCGCGAGACACCCCGTCATCAAGGTGCTCGACTTGGCCTGGCTCGAGTTCGTGAAGCCCGACCTGGCCGCGTCGGAGCGCTTCGCTCACGCGTTCGGGTTCACAACCGTGAGCCGGACGGCAGACGAGCTGCAACTGCGCGGGACCGACCCCGGCGCGCCCTGTGTGATCGTCCGGCGCGGACCACGCTCGCTGTACCTCGGCGCGGCGTTCCGCGCCGCAGAGACCGCCGATCTGGTCCGGCTGGCTGGGGCCACCGGCACGAATGTGGAAGAGCTGCCGGAGAGCTTGGGCGGGCTCACCGTGGACCTGTCCGACCCGAGTGGGGTCTTGGTCCGGGTTGTCGCCGACACCCACGAGCTGGCAACCCTGCCCGCCCAGCCGACGCAGCTGTTCAACTTCGGGCGCGACGTGCGGCGCACCAACATGACGCAGCGCCCGCCGCATGAGCCCGCGAAGATCCAGCGACTGGGCCACGTCGTGTTGCAGACGACGAGATACATCGAGACCCTGAACTGGTATCTGGAGCACCTCGGTCTCATCGTCAGCGACTTCAAGTACTACGAGGGGCAGCGCGAGCGCGGCCCAACGATGAGCTTCATCCGCTGTGACCGTGGAACGACTCCCACCGACCACCACACGCTGGCGATGATGCTCGGTCCGAGCAACCGATACGTGCACTCGGCGTACCAGGTTGGGGATCTCGACGCGCTGGCCGCCGGTGGAGAGCACCTCCGCCAGCTCGGCTTCCACCGCTCGTGGGGGATCGGTCGTCACATCGAGGGTAGCCAGATCTTCGACTACTGGCGCGACCCGGACGGGCTCCTGGTCGAGCACTTCGCCGACGGTGACCTGTTCGACTCCACGCTCGAGCCTGGCTGGTCGCCGATGACGGCATCCGGGCTCGCCCAGTGGGGACCGCGGGCCACCAAGGACTTCCTGGGTCTCACACCAGGACGAGATGCGTTGCACGAGCTGGCGTCGATGGCTCGCTCGCTGCGCGAAGACAACGAGTTCGACCTGACCCGCCTCCGCGGCCTCCTGAAAGTGACGAGTTCATGAGCAGCACGATCCTTCGCACGCCCGACGCATGGTGGGTCCGTACTCCTGCCGGCGCCGCCCGCATCGACACGGATGCCACGACCACCGGCGGGCTGCTCGCCGAGCACGAGGAAATCGAAGCCGCCCGGGCCAGCACGGAGACCGTCGACCCGGCCACCCTCGACCTGGTCTCCCCTGTGACGGCCCGCTGCCGCGTGGTCGCGCAGATGACGAACTTCGTCAGCCATGTGAAGGACTCGGGGCTCGACCCGGACACCGTCCCGCTGACCTTCTTCCGCAAGTCGTCTGGCTCGGTCAGCGGCCCGTCGAGCGACATCATCCGGCCCCACCACGTGCGCTACTTGGACTACGAGGTCGAGATCGGCCTGGTGATCGGCCGTGAGCTTCAGGTGGGCACGCAGGTCACCGCAGACAACTGGGCCTCGTTCGTGGCCGGTCTGGTGGTAACCAACGACATCTCGGCCCGAGACATCCAGTTGCCGAAGACCCAGTTTTTCGAGTCCAAGTCGTACCCGACCTTCACGCCGGTCGGGCCGTTGCTGGTCCTGCTCGACGACGACGAACTCGAGCGGTTCGGTGACCTGCGCCTGCGGCTCTGGGTCAACGGCGAGCTGCGCCAGGACTCGGTGGTCGACGACGACATGATCTACTCCCCGCTCGAGGCCCTGCAGGCGCTGAGCCGGTTCCAGCGGCTCGACCCGGGAGACCTGCTCCTCACCGGGACCCCGGCGGGGACCGCCCTGAGCGCACCGCCCAAGCCGGTCGAGATCATCGCCGCCCTCCTGCCGCCCGCGCTGAAGTGGAAGCTCTTCTTCCAGCGGCAGGCCCAGAACCCCAAGTACCTCAAGCACGGCGACGTCCTCGAGGCCGCCATCGGCACCGACGACGGCGCGATCGACCTCGGTCGGCAGCGCACCGTCGTGAGGACCGCCTGATGGGCGACCTGCTCTGGCCGAGGTACGACCGGCCGGGCGACCTCGCTGCGATCGAGGCCGTGCCGCTTGCCGACCGCCGCCTGCCGGGCACGACCTACGAGCTCCTCGTCCGGGCCGCCCGCCTGTGGCCGGACCGCGTCGCCCTGTCGGTGCTCCCGGACGGCGAACGGTGGGAGCAGCCAGCGGAGCGCAGCTATGCCGAACTGCTGATGGAGGTGCATCGGTACGCCAACGTGCTCCACACGCTGGGCGTGCGCCGCACCGACGGGGTCGCCCTCCTGGCCCCGAACTGCGACGAGCTCGTCACCGCAACCCTGGCCGCCGAACTCGCCGGGATCGCGGCACCGATCAACATCGGGCTGTCGGTCGAGCACATCGCCGACCTTCTGGGCAGGTCGGGCGCCCGAGTCCTCGTGGCTGCGGGTCCCGACCTCGCGCCGGAGGTGTGGGAGAGGGCACGGGAGATCGCGGTCAAGACCGGGATGGGCGCCCTTCTCGCACTGGGCCCCACGGGCGCGGCTCCGACGGAGCCGGAGCTGCACCCGATCGACGGCGTTCGGGTCGGCCACCTGTCCGCCCTGGCGGCGGAGCAGCCACACGACGCCTTCGTAGGTGAGGCGCCCTCGGCCAAGGACCTCGCCGCTCTCTTCCACACCGGCGGCACGACGGGCACGCCGAAACTTGCCGCGCACACCCACGCCAACGAGGTCAGCGACGCCTGGATGATCGCTGCCAACAGCCTGCTGCACGACAACGCGGTGGTGTTTGCGGCCCTGCCGCTCTTCCACGTCAACGCACTCCTCGTCACCGTTCTGGCCCCGCTGTTCAGGGGCCTCCACGTGATCTGGGCGGGCCCTCAGGGCTATCGCGACCAGGCGCTCTACTCCAAGTTCTGGAAGATCGTCGAGCGCTACGGAGTCACCACGATGAGCGCCGTGCCCACCGTGTATTCCGTCCTGGCTGGCTGCCCCGTCGACGCCGACATCAGCAGCCTCCGCTTCGCCGTCGTCGGGGCCGCACCCCTGCCACAGGCGGTCCGCGACCGCTTCGAGTCCGCCACCCGCATCCGGCTGGTCGAGGGCTACGGCCTCACCGAGGCCACCTGCGTCACCGCACTGAGTTACCCCCACCATCCACGACCCGGGTCCGCCGGACAACGCCTGCCGTACCAGCAGGTCAAGGCCGTCCACATCACCGACGACGATGAGTGGGTCGACCTGCCGGCCGGTCAGGTCGGCGTGCTCGCCATCAGCGGACCGACCGTGTTCCCCGGCTACGTCACCGACCGGAGCCCCGACGGGCCCGTGCTGGACGGCATGGGCAAGCTCCGCGACGGCTGGCTGGATACCGGCGACCTGGCCTTGGTCGACCCGGACGGCTTCATCCACCTCGCCGGCCGAGCCAAGGACCTGATCATCCGCGGCGGTCACAACATCGACCCGGCCGTCATCGAGAGCGTGCTGCTGAGACACCCGGCGGTCACGGCCGCGCAGGCGGTGGGTCGTCCGGACCTGCACGCAGGCGAGGTGCCGGTCGCGTTCGTCACCCTTGCCCCGGGCGCCAACGCGACCCCCGAGGAGCTGCGTGCCTGGGCCGCCGATCACGTGCCCGAACAGACGGCAGCGCCCAAGACCGTCACCGTGCTGGACGCGCTCCCGGTCACGCTCGTGGGCAAACACTTCAAGCCCGCCCTGCGCGCCGAGGCCACCCGAGAGGCCGTCGCCGACGCGCTCGGGGACATCGCCTCGGTCACCGGCATCCGAGGAGCCATCGAGGACGGTGC
>NZ_DATCWX010000167.1:0-96182 GCF_036566125.1 Intrasporangium sp.
GTGGCCCCCGCTCTGACCTCCCCACCTGATCGAGTGGACAAGAATTGCGCGCAATTCTTGTCCACTCGATCAGGTGGGGAGGTCAGAGCGGGGGCCACGGCACGGCCGGCCACCCCGGGCTCGGCCGGGGGTGGCGGCGCCGGCGGAGCAGGCTCTCCACCCGTCCGCGGAGAGCAGCGACGTCAGCATGGGGCAGCAGGGCTTCCAACGCGTCCGTGAGGCCGCTCGTGGCATCGTCCAGCACGTCGAGCAGGCGCTCGAGACGCGCAAGGTCGCCATCAACGAGCGGGTCTCCGGCCCAGCCCCAGAGCACGGTCCGCAGCTTCGGGTGGGCGTGGAAGCTGACGCCGTGGTCGATGGCCCACAGCCGCCCAGTCGTGTCCCGGAGGCAGTGGGAACCCTTCCGGTCCGAGTTGTTGATCACCGCGTCGAGCACGGCGAGGGATCGAACGTCCTCGCGGATGGAGTGGACCACGGTGACGGCCCGGCCGGACGGGGTCTCTCCGGAGAAGGTGGCGATCCAGCCGGGCGGGACGTTCCCCTCCGGCACGAGGTCGACGACGAGATCGTCGGCGAGTGGCGAGAACGGGTCGCCGATCCAGCGTTGGACCGACCCGGGACCGAGCGGACCGTCGCGCAGAACGGTGGGCGGGACGACATGCCAGCCGCCGGCCTCGGACACGAGGTGCGCGGCCACCTCCCGGCCAGCGAGCGTGCCCTCCGGGAAGTCCCACAGCGGCGCTTCCCCGCGCACCGGCTTGTAGATGGCATGAGCGCCGTCCTCGGCGAGGAGCCGCACCAGCACGGAGAGGTTGGACGAATCGGCGACTCGCCCGACGACCTCGAGATCCCCCAGCAGGGCCGCGTCGTCGGGCGCCGCCCGGAAGCCGCCGTCAGCGACGGTAGCCATTGGCCCGCGGGCAGATGTGGCCCGTCGGGTCGAGGGGGCCGCCGCAGAAAGGGCAGGGAGGCCGGCCGGCCGCGACGATCGACAGGCTGCGCCGTGCGAAGGCCCGCGCCTGCGGGGGGTTCAGGGTCACCCGGAGCGAGTTCCTCGAGAAGGGCGAGTCCTCGTCCGGCTCGGCACCACCGGCCACGGGGTCATCGGCCGACTCGCCTCCCTCGAGCTCGTCCGGGTCGTGGTCGTGGCACTCGATGACGAGACGCTGACGCCCCTCGTCCCAGGCGAGAGACAGGGTCTGGACCCGCCAGTCCTCCTCGAACGGAGTCTCGAGTGGATCGGTGTCCTCCGGCGCACCGCCGGGCTGCCCGGGCTCGATGGCAGTCGTCGGCGCCAGCTGGTCCAGCACGTCGTTGATGCGGTCGGCCAGGATCGACACCTGCTGCTTCTCCACGGCCACGGTGACGACGCGTCGGCCATCGCTGGCCTGCAGGTAGAAGGTGCGGTTGCCTGTGGGTCCGACCGTTCCCGCCACGAAGCGCGACACCGGGTCGAACTCCTGGAAAGTCATACGAGCGACCCTATCCGACCCTGGTCGAGCACCCTGTTCGTCCACCGTGGTCGACGCATCTCGGTCGAGGCATCTCGGTCGAGCACCCTAGTCGAGCACGGACGGGTCCTCGTCGGGCAGGTCGGCGGCGGCCGCGCGGCCAGCTCCGCCGCCGACCTCCGCATCGCCGTCAACGCCCGGACCCGCCGCCGGACGGATCGCGTGCAGGTCACCCGCGATGTCGTTGAGCCGCAGCAAGAAGGGCTTGCGGCTCGTGTAGCGCACCACACTGACGGAGCCCGGGTCGACCACGAAGCGCTGGAAGTCGTCGAGATGGGCGCCCGCAGCGTCGGCCAGCACCGCCTTGATGACGTCGCCGTGCGAGACCGCAACCCAGACGGCGTCCGGTCCATGCCGCTCGAGGACATGGGCGTCGGTCTCCCGCACCGTGCGCAGGGCGCGCTCCTGGACGTCGGAGAGCGATTCCGCCTCGTAGGCGTCGGAGGGCGGGAAGCGCGCCTCACTCGGGCGGTCCTGGACGACCTTCCACAGCGGGTCGGACACGAGGTCCGTGATCCGCCGTCCGGTCCACGCACCATACCGGCACTCCCCCAGCCCCGGGTGCACCGACCGGGTCACCGTCCCCAGGTGACCAGCGATGAGGTCGGCCGTCTGGACGCACCGGTCGAGGGGTGACGAGACGAGCTCCGCGACCTGCAGCTCGGCTGCGGCGATGGCCGCGCCGACCCTGGAGGCCTGCGCCTCGCCCGTCTCGTCGAGGAACACCCCCGGCGTCCAGCCGGCGAGCACGCCACCGGTGTTGGCGCTCGACCTGCCGTGGCGGACGAAGAGGACGGTGGGCACCCGGCCAGCCTAGACGCGCCGAGCCAGCCCAGCGGCATACGGCATGGTGCTGTGGTGGAGTAGGGCTGTGATCGTGGACCAGGCCCTCTACCGTCAGGGCCAACGCTTTGAGTGCGGCGACCTCAGCGACGAGCTCGCGACCCTCCGCGACGGTGAGGAGGGCTTCATCTGGATCGGTCTCAAGGACCCGACCGACGAGGAGTTCGCGCTGGTCAGGCAGGAGCTGGGACTCCATCCCCTCGCGGTGGAGGACGCGGTGATGGGCAACCAGCGCGCGAAGATCGAGGAGTACGAGGGCTCCCTCTTCGTCGTGCTCAAAACGCTGCGATACATCGACGAGACGAGTGACATCGAGACCGGCGAGGTCATGCTCTTCATCGGTGACCACTTCGTCGTCACCGTCCGCCACGGGGAGGGAAACCCCCTCACCGACGTCCGGGAGCAGCTCGAGCAGCATCCCGAGCTGCTGGAGCACGGGCCCCTGATCGTCATGCATGCGGTGATGGACTCCGTCGTCGACCACTACGTCGACGTGGACCGCGAGCTCGGCATCGACCTCGACGAGATCGAGGCACAGGTCGTTGGCGAGGACGGCGTGGGCGACGCCAATGCGATCTACCGGCTCAAGCGAGAGGTGCTCGAGTTCAGGCGGGCAAGCGGCCCCCTCGCCGACTCCTTGGCCGGCTACCTGGAGCGGGGCAGCGGCGGGGACCTGCACGTCGACCTGCGCCACCTGTTCCGCGACGTCGCGGACCACCTGCGCCACGTCAACGACCACGTGGAGAGCTATGACCGGCTCCTCACAGTGATCCTGTCCGCGCACCTGGCCAGCGTGTCCGTGCAGCAGAACTCGGACATGCGCAAGATCTCCGCCTGGGTTGCCATCGCCGCGGTTCCCACCATGATCGCTGGGATCTACGGGATGAACTTCGACGGCATGCCGGAGCTGACGGCGAGCGTCAACGTGGGTGGTTCCGAGTACCACTACGGGTACTTCGTGGTGCTCGCCGTCATCGTCGCGGTGTGCCTGTTCCTCTGGACGAGGTTCAAGCGCTCGGGCTGGCTCTGACGAGGACGTGGCCGCCCGCCGCTCAGTGGCTAGGTCGCGGTGATCCAGCCGGCGGCGAGAGCCGCTGCCAGCAGGGCGCCGAGGCCAACGCGGTACCACACGAACGGCAACAGGCTGTTGGAGGCGACGAAGCGCAGCAACCAGGCGATCGAGGCATAGGCAACCACGAAGGCCACGACGAGGCCGACGACCATGGGGCCGATCCCCAGACGAGCGAGGTTCGCGCGCTCCTCCACCGCTTGGAAGACGCCCGCGGCGGTGAGGGCCGGGATCGCGAGGAAGAAGCTGAGGCGGGTGGCCGTCACCCGGTCGATGCCCCGCATCAGGCCCGCCGAGATGGTCGCTCCGGAGCGAGATACCCCGGGGACGAGGGAGAAGCACTGGACCAGGCCAATGACGAGGCCGTCGATCGGGGACACGGTGTGCTCCCCTCGGACCGCGCCCCGGCGTTCGAACGCCGTGTGGGCCCGCTCAGCGACGACCATGACGATGCTCCACAGCACCAGGGCGATCGCGACCACCCAGAGGCTACGCAGCGGGCCCGCGATGACATCGCGAAACACGAAGCCCACCAACCCCACAGGGATCGAGCCGATCACGACCGCCCAGGCCAGCCCGTAGTCGGGATTCCTGCGCTCCTCTGCTCCTCCCAGACCACGGAACCAGGCCCGGGCGAACCGCCCGATGTCCTTGAAGAAGTAGATCAGGGTGGCGGCGATCGCACCCAACTGGATGACCGCGGTGTACGCCGTCACAGCGGGATCGTCGACCTCGAGGCCGAGCATCTTCTCGGCGATGGTGAGGTGGCCCGTCGAGGAGACGGGGAGGTACTCGGTCAGGCCCTCGACGATGCCGAGGATGACAGCATCGAGATAGCTCAGGTCAGCCACGGTTCACAAGCCTTCTGGATCGACGAACGCTGATGTGCCGTCCCGATTCGGTCGGATCGCAGCAGGACACAGTGGAGCACCCTACCGCGGCTCACTGTCTGCCAGGAGTGGGGTCACTGCGCAGGGCTCTGGTGCACCTTCGCGAGAATGGACAGGGTCGCCGTTGCCTGCTCCCGGGTCATCCTGCCCCCGGTCGCCACCGCGAGCGTGGTCACTCCAGCGTCCTCGTAGCGGCGCAGGCGCTGTGCCACCCGCTGCGGAGACCCCAGCAGCGCCGTCTCGTCGATGAACTCGAGTGGGACCGCCGCGGCGGCCTCGCGGTGCTGTCCGCCGAGGTAGAGGTCCTGGATCCGGGCCGCCTCCTCCTCGAAGCCCATCCGGCAGGCGAGCTGGTTGTAGAAGTTCTGCTCCCGAGAGCCCATCCCACCGATGTACAGGGCGCAGTAGTCACGCAGCAGGTCCGCGGCGGCCGCGACGTCGTCGACGAGGACGACGGGGGTCGCGGACACGACGTCGAAGCCGGCCATGGGGTCCTGCTCAGTCCCCCGCCCCGCCGCGCGACGCGCCGCAGCGATGGCGCCGATCTGCTCGCCTGCGTGCTCTGGGCTGAGGAAGATGGCCAGCCAACCGTCGGCGATCTCACCCGTGAGGGCGAGGTTCCGCGGGCCCACGGCTGCGAGGTAGACGGGGATCTCGCTGCGCAGCGGGCGGGAGCCCAGCTTGAGCGCCTTGCCGGGCCCGTCCGGCAGGGGGAGCTCGTAGTGCGGTCCGTCGTGGGCGACCCGATCGCGGCGAAGGACGGACCGGACGATCTCGACGTAGTCACGAGTTCGCGCGAGCGGGCTGGTGAACCGGACGCCGTGCCAGCCCTCGCTGACCTGGGGACCGGACACGCCGAGGCCGAGCCGGAAGCGCCCGCCGGACATCGTGTCGATCGTCGCCGCGGTCATGCCCGTCATCGCCGGCGTCCGGGCCGGGATCTGCATGACCGCAGACCCCAGGTGGATGCGCTCGGTGAGCGCCCCGATCCACGCGAGCATCGAGGGCGCGTCGGAGCCGTAGGCCTCGGCGACCCAAACACTGTCGTAGCCGAGCCGGTCCGCCTCCTGGGCGATGGCCACCATGTCGTGAGCCGCAGCGCCGCGGTCCCAATAGCCGAGGTTCACTCCGAGTCGCATGCTGGGAGGCTATCCTCACCCGCGATCTGGCGCGGAACGGCCAGCAGAGAGCCCCCGAGCGACTAGCGTGCGTGGTCATGCACAGGCGTGTCGGCTCCTCGGGCCTCCGGATCGCCCCGCTCGCCCTGGGGACGATGACGTGGGGCAACTCGGTCGATCGGCACGAGGCCTGCGACCACGTCCGCGCCTTCCTCGATGCCGGGTGCGAGCTGATCGACACCGCCTACGGCTATGGCGGCGGCGACGCCGAGACGTGCATCGGAGAGATGCTCGACCAGGTCGTGTCGCGGGAAGATCTCGTCATCTGCACCAAGGCCGGGATCCACCGGGTGGGCGACGAACGCCGGGTCGATGTCTCCCGACGCACGCTGATCCAGCAGCTCGACACCTCGCTCCGACGGCTGCGCACCGACCACGTCGACATCTGGCTCGCGCACACGTGGTCCGACGACGTCCCGCTCGAAGAGACCCTCTCTGCCCTTGAGTGGGCGGTCGCGACCGGTCGCGCCCGCTACGTCGGCGTCTCCAACTACACGGGCTGGCAGGTCTCCAGAGCGCTGACCCTGCTGGAGCAGGCGCGAGTTCCCTTGGTGGTCAACGAGATCCAGTACTCTCTCGTGGCGAGGGTGCCTGAGGCAGAGGTCCTGCCTGCCGCTGAGGCTCTCGGTTTCGGCGTCCTGGCCTGGTCGCCGTTGGGGCGCGGGGTGCTCACCGGCAAGTACCGCTCCGGCGTGCCGGCCGGGTCGCGCGCCACCTCCGTCGACTTCCCGGGCTTCGCGGAGCGGTTTCTCGACGAGCACGCCAGACGGGTGTCCGAAGCGGTCGTCATGGCGGCCCGTGGCCTCGGCGTGACTCCCAGCGAGGTCGCACTGGCCTGGGTCCGGGACCGGCCCGGGGTCACCGCTCCGATCGTCGGGGCGAGGACGGGAGCGCAGCTGCGGACAGCTCTGGCCAGCCTCGAGCTCACCCTCCCGCCGGAGATCGTGGACGCCCTGGACGACGTGTCCGCGCGCCCCTGAGCTCGCGGTGACCCAGCAGGTGACTCGGCGCTGGGGTCGTCAGGCCTGCGACCTCACGCCGTCCTGCGCCTCGTCGTCGTCGTCATCGACGTCGTCCAGCTCGTCCTCGTCGTCGTAGTCGAGGTCGTCTTCTTCATCGTCGAGGTCATCTTCTTCGTCGTCGAGGTCATCGTCGTCAAGGTCGTCCTCGTCGTCCACGTCCTCGTACTCGTCGGGGTCGAGGCCGGCATAGGGAGTGTCGCTGTCGTCCTCGTCCTCGTGACCGTCGAAGTCGTCGCCATAGACCGCCAAGGGGGTCGCGACCTCCGTGGCGTCGAAGAGCGCCTCGTCGTACTCGTCGAACGCCTCGGCGAGGTCCTGGGCCGCTGCGATGACGAGCGGGTGGTCGGGATCCCTCGTCGATCCCGCTGCCTCATAGTGGCGTTCGAGGGCACTGATGAGCCGCTCCAGGGCTGCGCGGGGCTCCACGGTCATGACTCGACCGTAGTCGACGCACGTCGCCGACGACACCGAATGGCCCGCAGGAAAAGCGGTAGATAAGGGAACGACCCGCGAACGCGGACGACGTTCGCGGGCCGTTCACCCGTGGGTCAGAAGAGGAGCGTCAGGAGGTGGGCACCTCGACGACGTCGGCGGCTGCGGGAGCCTTGATGTCCACCGGCTCGCCGTACTTGCTCATCTTCATCTCGGCCTTGATGTCAGAGACGGAGTAGACGACCTGACGGATCCGGTCCTGCCCATCCAGCCACATGTCATAGGTCAGGGTGTCGGGCAGCCCAGCGGCGCCATCCGGCAGGGTGTCGCCGAGCGCCTTGGTGTCCATCGTCACCTCGTAGTGCTGCAGGCTCTCACCGTCGACAGTGTCAGGGCCGACGAACTTCACGTCCGTGATGGCGTCCTCGTACGTCTCCGCCATCTTCGAGGGGTCGGCCTGCTCAAGGGACTTCTCGAACTCCTTGGCCATCTCCCCGGTCACGGCCATCTTGGCCCACTTGCCGTCCCCCACGCCGGGGATGCCCTGCAGGTACAGGACCTTGTCCAGCAGGATCATGTCGAGCTTCATGGCGCTGCCCATGTCCATCGACAGCTGCATGGCCGGCTTCTTGGCGTCCATCTTCGTGTCACCGGACATCGTGATGGTCTGGCCCTGGGCGTCCATGACCATCTCGACGTGGGCGCTGGTCATCTGCTCGCTGCCAGACTTGATGGCGGCGATGAAGGCTCCCTTGTCCGCATGTCCTTGGGCCGCCGGCGTGGTCGACGTCTGCGGGGCCACGCTCGCTGCGGATGTCTGGTTGGCGGCCGGAGCCTCCGTCTCGGTCGCCGTGCCACAGGCCGCCACGAACGCAACGGGCAGCACGACCGTGGCGATCGCGAAGCGGCGGGTCCTCTTCAACATCTGGTTGCCCTCCTGGGCCGATCGAGCCCGCGGGGCGGGCGGTTCCCCCGATCCCCCTGGACCGGACCGTGTGACCTTACCTCAGGTAGATGTCCGACACGCGGCGCGCCGGCACCCCTCGGGACACTGCCGAGCCCCCTCCCAGCAGGGCAACACACCCGCTTGTCGACTGCTGCCCTCTGGTGCAGCAGGGGGTGGCAGTCGATAGGCGGGTGTGTTGCGGCTGGAGGGCACCGGCCGGAGTTCCCGGCCCGCGTGCCTCGGTGATGTCACAATGTTCGGCGATGACCGAGTACGAGTACCGCATCCTGACGTTCGACCGGCGCACCTCCAAGGCAGCCGCACGTCAGGCCGTGCGTGAGCACGCCGAGTACGGCAGGTGGGAGCTGGCCCGGTCGGTCCGGTACGAGGGCGGGGTCCACCGCTTCTGGCTGCGGCGCAAGATCATGCGCGTCCAGCGCACCGCCTGACCGCAGGCCCGATTCAGCAGGGTCAGCAGGTCCTGAGGAAGTCGCCCAGCACCCGCGCCCCGAAGCGCAGTGAGTCGAACGGGACCCGCTCGTCGATCCCATGGAACATCGGCGCGAAGTCGAGGTCGGCCGGCAGCCGCAGTGGCGCGAAGCCATAGCCCCGGATGCCGAGACCCGCCAGCGCCTTGTTGTCGGTGCCACCCGACAGGCAGTACGGCAGGACGGCCGCTCCGGGGTCCG
The DNA here is from genome assembly GCF_036566125.1 of Intrasporangium sp. Classification (GTDB taxonomy): domain Bacteria; phylum Actinomycetota; class Actinomycetes; order Actinomycetales; family Dermatophilaceae; genus Intrasporangium. The sequence continues at coordinate 8,581 of NZ_DATCWX010000167.1, forward strand.
CGCGCAGCAGCGACTGCTTCATCGCCTCCACGAGGTCGCCGTCCCACGGCGCCTCGAGCGCGATGTCCCGGTGGATGACCTCGACCTCGACGTGCTCCCCCGCGAGCTCACGGACCGTGGACAGCAGCGAGTCCTCGTGCCCCGGCAGGAAGCGGCAGTCGACGGCAACTGACGCCGACTGCGGGATGACGTTGTGCTTGTAGCCACCCTCGAGCATCGTCACGTTCGCCGTGTCCTGCAGCGTGGCGCGCACGAAACCCTGCGCCCCACCAAGGACGGCCAGGAGCGGGTCGAGCCCAGCGGCATACGGAATCTGGGTGAGGCCGCTGAGGCCGTCGAGAAGTTGCTTGACGGAGGCGATGTACTCGCGGGGCCACTCATGAGCCGCGATGCGGCCGATGGCCGCGGCGAGCTTGACGATCGCGTTGTCGTCGTTGGGCACCGACCCGTGGCCGGCGCGCCCATGGGCGTGGAGGCGGAGCCAGATGATGCCCTTCTCCGCGGTCTGCAGCAGGTAGGCCCGCTGCTCGCCCTCAGGCGTCGGGACGGTGACGCTGTAGCCCCCCACCTCACTGACCGCCTCGGTCACTCCCTCGAACCACTCGGGATGGTTGTCGACGAGCCAGTGACTCCCCTGCACTCCCCCGGCCTCCTCGTCGGCGAAGAACACGAAGGTCGTCGTCCGCGCCGGCCGGGTCCCGGTGCGCGCGAACTCGCGCAGGTTCGCCAGGATCATCGCGTCCATGTCCTTCATGTCGACGGCGCCGCGCCCCCAGATGCAGCCGTCGCGTTCCTCGGCAGCGAAGGGGTCGACCTGCCAGTCGGCCGCGTTGGCGGGCACGACGTCGAGGTGGCCGTGCACGGCGAGCCCGGGTCGCCCCGGATCCTCGCCCTCGAGCCGCAGGACAACGGTCGAGCGCCCCGGGTTGCTCTCGAGCAGCTCCGCCTCGAGACCGACCTCCGCGAGCTCGGCCATGACGTACTCCGCCGCCTTGCGCTCCCCCGGTCCACTGCCGTCGCCGTAGTTGGACGAGTCGATGCGGATCAGGTCCCGGCAGATCCGCACCACCTCCCCTTCTGCGGTCGGCCGGGGCGCTGCGGGCGTGTCCTTCGCGTCGTGGCTCGTCATGCCGTCAGCGTATGCCGCTGAGCTCGCCCGGTGCCCGCCACCCGTTTGGTCATTTGCTGGGCCCGCGTGCTACCGTTTCACCTCGCCGCAAGGGAGTCCCAGAGCTGCGTCGGGACCGCTTGCACATCACCTTGTCGGGGTGGCGGAATGGCAGACGCGCTAGCTTGAGGTGCTAGTGCCCTTAACGGGCGTGGGGGTTCAAGTCCCCCCCTCGACACCATGCAGGCCCCGTGTCTCGGTCCGAGACACGGGGCCTGTCGTCTTGGACCGATTCATTCGCCCGATACGTCGTTCTGGCGCCGGCCGGGCGAGGCTACTGCTGCGGCTGGCGAGGCAACGGGCTGACATCCGACCAGCCCGTCGAACGGCTCTGAGTTGGGTCATGCGCAATGCGGCGAGCGAAAAGGAACAGCCATCGTGCGGCCGGGATGCGCGTGAGCGCGTAGGACCCCAGCAGCCCAGCGGCGAAGGCAGCGAGGTAGGCCAGCCAGCCGGACTCGACGCCGGCTGCCAGCAGCCCCCGTCCTACGAGCAGGATCGCGGCCACGTGCGCCAGGTAGTAGTAGATCGACGAGCGGCCCATCGCTTCGAGCGCACGCACGACCGCAACCCGCGGGGCGCGTGGCGCGGACCACATCAGGAGCAGGACACCAACCAGCGAGATCACCAGCCAGGGCGCGCCCCACTGGTAGCCGGACCGGGCGGCAGCCAGCACCGCGCCCGCCGCTGCGGCTACGGCAAGCCCTGCGACGACCGTTCCCGGCAGTCGCGTGATCCGTTCGAACGCCTGGCTGAGGCTGGCGCCAAGGAAGAAGTAGGCGCCGAACCAGATCCAATTGGCCAACCCCGGCACCTGAGGCGAGAACGCGAACCAGCAGGCCCACGCGGCGACCGCAACCACCCAGCCGGGCACGCGGCGCAGCGCCAGCGCGGCGAGGTAGCAGACGAACAGCGTGGACAAGAACCACAGGTGGTCACGACCGGCGACCCACGTCACCGGGTCGAGCAGCGAGCTCCGATCCCGGAGCAGCCCCATGATGAGCGTCCAGATGAGGAAGGGCCACAGGATCGCGCGGACCTTGCCGCGGACGTAGGCTGCGACCGGCTTGGTCAGTGACCGCGGGAGCAGCATTCCCGAGATGACGAGCAAAGTGGGAAGTCGATACGGCGAGAGCGCCTGGTTGGCCATGGTGATCGCGTCCGGCACGTCAACGCCAAGGCCCTCGGTAACAGTCATCGAGTGCCACGCGATGACGAGCAGTACTGCGGTGCCGCGAAGTAGGTCCATCCACGTGTGACGTGCCGATGAGACTGCGGTAGCCACCACGTCGGGCACCCTATCGACCCAACCCGTATGAAGCGCGCGGACGAGCCGCGGACGAGTGCAAGTCCCGTCCGTTTCGTCCTAGCTCGGGTCAGACCTCGATCTCGGCCAAGGCGACCGGCAGCTCACGGACGAGCTCCCGCGCCAGGAACCCGACCCGGCCCACGGCTGCGGTGAGCCGCTCCCCCGCACGGCCATGGATGAACGCGCCCCAGACGGCGGCTTGCTCGGGAGGGGCGCCACGCGCGAGCAGTCCGGCGATGGCCCCGGCCTTGGCGTCCCCGGACCCCGCGGCGGCCATCCCGGGCGCTCCTGCCTCGTTCCGCCAAACGGCACCATCCGGTCTGGCCACGAAGGACGTCGCCGCACCGCCGAGAACGACAGCCATGCTCTTGCGCGACAGCTCCGCTGCCTGGGTCCGGATCTCGTCCTCGTCCGGCGCTTCGCCTTCCCGACCAAGCGTCTTGGCCAGCTCCCGGGCATTGGGCGTCAGCAGCGCCCGACCCGCAAGATGCTGCACCCCGTCCAAGGTCTTCGTCAGGTACGCCATGCCGAGACCGTCGATGAGCAGCGCGGTGTCGAGGTGCGGCACCACGCGCTCGAGCAGCCCGCTCGCGGCCTCCGGTTTCATGATCCCCGGCCCTGCCAGCACGGCGTCCGCGGAACCGGCGAGCTCCAGGATCTGCTCCGCCGCCTCGGGGGCGATGTCGCCGTCCTCCTCCTCGGGTAGCCCCTCGACGTATGCCTCGGGCATGGCCGTCGCCAGGAGTTGCGCAGTGCTACGAACGGTTGCCACGCGGACCTTTCCGGCGCCCACCCGCAGCCCGGCCTCCGCGGCGAGCAGCACCGCACCGGGCGTCTGGGCGGCGCCACCGACGATGAGCAATCCGCCCTTGTCGTACTTGTCGCCGTACGGGTCCGGCAGCGGCCAGTCGCGCAGCACGCTCGGCGTGACGACGGTGTCCCTCATGGGGTTCTGCTGCCCGGGCGGACGCTCAGCCATCCGGCTCTCCCGTCGCGGCGGCGTGCGGCTGCTCATGCGTCTTGGACACGTCGCGAGCCTCGAGATGGTCGGCCGCGCCGAAGGAGTCGAGCTCCAGGGTCCCGTCGCGGTCCCGGTACGTCGTGAGGGAGCAGTTGCCGAGCGGCATCTCACGGTCGATCTCGAGCAGCTTGGCCTCGTCCAGGCCCTCGATGACGAGCCGGAAGCTCATGATGACCGCCTGGTGCGTGAAGACCCACACCCGCTTGCCCGCGTAGTCGGAGCGGATGTCGGACAGCACGCTCCGGATGCGCAAGGCCACGTCCGTCCAGCTCTCGCCACCCGGGGGCCGGTAGTAGAGCTTGCCCACGGCACCCCGTCGCTCGGCCTCCTCGGGGAAGGCCTCCTTGATCCCGCTTCCGGTCAGTCGGTCGAAGGCGCCGAGATCCCGTTCCCTCAGCCGCTCGTCCCGCAGCACGTCCAGGTCGCTGAACTCCGCCAACGCGATCTGGGCCGTGTCGGCGGCTCGCGCATAGGGTGAGCTGAGCACGATGTCAGGGCGGCGGCCAGGGTCCAGCTCCGAGAGGTGCTCTGCCAGAGCGGCGGCCTGCTCGCGCCCGAGGTCGGACAGCGGGGTGTCCGGGTCCCGGGTGTCCAGGTCCAGTCGGCTCAGCCCCTCGCGGCGGGCCGCCTCGGCTGCGAGGTTCCCCACGCTCTCGGCGTGACGGACGAGGACCAGTTCGGCGGGTGCGGTGCCGCGGCCGGCTGCGATCGATTCGGACGAGCTCATGACTACGTCCTACCCGCCCAGTGGCGCCCCTACGCTGGCGCCGTGACGTTCCTGCGTGCGCTGGTGACGCTGCTCCGCGTCCAGGGCTTCCGACGCCTGTTCCTCGCCAGGGTGACGTCGCAGGGCAGCGACGGCGTCTTTCAGGCCGCCCTTGCCAGTCACGTCCTGTTCAACCCGGAGCAGAACACCGACCCGAGGCAGATCTCCGCCGCCTTCGCCGTCGTTCTGTTGCCCTACAGCATCCTGGGACCCTTCGCCGGCACGCTGCTCGACCGCTGGCCGCGCCGAAGGGTGATCGTTGTCAGCCAGTTGGCCCGCGTCGTCGCCATGTGCGCCGTTGCCGGGCTGATCGTCCTCGGCGTCACCGGCCTCAGCTTCTTCCTCGTCGTCCTGCTCGTCTTCTCGGTGAACCGCTTCATCCTGTCCGGCTTCTCTGCGGCGCTGCCCCACCTCATCGCGCCCGAGGATCTCGTCAGCGGGAACGCCGTGGCGCCGACCACCGGGTCGGTCGCGTACTTCGCGGGGGTCGTGGTGGGCGGAGTCGTCAGTGCCCTCGGGACGGACGCCCTCGTCGCCCTCGTCGCTGCAGCAGGCGCACTGTCGGCGGCCTGGGCGGCCGGACGCCTGCCCTTCATCGGGCCGGATATCCGGGCCGGCGGTCCCCAGGCGGTGCAGGTGCTGGCCGCCGTGGGTCGAGGGCTCGTCGAGGCGACCCGGACCCTGCCCCGGCGGGCCCGGCTGCTGCTCGTGCTTGTCTTCGTCTCGCGGCTGCCCTTCGGCTTCGTGCTGATGCAGACCCTGCTGCTCTTCCGAGGTCCGTTTGCGCAGCCGGGACAGAAGGTGGGCGACGTCCTCGGCTTCGGTCTGGCCGCCGCAGCAGCCGCCGCCGGCTTCGGTCTGGCGGCCTTCGTCGCCCCGTGGCTGACGCAACGATGGCAACCCGTGTCCTTCGCCGCGCGGATGCTGGCGATCTCCGCGGTGGCGGCGATCGCACTGGCGCCCTGGCTCACGCCATTTACCGTCTCGGCGACGAACTTCGTCGTCAGCTTCGCGGTCCAGACCGTCAAGATCAGCACCGACACCCTGCTGCAGGCCCATGTGCCCGACGCGCTCCTGGGCCGCACCTTCTCGCTCCAGGACATGATGTACAACTTGGGCCTCGTGGCAGCGGCGTCGCTTGCCGCATGGACCCTGCCGCCGGGAGGCGCGACCAGGTGGCCGTTCTTCGTCGTGGCAGCGGTGCTCGGCGTGCTGGCCCTGGTCCTGCCGGGACTCTGGCGTCGCGTGTCCGCGAGGGACGCGCGCGCCCCGCTGACGAGAGGCACCTAGACGGGTCGGAGGTTGCGAGTCCCACGCACACTAGGCTGACGGCGTGCTGCCCCAGGTCACGGCGACTCGATACGTCACCCCGCTCAAGGAGGGCGGTTCGCTCCCCGGGATCGTCGAGGCCAGCGACGAGGGCACCTACGTCATGAAGTTCCGCGGCGCGGGCCAGGGGCTGAAGGTGCTCGTCGCCGAGATCATCGTGGCCGGTGTTGCGCGGGCCATCGACGTCCACGTGCCTGACCTCGCCGTGATCACCCTGGACGAGCGGATCGCGAAGTACGAGGCGGACGAGGAGGTCCAGGACCTGCTCACCGCGTCCGTCGGCACCAACCTCGGCGTCGACTTCCTGCCCGGCTCGCTCGGCTACGACGGCTCCCAGCCACCGTCACCCGACCTGGCTGAGCGCATCATCTGGCTGGACGCCCTCACCGCGAATGTCGACCGGACGTGGTCCAACCCCAACCTCCTCGTCTGGCATGGGCAGACGTACGCCATCGACCACGGCGCCGCCCTCTACTTCCACCACTCCTGGCCGAGCCGGCCGCCGTCGCCCGAGCGATTCGCGGCCCAGGTGTTCGATGCGAGTCGGCACGTCCTACGAGACGTCGCGGGAGACGTCGCGGCGCGTCACGACGAGCTCGCTGCCCTGGTCACGCCGGATCGCATCGACGCTGCCCTCGACGACGTGCCCGACGAGTGGCTGGAGACGACCTCGGACCTGCACGATGCCGGCTCGGTCCGATCGGCCTACCGCGCCCTGCTCGAGGCGCGTCTCGACAGCACCGCCTGGGTGCCGGGAAGGGCCGCTGCATGAAGGCCTACCAGTACGTCGTGCTCCGGATCGTGCCTCGCGTCGACCGCGAGGAGTTCCTCAACGTCGGCGTCGTCCTCTACTCCCAGGACGCTGGGTTCCTCGAAGCGGCCTGGGAGCTGGACGAGAACCGCCTGGCCTCGTTCGCTCCGCACTGCGAGCTCGACGGGGTGCGCGCGATGCTCCGTCGGGTCCAGGCTGTGTGCCGGGGCGAGACCGGACGAGGGCTGCCCACGCTCGACAAGCCGGGCCAGCGCTTCGGCTGGATCATCGCCCCACGGTCGACGGTCATCCAGCCGGGGCCGGTGCACGGTGGCCTGACCGATGACCCGGCAGCGGAGCTGGACCGGCTCGTCGACCGACTCGTGCGGGTTCCCCAGCCCTAGAGACTCGTGTGAATCACCCGGCCTCAGGTGCGGTCACCACGCGAAGCGCCCACATCGCCACCGCCGAGGCAGCCGCGACGTTGAGTGAGTCCACGCCACCGGCCATGGGGATGCGGACTGTCACGTCGGCGGCTGCGACGGTGCGCGCCCCGATCCCGTCGCCCTCGGTGCCGAGGATCATGGCGACCTTCTCCGGCGGGTGTGCCGCGAACTCGTCGAGGGTCACGGAGTCCTCCGAGAGTGCCAGCGCCGCCACCGTCAGGCCCAGCTCGCGGAGCAGGTCGACCCCCCGGGGCCAGGGGTCGATGCGCGTCCATGGCACCTGGAAGACCGTGCCCATCGACACCCGGATCGAGCGTCGGTAGAACGGGTCGGCGCACCGTGGCGTGACGAGGACGGCGTCCACGCCGAGACCGGCAGCCGAGCGGAAGATCGCCCCGACGTTGGTGTGGTCGACGATGTCCTCGAGGACCAGGACCCGGCGCGCCCCGGCGATGAGCCCAGCGACGTCGGGCAGTTCAGGCCGCTGCATCGACGCCAGCGCCCCACGGTGCAGGTGGAAGCCGGTGAGCCGCTCGATGACGTCATGCTCCCCCACGAAGACCGGAATCCCCTGCGCCTCCGCGTCTCCCACGACGTCGGCCAGGTCCGCGAGCCAGCGCTGCGCCATGAGGAAGGAACGCGGCCGGTGACCCGCCGTGAGGGCCCGCCGGATCACCTTCTCGCTCTCGGCGATGTAGAGGCCGCGCTCCGGCTCCGCCCGTCTCCGCAGGGCGACATCGGTGAGCGAGACGTAGTCCTCGAGCCGCGGATCCGCGTGGTCGGTGATGACGATCGGCACGAGCCAAGGGTAGATACGGGGTAGCTGTGCGCCTCACGCGGCGATGGCTCGGATGATGACAAACGTTCCTGCGACGGTGCAGAAGGCCAGGACGGCGATCCGGAGGCGACCGCTGGAGAGCAGCCGCCGGGCCGGCCCGGCCGCGGCGTAGCCGGCAACGGCGAAGGGGATCCAGAGGAGCCCGGCGCGCAGTGACGCCGAGTCGACCCTCCCGCCGATGGCGAGGCCAGCCAGGGAGATCGCCGAGCCGATGACGAAGAACCACGAGAGCGTGGACCGCACACGCACCGGCGTCTCGTGCTGGAGCACCAGGGCGAAGAACGGACCGCCGATCGACGCCGCCGTCGCGGAGATCCCCGCGACGGCCCCGGACGCGAAAGCGTTTCCGGCAGTCGCGTGGATGCGCACGCGGGTCAACGACACCGCGACGGTGAGGAGCAGCAGGACGCCGACGAGCCCCGCGATGACATGGACCGAGAAGGCTGCGACGACCCAGACTCCCACCGGCGTGAAGAGGACGCGACCGATGATGGCCCACGTCAGGGGCCGCCACGCGATCTCGCGCGGCCCATGGACGAGCTGGACCACCGGTACGGCGAGGCTGGCGACGAGCATCGCCACCGGCATGAGGTCGGGCGCCCACACGACGATGAACGGTGCGGCGACGACGGCGATCCCGAAGCCGATGGACCCCTGGACGAAGGCCCCGAGCGCAACAGCGAGCCCCAGTGCGACGTGCACTCCCATCACGGGAACCAGATCAGCTTGACCATCGCGACGAGGCCGATGACGACGATGACGGCCCGGAGGCCCTTCGGGGGGAGTCGTCGCCCGACGCTGGCGCCCAGGACCCCACCCAGGGCGCTGCCGGCGGCGATGAGCACGACGACCAGCCAGTCGATGTGCTGTCGAGCGAAGATGAGGAAGAGCACGGCCGCGACGAGGTTGACGACGAGCGCGAGGACGTTCTTGTACCCGTTGAGTCGCTGGAGGGGCTCGGCGCTGAGCGCGCTGAACAGGCCCATGAGCAGGACGCCTTGGGCCGCGCCGAAGTACCCGCCGTACATCCCCGCGACGAGCACGCCCGCGCCCATCACCGGCGCATGCCAGGCCGGCTGCTCATGACGGTCACGGGTGGCCCAGGCCTGGATCCGCGGCCCCACGAGGACGAGGACGAGAGCGATGCCGATGAGGGCCGGCACGATGGCGTTGAAGGCACTCGGCGGGAGGACGAGCAGCAGGGTGGCGCCGATGACGGATCCGATGAAGGACAGCGGCAGGAGCCGGCGCAGCGTGGGTGCCTGCCCTGTCAGCTCGTGTCGGTATCCCCAGGCGCCACTCGCGCCGCCCGCCACCAGACCCACCGTGTTCGACACGTTTGCCGCAAGAGGGTTGACGCCGAAGAAGAGCAGCGTCGGGAAGGTGATGAGCGTGCCGGAGCCGACGATCGTGTTGATCATGCCCGCGGCGGTCCCGGCCAGCGCGATGGCGACGGCTGACCAGAACGACACCCGGCCACCCTAGCGACGCGGGTGGCCGGGTGCTCCGTGGTCCGTTCAGCGAGCGGGCGAGCCGTCTCCGTCCTCGGGCAGGTCCGTCGAGGGCGACGCATTCTGCGGCGCGTCGGGAGCGGCCGGCCCCGCGCCATCGCCGTCCACTGCCGTCGGGTTCGTCGTTTGCGTCACCTGCTGGGGCGGCGTCGAGGGAGCGGGAGGCACCTGGTCGGCAGGAGGCCGGATGGGTGGCTGCTGGCGACTCACGGGCGCCGCGTGCTCGGTGGATTCGGCGCTGGCCATCGCCGCCTGGCCGCGTGCCTCCGCAAGGGCCTTCGCCGGGTCCTCGAGGATCGTCTCGGCGAAGGCGTCGTCCTCGGGCGGGCTCTGCTCGAACAACTCGTCCACAGCCAGGGCTTCCCTGGCCTCGTTGGCGCCGAGCGCATTCCCGATGCCGCGCAGGGCGTCGGTCAGCTCCGACGGGATGATCCACATCTTGTTGGAGTCCCCCTTGGCTATCTGCGGCAGGACCTGGAGGTACTGGTAGGCGAGCAGCATCTGGGTCGGCTTGCCGCGGTGGATCGCCCCGAAGACCTGCTGGATGGCGCGAGACTGGCCCTGCGCCTCGAGGATCCGCGCCTGCGCGGAGCCCTCGGCGCGCAGGATCTGGCTCTGCTTCTCACCCTCCGCGGTGAGGATCGCGGACTGCTTGACACCTTCGGCCGTGAGGATGGCCGCGCGCCGGTTGCGCTCGGCGCGCATCTGCTGCTCCATCGAGTCCTGCACCGAGTGCGGTGGGTCGATCGCCTTGAGCTCGACCCGGTTGACCCGGATCCCCCACTTGCCGGTGGCCTCGTCGAGGACGCCACGGAGCTGGCCGTTGATCTGGTCGCGGCTGGTGAGAGTCTGCTCGAGGTCGAGGGATCCGATGACGTTACGGAGCGTCGTCACGGTGAGCTGCTCGATGCCGGTGATGAAGTTGGCGATCTCGTAGACGGCTGCCTTGGCGTCGATCACCGAGTAGTAGATGACCGTGTCGATGCTGACGACGAGGTTGTCGGACGTGATGACTGGTTGCGGTGGGAACGTCACGACCTGCTCACGCAGGTCGATGTTGGCGCGCACCTTGTCGACGAACGGCACGAGGAAGTGGATCCCCGCCGTCAACGTCTTGTTGTAGCTCCCGAGGCGTTCGACGATCTGCGCCGTCTGCTGCGGCACGATGCGCACCGTGCGCAGCACGATGACGAGCGCCACGACGACGATCAGCACCGGGATGATGAGTACGGGGTCCACGACCTACTCCCTGTCTTGTTCTGGTGATCGCGCTTCCTGACCGGTCGCGCGGGTTTGGCTGCGGGCGGAGCCCGCAGAAGACGTTGTTGGCGAAACAGGAGCCGGCGGCAGTCAGCTCCCCAGGATCCGGGCGCGGCTCACGACGACGGTTGCGCCCTCGATCCTGTCGACGACGACTTCCTCACCCGGCTCGATGCTGTCGCCCGTCGTGCGGGCGCTCCACGTCTCCCCGGCGAGCTTGACCCGTCCGTTGGAGGTCGTCACGCGGTCGAGCACGTACGCAGATCTGCCGAGGTTGGCCTCGGCCCCCATCGGCTCGTACACACCCGTGAACCGGCGCTTCAGCCAGGGCCGCACCGTGAAGACCAACGCGACCGCGGTCACGGCGGCGACCACGGACTGGACCGCGACCGGTGCTCCCAGGGCGGCCGCCACGGACCCTCCGAGTGCACCGCCGGCGAGCATCAGGAACGTGAAGTCGCCGCTCGCGGCCTCGACGGCGACGAGCAGGAGTGAGACTCCGAGCCACACGATCCATACGTAACCCTCGAACACCTTGCACCGACCTTTGTCCGTGTCGCCCGCAGCCGGGGCGACGTCTCGTGCGTCACACCTGTGACGTCTTCGATTCTGCCTCAGTTCCGTCGTTCTGGACTCGGGTGAGGCAACGGTCTGGTCACGTCCGCGCGCGGGCCGACCAGCGGTCGCCGTGTCGCTCGAGCACGAGGGGCAGCCCGAAGGTCTGGGACAGGTTTTCCTCCGTGAGGGTGATCGGGATGGGCCCCGCCGCCACGACCCGGCCCTGTCGGAGCAGGAGCACGTCAGTGAACGACGGCGGGATCTCCTCGACATGGTGGGTCACGAGGACGAGAGCCGGCGCGTCCGTGTCGGCGGCGAGCTCTCCCAGCCGTCGGACGAGGTCCTCGCGGCCGCCGAGATCAAGGCCGGCAGCTGGCTCGTCGAGCAGCATCAGCTCCGGGTCGGTCATGAGCGCCCTGGCGATCTGGACCCGCTTCCGCTCCCCTTCGCTCAGCGTGCGGTAGTGCCGGTCCGCGAGGTGGTCGACGCCCATCGCCTTGAGCAGCTCCATGGCGCGCACGTAGTCGAGGTCGTCGTACTGCTCGCGCCACCGGCCGAGGATGCCGTAGGAGGCGGTGACGACGACGTTGCCGACGAGCTCATCGCCGGGAATCCGCTCGGCCATCGACGAGCTTGCGAGGCCGATCCGCGGCCGCAGCTCGAAGACGTCGACCGCCCCGAGCACCTCGCCGAGGATTCCTGCCACCCCGCTCGTCGGGTGCAGCCGGGCCGCCGCCATCTGCAGGAGCGTCGTCTTGCCTGCTCCGTTGGGGCCGAGGATGACCCAGCGCTCTCCCTCCTCGACGTCCCAGTTCACGTCCTCGAGCAGCATCGAGGCGCCTCGTCTGACGGACACGCCGGCCAAGGCGAGGACATCGCTCATGGCATGACCCTATGCCACCCCCTCGGGCCCTCGGAGGTCCCCTGCGCGGCTCACCTGTCTCCGTGCGCGGGCCTACGATGGCGCCTGATGTCCGAGCTCCCAGGGTCCGTGCGACTTGCGCTGTGGGTCACTGCGGCATGGAACGACAAGGTCTCCCTCCGTGCCGCCCTCGCCCGTTCCCTCCCCGACGTCGACCACGTTGCCGGCGACCTCGGCCGCCTCGACGTGTGGCGTGACCTCGGGGAACGGGCCCTCTTCGTCGCGCTCCCCCGACCGGGAGACATGAGCCGTATGCCGCTGTGCTCGCTCCCAGCCGCGGCGCTGGCTGCCGAGGCGGGTGAGTGCGTCTTCGTGCCGTCGATCGGCGGCATGCTCGTCCCGAAGCTCACGGAGTTCGGCCCGTCGGGTGACACCGGGTGGCGGGTGGACTGGTCCGCCCACGACGCGCAGCCCATGCCGAGGCATCGGCTGGAGATGATCGACCTGCGCGATGTGGAGCGGACCCTGGTCAGCCGCCTGGGTGAGCACACGGAGGCGTTCGAGCGGGTGGGCGGAACGCCGTGGGGGACGTCGGCCAGAGCCGAGGCCGAGACCGCCCTCGACACCCGTCCGTGGGGGCTTCCGGACGACACCCCGGGCAGGGCCTTGCGGGTCATGTCGCTGGCAGCGACAGCAGCCGTGCTCGCCGAGCGTGCCCGACGGCTCGCCAGCCTCGGGTCCGACGGGCTGGACCTGGGCACGGGCGCTCGGCGTGAGTCGCTCGTGCGTTCCCTGGCCGCCGACGCGGACGACGCCCTTGCCGACGCCACGAACGTCGCGGTGATGAGTCTGGCGGGGTGGCGCCGGGCATAGTGGGGCCATGTCCGAACAACACGAGCTCCAACCCCTGGACGAGTCGAGCATCGAGCGTGTCCTCTGTGTCGCCGCGCACCCCGACGACCTCGAGTACGGATCGGCTGCTGCGGTCGACAAATGGGTCAAGGCCGGCACGTCGGTGACCTACCTGCTCGTGACGAGGGGCGAGGCCGGCATCGACACGATGGCTCCGGAGGAGGCGGGCCCGGTCCGTGAGCAGGAGGAGCGGGACGGCGCCGAGGAGGTCGGCGTGACGGTGGTCGAGTTCCTCGATGACTTCCGCGACGGCGTCGTCGAGTACGGGATCCCCCTGCGCCGTGCGATCGCCCGCGAGATCCGGATCCGCCGGCCTGACCTGATCATCGCGACGAACTTCGCCCCCTACTTCCCCGGCGGCTTTGCCAACCAGGCCGACCACCGCGCGGTGGGTCTCGCCACCCTGGACGCGAGGGCCGATGCGGGCAACCGCTGGATCTACCGTGGGCTCGTCGACGAGGGTCTCGAGCCGTGGCAGGCCCGGCAGCTGCTCGTCGCCGCCGACCCGGAACCTACCCACTTCGTGGACGTCTCCGGGCACTTCGAGGCCGCAGTCGCCTCGTTGTCCGCCCATGACCGCTACCTCGAGGCATTGGGACCCGACTACCCCAAGCCGCGGGACCTGCTCCAGCAGATCCTGGGTGGACCGGCCGAGCTGCTCGGAGTCGAGCACGCCCTCACGGGCCGGCTGATCAGCTGACCCGCAGGTCCGGGCCGCTGGTTCGGCGACGGCGGCGTCGCCACCGAAGCACGGTGCGGACCAGCACGATGAGGACGATCGCGAGCATGATGAGCGCCGCGATGACGAGAACCGGCACGAGGATCGCGATGAGGCTGAGACCGAGCGACGCTGAGTCCTCCGCAGCCGAGACGACGGGGGTGCCCATGCCCAGGGTCCCGGCGTCGACGGCGGGCCGGACGGTCAGCTTGCCGGCATGGACGAGTCCGGAGACGACGACGCCGAGGACCACCCCGACCCACGGGTTGTCGGCCATCCAGGTCGACTGGTCTGCCTTCCCCGCGGCGGAGGTCGCGGCGACCATCAGCCCACCCATGCTGGGCCGGATGAAGGTCTGCACGGCATCGTTGATCGTGTCGACGGCGGGGATCTTGTCGAGGACGATCTCGGCCAGCAGGAGCACCGAGCCGATGCCGATCGCCCAGCCACTCTCGATCCACGTCAGGCTGGTCGGCAGGGTGATGACGTCGGTGAACCGGGCGGCGAGGGCCACGACGAGGAACGGGATGTAGGCGTTCAGCCCTGCTGCGGCGGACAGGCCCATCCCGGTCAGGGCTTCGATCATCGGTGACCTCTCTGGGGTCCCTGGAGTCGCGGAGCGAGCGGGTGTCGGAACTCAGCCCAGCGGCATACGGAATGGTGTCACGTGCCGAGAACCGCGCGGTACACGTCGAGGGTGCGGTCGCCGATGGACGCCCACGAGAACGACTCGACCGCGCGGCGACGTCCGGCGAGACCTCGCTGCCGAGCCCGGTCGGGGTCTGACACCGCCTCGGTCAGCGCAGCCGCGAGGTCGGCGACGAACCGGTCCGGGTCGACGGGCGCCCCGGTGCCGTCCCTGACCTGCTCGATGGGCACGAGCCACCCGGTTTCGCCATCGACGACGACCTCAGGAATGCCGCCCGTCGCTGTAGCCACGACGGGCAGCTCACAGGCCATCGCCTCGAGGTTGACGATCCCGAGCGGCTCATAGACCGACGGACAGGCGAAGGCCGTGCCGTGCGAGAGCAGGGCGATGACCTCCGCGCGAGGGAGCATCTCGGCGATCCACACAACGCCCTCGCGCTGCGCCCGCAGGCTCTCCATGAGGCCCTCGACCTCGCGCATGATCTCGGGCGTGTCGGGCGCCCCGGCGCAGAGGACGAGCTGGACCTCGGGCGGTAGTTCGGCGCAGGCACGCAGGAGGTAGGGCAGGCCCTTCTGCCGGGTGATCCGACCGACGAAGACGACCGACGGCCGATCCGGGTCGACGTCGTGGCGCTCGACGACGGCCCGCGCCTCCGCTGTCCGGTCCGCCTGCCAGAGCTGCGAGTCGATGCCGTTGTGCACGACATGAACGCGGCCCGGGTCCAGTGACGGGTAGCTGCCCAGGATGTCCTCGCGCATGCCGGCGCTGACGGCCACCACGGCCGCAGCCGCCTCGTAGGCGGTGCGCTCAGCCCAGGACGAGACGCGGTAGCCGCCGCCGAGCTGCTCGGCCTTCCACGGACGCAGCGGCTCGAGCGAGTGGGCCGTCACGACGTGCGGCATGCCGCCGAGGAGAGAGGCGAGATGGCCCGCGAGGTTGGCGTACCACGTGTGCGAGTGGACCAGCTGAGCCCCGACACAGTCACCGGCCATCGCCAGGTCGACGCCGAGCGTCTGGATCGCGGCGTTGGCGTCGGCAAGCTCGGTCAGGTCGCCGTAGGCCTGCGTCCCCGGCTCGTCACGGGGTGCCCCGAAGCACCGGACCTGCACGTCGAGGTCACCCCGGGCTCGCAGAGCTCGCACGAGCTCGGCCACGTGGACGCCCGCTCCCCCGTAGATCGCCGGTGGGTACTCCTTGCTCAGGATGTCGACGCGCACGGGTCGAGCGTAGCCGCGAACGCGCTGATACCGGCTGAAAAGGGCCTCCCCTGCCGAGCCGGCCCAGCGGCATACGGAATGGCATGGCGCGCAACGGTTGCGACGCGCCCGGTCCGGAGAAGCCTCCCCCGACGCGGCGTTCCCGCCTAGGGTGTGGACATGGCGCGACGAAGCCCGTACTCGAACCGCAAGGTGCTCGCCATCGTCCTGGCCGGAGGTGAGGGCAAGCGGCTCATGCCGCTCACCGCCGACCGAGCCAAGCCAGCGGTCCCGTTCGCGGGCATCTATCGCCTCATCGACTTCGCCCTGTCCAACATCGTCAACTCCGGCTTCCTCCAGGTCGTCGTCCTGACGCAGTACAAGTCGCACAGCCTCGACGCGCACGTCACCAAGACGTGGCGCATGTCCACCCTCCTGGGCAACTACGTCACGACCGTGCCGGCCCAGCAACGCGTCGACAAGAACTGGTTCCTCGGTAGCGCGGACGCGATCTACCAGAGCCTCAACCTCATCGACGACGCGAAGCCCGAGATCGTCGTCGTTGTCGGCGCGGACCACGTCTATCGCATGGACTTCAGCGACATGGTCGAGCGGCACCTCGAGTCCGGTGCCGGGTGCACCGTCGCTGCGATTCGGCAGCCGATCTCGCTGGCCGACCAGTTCGGGGTCATCGAGGTGGACGACAACGACCCGACCAAGATCGCCGCGTTCCTCGAGAAGCCCACGGAGACGAAGGGACTGCCGGACAGCCCCCACGAGATCCTCGCGTCGATGGGCAACTACGTCTTCACGACCGATGCGCTGATCGATGCGGTGACGCGCGACCGCGACAACGACGAGAGCAAGCACGACATGGGCGGCAACATCGTGCCCGACTTCGTGTCTCGCGGTGACGCCGCGGTCTACGACTTCAAGGACACGCCCGTGCCCGGGGCGACGGACCGCGACAGAGGCTACTGGCGCGACGTCGGCACCATCGACTCCTACTACGACGCGCACATGGATCTCGTGTCGATCCACCCGGTCTTCAACCTGTACAACTACGAGTGGCCGATCTACACGCAGCACCAGCCCTATCCCCCGGCGAAGTTCGTCCACGGGAGTGGCGACCGCATCGGTGAGGCCCTCAACTCGGCCGTGTCCCCCGGGGTCGTCGTGTCCGGCGCCCACATCTATGCGTCGGTGCTGTCGCCGCTGGTCCACGTCCACTCGTACGCGAGTGTCCAGGGATCGGTCATCCTCGACGGCGTGCACGTGCACCGCCACGCCCAGATCCGACGCGCCATCATCGACAAGAACGTCGTGGTACCAGAGGGCGCGCAGATCGGCCTCGACCACGAGCACGACGTGGCCCGCGGCTTCCACGTCACGGACACCGGGATCGTCGTCATCGGCAAGGGCCAGACCGTCGTCCGGTGAGCGAACCCGACTCGAACGCAAGGACTGTCGCTGCCTACGAGGCTCAGGCTGACCGCTACCGCGAGCAGACGCAGGGACTGCCCAAGGACGACTGGCTCGATCGGCTCGCTGCGGACGCGCCTCCTGGCCGGATCCTCGAGGTCGGTAGCGCCCACGGCCGCGACGCCACTGCGCTCGAGCGGCGTGGGCGCAGCGTGCACCGGACCGACGCCGCGCTCGCCTTCGTCGAGATGCAACGAGCGGGGGGCTACGCGGCAGACGTCCTCGACGTCCTCACCGACGAGATCAAGGGGCCGTATGCCGCTGTGCTGGCGAACGCTGTCCTCCTCCACTTCCAGCCCGATGAGCTCCGCCGTGTCCTGGCGAAGATCCGGGGAGCACTGCTGCCCGGTGGCCTGCTGGCCTTCAGCGTCAAGATCGGCGACGGATCGGAGTGGAGCTCGCACAAGCTCGGGGTACCGCGCTTCTTCCAGTACTGGCAGCCGGAGCCGCTCCGAGATCTTGTCGGTGAGTGTGGCTTCGACGTCGTCGCGCTCGAGGTGGACCCGGGCACACCGTGGGACTGGATCCGCGTCCTGGCCCGGCCCGCTGGAGAGCTCGGTGACGCGGCGGTGGAGCTGCTCGGGGAGCTCGTCGCCATCGACTCCGTCAATCCGGGCCTCGCCGACGGGGCGCGCGGGGAGGCCGCGATCGTCGAGCACCTGCGGCATCGCGTCGAGCGGGCCGGGTTCTCCACGCTGGTCGTGACACCGGATGGCCTTCCAAACAGACCGAGCCTGCTCGCCTGGCACACGGGTTCGGCGCCCGGTCCCTGTCTCCTGCTCAACGGACACGTCGACACCGTCGGGGTCGACGGGATGGCCGAGCCGTTCCGCCCGCGGATCGACGGTGACCGTCTCTTCGGCCGCGGCGCGGCGGACATGAAGGGCGGGGTGGCCGGGCTCGTCATCGCCGCCGAGGAGCTCGGACGGCGTGCGCGCGGCTCCGTCGTGCTCGCGCTCGTGGCGGACGAGGAGGACCGGAGTCTCGGCACCGAGACGGTGCTCGCACACCTGGGGGTCACCGGTCTCCGGCCTGACCTGGCGCTCGTCGCCGAGCCCAGCCACCTCGACCTCACCGTGAGCCTCCGGGGCTTCGCCGTCGTCGAGGTCGAGTTCGCGGGACGCGCTGCGCACACGTCCCAGCCGGACGAGGGGGTCGACGCGGTGGCGCAGCTGGGACGTTTCCTGGGCGCCGTCGCGGCCGCACGGGAGCCGATCCGGGCCCGCGGTGGCGAGCTCCTCGTCAGCGTGGTCCGGGGTGGTAGTGCGCCCTTCACCGTCGCCGATCGGGCTTCGGCGACCGTCGAGCGCCGGACCGCTCCGGGAGAGTCGTCGGCGGCGGCCCTCGAGGAGGTCGAGATGCTCCTGGCCCGGATGCGCAACGAGGACCCGACGGTCACGGCCACCGCGCGGCTGGTCGTCGCCCGGGAGTCGTGGCAGCTGCAGCCAGCGGGGCCGGCGCGGACGTTTGCGACCGTCCTCGACGAACGGCTCACCACGGTCCCCGGCCGGACAGGTGCGCGGTTCGCGGCGCCCTACTGGATGGAGGCGCCGCTCTTCGAGGCGAGCGGGATCCCGGCTCTCGTCTGCGGACCGTCAGGTGGCGGGCTGCACTCGGTCGACGAGTGGGTCGACCTGCGCCAGGTGCGCGCCTTTCCCGAGGCCATCGGCACGGCCGTCGCGTCCCTGGCGGAGGGGTTCGATGCCGACTGATCCGCGGGGGCTGCGTGGCGACGCACCCCTCCTCGACGCCTGGCTGCGCTTCCACGAGCAGCCGCCCGCGCCCTTCACGATTCCCGGGCACAAGCACCGGACCGACCTCGTGGGTGACGTCATCGCCGGAGACGTCCCGCTCTACGGCGGCCTCGACACGGTGAAGCTGACGGGCGGCGTCCTCGCCGACGCGGAGGCGCGGGCCGCTGTCCTGTGGGGTGCCGACGTCTGCCGCTTCTCGGTCGGCGGATCCACCCATGCGAACCAGGCGCTTGCACTGGCCATCGGGTCCGAGGGTGACCGGGTCCTCGTCGGGCGCACGCTCCACCGTTCGGTGCTCCTCGGTCTCGTCCTCGCCGGGCTCGAGCCGGTCTGGCTCCGGCCGGACCTCGATGCAGCAACCGGCCTTCCCCTCGGTGTGAGTCCTGCCGCGGTGGAGGACGGCTTCCGCCGGGCACCGGACGCGGTCGCCGTGCTCGTCGGCGACCCGGCCTACGTCGGGACGGTCGGCGACGTCGCAGGGCTGGCCGACGTGGCGCACCGACACGGCAGGCCGCTCGTCGTCGACGCTGCGTGGGCGGCCCACTTCGGCTTCCATCCCGCGCTCCCCCAGCACGCGCTCGCCCTCGGCGCCGACGCGCTCGTGACGTCGGCGCACAAGACACTGCCAGCGTGGTCTCAGGCCGCCTACCTGCTGGCGCGGACCGACCGGATCGACCCGGCGCGGCTCGAGGCGGCGGTCGAGGCAACCCACACGACGAGCCCGGCCGGCGCCATCCTGGCCAGCGCCGACGCGGCACGGGCCCTGCTCGCCCGGGACGGTGTCGAGCTGCTCGGGGCACTCGTCGACCGCGTGGCCCGCGCCCGGGCCACGCTCTCGGACATCCCGGGCCTCGTGGTCCTCGACGGGCCGCACGTCGATCCCGCCAAGCTGACGCTCGTCCTGGGCGGGACGGGAGCGGATGGCGTCCGGGTCGAGCGGGACCTCATCGCGGAGGGCCTCCCGGTGGAGATGGCCGACCGCGACACGATCGTCGCGCTCGTTACCGTGGCCGACGACGACGTGAGCGTCGGCCGGCTCGGCGACGCCCTTGCC
Source organism: Intrasporangium sp. (assembly GCF_036566125.1). GTDB lineage: Bacteria > Actinomycetota > Actinomycetes > Actinomycetales > Dermatophilaceae > Intrasporangium. The sequence continues at coordinate 28,165 of NZ_DATCWX010000167.1, forward strand.
GCGGCTCTGGAACGCCACCGTGGCGAACCGCGGCCGGTGGTCCCTGCTGCCGCCTGGAACGTCGACCCGATCGTCGTCACGACGCCCCGCACGGCGTTCTTCGCACAGCACGAGTCGGTCCCCATCGAGGCTGCGATCGGACGAACCTGTGCCGAACTCGTCGCCCCCTACCCGCCGGGAGTCCCGGTCCTGGCGCCCGGCGAGCAGGTCACGGCAGCAGCGGTGGAAGCCCTGAGAACAGCCCACAGGCACGGGACTCGCGTCGCCTACGCGGCCGACGCGTCACTCGCGACCCTTCGCGTGCTCCGCTCTGACCGCGGCCGGGCACCCGAGCCAGCCCAGCGGCATACGGCCTCATCCGTGGAGGAAGCATGAGCGAGACGGCACCGATCAGCGCGACGGACCCAAGGCCGGCGCGGGTCGCCTTCCAGATCCCGCCGCAGCATGCCACGTGGGCTCAAATCCGTTCTCTCGCAGTAACACTCGAGGAACTGGGTGCCGACATCCTCTTCACCTGGGACCACTTCTTCCCGCTGAGTGGTGACCGGGACGGAGCCCACTTCGAGGCATGGACGGTTCTCGCCGCGTGGGCGGAGGTCACCGAGCGGGTCGAGATCGGCTGCCTCGTCACGGGCAACTCCTACCGCAACCCCAACCTGCTCGCCGACCTGGCTCGGACCGTGGACCACGTGAGCGGTGGGCGGCTCATCCTCGGGATCGGATCGGGGTGGGCACAGCGGGACTACGACGAGTACGGCTACGCGTTCGGGACCGCGGGGAGCCGCCTCGACGATCTCGCCAGGGACCTACCCCTCATCCGTCGGCGGTGGGAACGGCTCAACCCGAAACCGACGCGCGCCATCCCGATCCTCATCGGTGGCGGAGGTGAGCGGAAGACCCTGCGAATCGTGGCCGAGCACGCCACGATCTGGCACGGCTTCGGCGACGACCACGTCATCGCCCACAAGCACCGGGTGCTCGACGAGTGGTGCCGGCGTCGCGGGCGCGACCCCCTGGAGATCGAGCGGTCCGCCGGCGTCGCCTTCGTGCCCGGTCGCAACCCGGACCAGCGGGCGGACTATGCCGGCAACGCGCAGCGGCTGCACGACGTGGGCACGCGCCTGTTCACCGCCAGCATGTCCGCGGCTCACCCGGACCTTGGACGGGCCCGGGACCTGTTGCGGTGGAGGGATGAGACCAACGCGGTGTGATCGGTCGCATGCCGGATCGATGCACCGCCCAGGAGCCCGGCTGGCTAGCCTTTCGACCGTGACGAGCGAGCACGTCCAGACCCTGAGCCTGACGCTGACCGGCGAGGACCGACCCGGTGTGACCAGCACCATCCTGCGAGCCATCAGCGGGACCGGCGCCGAGGTGCTCGACATCCAGCAGGTCGCCGTGCACGGGCACCTCACCCTGGCCCTGCTCCTTGATCCCGGTGACCACTCCGACGAGCTGCGGGATGCGGCTGCTGTGACGGCGCATCGGCTCGGGCTCTCGCTCACCGTGCTCGAGGGCAGCGGGGACAACGCACGGCCCAGGCAGGGCCGCGCCGCCGTCGTCGTCCTCGGCGCGCCCCTGCTCGCCGACGCCGTGGGCCTGGTCACGACCCGGATCGCCGACCACGGCGCGAACATCGACCGGATCCGGCGGCTGTCGCGCTACCCCGTGACGACGGTCGAGTTCGACATCAGCGGCGCCTTCGTGCCCGCGCTGCGCAACGAGCTGGCCCTCGTCGCAGCGTCGTCGGGGATTGACATCGCCGTCGCTCCGGGCGGGCTGGCGCGCCGCGGACGCCGCCTCGTGGTCCTCGACGTCGACTCGACGCTGATCCAGCAGGAGGTCATCGAGCTGCTCGCCGCGCACTGCGGGCGCGAGGAGGAGGTGGCTGCCGTGACCGCTCGGGCCATGGCCGGCGAGCTCGACTTCGAGCAGTCGCTCCGGGCTCGGGTGGCCACGCTGGGGGGCCTTCCTGAGTCGGTGCTCGCCGAGGTGCGGCGGGACATCGTCCTGACGCCGGGTGCCCGCACCCTTGTCCGAACCCTCAAGCGCCTCGGATTCACGGTCGGCCTCGTCAGCGGTGGCTTCATCGAGATCGTCGGCGGCCTGGCGGCCGAGCTCGGCATCCAGCATGCGCGTGCCAACCGGCTCGAGCTCCGCGACGGCCTCCTGACCGGTGGCCTCGTGGGCGAGGTCGTCGACCGCGCCGGCAAGGCGGCCGCCCTGCGCGAGTTCGCGGCGTTGGAAGGGCTGCCGCTGAGCCGGACCGTGGCCATCGGTGACGGCGCGAACGACCTCGACATGCTCCACATCGCCGGCCTTGGTGTCGCCTTCAACGCCAAGCCGCTCGTCCGCGAGCAGGCGCACACGAGCGTCAACGTGCCGTATCTCGACTCGGTGCTCTACCTGCTCGGCATCACGCGCGAGGAGATCGAGGAGGCGGACCTGGACGACGGGACCCCGACCGCCGCTCCGCCCGTGCCCGGTCTCCGCTCCTGACGCTACTGCCCCATGGCGTGGACGCCGCCGTCGACGTGGACGATCTCGCCCGTCGTCGCGGGGAACCAGTCCGAGAGCAGCGCGGCGCACGCCTGCGCCGCCGGCACCGGGTCGTTGACGTCCCAGCCAAGGGGCGCCCGCTCGTCCCACACCTGCTCGAACTGCTCGAAACCCGGAATCGACTTGGCCGCCGTGGTGCGGATCGGCCCGGCAGCCACGAGGTTGCACCGGACACCCTTGGGGCCGAGGTCACGGGCCAGGTAGCGGTTCGTCGACTCGAAGGCAGCCTTCGCCACGCCCATCCAGTCGTACACCGGCCAGGCGAACTTCGCGTCGAAGGTCAGGCCGACGACGCTGCCGCCGTCCGCCATGAGCGGGAGCGCCGCCACCGCCAGGGACTTGAGGCTGTAGGCCGAGATCTGCAGCGCCGTGGACACGTCCTCCCACGAGCCCTCCAGGAAGTTGAAGGCGCCCTGGGGCGCGAACCCGATGGAGTGCAGCACCCCGTCGAGGCCGTCGATGTGCTCGCGGAGTCGATCGGCCAGCGAGTCGAGGTCGCCCTGGTTCGCGACGTCGAGCTCGATCACCTCGGGCGTCGTGGCCAGCCGCTTGGCGATGGTCTGGGTGATCTTCATCGTCCGTCCGAAGGAGGTCAGGACGACCTCGGCGCCCTGCTCCTGGGCAATCTTGGCAACGTGGAACGCGATGGAGCTGTCCATCAGGACTCCGGTGACGAGGAGCTTCTTGCCTTCGAGGATTCCCATGTCTTCTCGTGACTTTCTCGTGTGGGAGGCGGCGTGCGTGCGGAAGTGAGCTGAGCGGCATACGACAAAATGCTTGTGCCGTATGCCGCTGGGCTGGGTCAGTGCCCCATGCCGAGTCCTCCGTCGACGGGGATCACGGCGCCGGTGATGTAGGCGGCGGCGTCGCTGGCGACGAAGCGGACGACGGACGCCACCTCTTCGGGCGTGGCAAAGCGGCCGGCGGGAATGCTCGCGAGGTAGGCCTTGCGCTGTTCCTCCGGCAGGACGGCGGTCATCTCGGTGTCGATGAAGCCGGGTGCGACGACGTTGGCCGTGATGCCGCGACCGCCGAGCTCGCGGGTGATCGAGCGGGCCAGACCGACGAGGCCCGACTTGGAGGCCGCATAGTTCGTCTGGCCGGGTGACCCGTAGAGCCCCACGACGCTCGAGATGAGGATGATCCGGCCCCGACGCTTGCGGATCATCCCTGTGGCGGCGCGGCGGGCGCAGCGGAAGGCACCCGCGAGATTGGTGTCGATGACCGTGTCGAAGTCCTCGTCGCTCATCCGCATGAGGAGCGTGTCACGGGTGACGCCCGCGTTGGCCACGAGCACCTCCACCGGGGCGCCGAAGATCTCCTCGGCGGCGGTGAAGGCCTGGTCGACAGAGGCGGTGTCGGTCACCTCGCACGTGACCCCCTGCAGCCCCTCTGGTGGCACCCCGGACCGGTGCGTGATGACGACGTTGTCGCCGGCGGCCTGGAAGGCACGGGCGATGGCGAGGCCGATCCCTCGATTGCCTCCCGTCACGAGCACGTTGCGCGGCTCCGTGTCTGCCACCTGTCTCTCCTTCGCCTGGGTCAATCGGTCAATTGACCCCGCCGGTTCCGGCGTCGCGGGGTCAGCCCGAACCTAGTGGACTACCGATGGGTATGCCGAAGCCGCTCGGGGGTGCCAGGTTTCATCCGCTCGCGCCGGGCTTATGGTGGATGAGTGGCAGAAGGCAAGCAGCGACCAGTGGTGCACACCGTCACCTCGGCGCAGACCTCGCCCGCGGACGACCAGGCCCAGCGCATCCGCCGGTACCTGACGATGATGGGCATCCGCGTCGCATGCTTCGGTCTCGTCTTCGTCCTCCACGGCTGGCTGCGCTGGGTGGCCGTCATCGGGGCCGTCCTGCTGCCGTACTTCGCCGTCGTCACCGCCAACGCCGTGCGACCGAGCCAGTCCGGCGCGATTCAGCCGGTGACTCCCCAGCCGGACCACAACCGGCTCGAGCAGTGACGGCGCCGCTCCCCCGTCCGGTTCCGGGGACCGAGGACCACGTGTGCAGCGCGAAGGGTTGTCGCGCCGTTGCGGGACACGCCGTCGTCTGGCGCAACCCGAAGCTGCACGTGGAAGGGCGGCGCAAGGTCTGGCTTGCCTGCGACGACCATCAGCAGTCGCTCGCGGAGTTCGTCGGCCTGCGTGGCTTCCTCATCGAGGTGATCCCCGTGGGCGCGCTGACGGACGCGGACGGCTGACGCGCTGGCGGTCGCTCAGCCGCCGATCGCCGACATGGGACGGTCCGGCTGGACGAAGTCCGGCGCGCCGATCCCGTGCCCACGCCGCTTGCGCCACATCTCGCCGCGCATGAGGTCGAGCAGCTCGTCGTCGGAGGCACCATCGCGCATCGGGGTGCGCAGGTCCGTCTCCGTGCGGGAGAAGAGGCAGTTGCGCACCTGGCCGTCGGCGGTCAGTCGGGTCCGGTCGCAGGCGGCACAGAAGGGAGCGGTGACGCTGGCGATGATGCCCACGGTCTCCGGACCGCCATCCACGAGGAAACGCTCGGCCGGGGCGCTGCCCCGCTCCTCCGCGGGCAACGCGGTCAGGGTGAAGCGCTCGGACAGCCTCGCTCGGATCTCGTCCGCGGTCACCATGTCGCGGCGGTCCCACGCGTGCTGGGCATCCAGCGGCATCTGCTCGATGAAGCGCAGCTCGTAGCCACGGTCCAGGCACCATTGCAGGACGTCCGCCACGGTGTCGTCGTTGACGCCGCGCATGGCGACGGCGTTGACCTTGACCGGGGTGAGGCCGGCATCCGCTGCAGCCTTGAGGCCGAGCTCGACGTCGGCGATCCGGTCCCGTCTCGTGAGTCGCGTGAAGGTCTCGGAGTCGATCGTGTCGAGGCTGACGTTGACCCGGTCCAGGCCGGCGGTGGCAAGGCCCTGGGCGACGCGCTCGAGGCTTACCCCGTTCGTGGTCATCGCGATCCGCGGGCGCGGCTCGAGTGCGGCGATGCCGGCCACGAGCTCGACGAGGGACCTGCGCAACAGGGGTTCCCCGCCGGTCAGGCGCACCTGCGTGACGCCGTCCCGCACGAAGAGCCCGATGAGTCGGAGCATCTCCTCGTCGGTCAGCATCTCCGCCTTCGGCATCCAGGGCAGACCCTCGGCGGGCATGCAGTAGGTGCAGCGCAGGTTGCAGCGGTCGGTCACCGAGACGCGCAGGTCTCGGGCCACCCGACCGAACTGATCCCGCAGACCGGTCTGCCCAGCCGGCCTGCTGATCGCGTCGGGGGGCCGGACAATGGGATCCGGAAGGCGCGTCATGACCTCCACTCTAGGCCGGGTAGCGTCGTGGTGTGCTCCGGCTCTGGCTCACTCCGCGATGGCTGCTCATGACCGTGGTCGCCATCCTCTTCGGTGTGGCGTGCTGGATGCTCGGCTCGTGGCAGTGGGGTCGTCACGTCGAGCAACGCACCAAGGTCACGGCCATCGAACAGAACTACGAAGCTACTCCGGTGCCGATCGCGACCGTCCTAGGCCATCTCGTCGGGACCGATGGGAGCGGGGCCGGGCTGACCGCCGAGGAGCAGTGGACCCGGGTGACGCTGCGCGGCTCCTATCGACCGGGTCCCGACCTCATGGTTCGCAACCGTACCCAGGACCAGACGGTCGGCTTCGAGGTCCTCACACCGTTCACCGCGGACGGGCTGACCATCCTCGTCGATCGGGGATGGGTGCCCAATGCCCGCGAGGCCGAGAGCACCCCTTCGGCTGACCCACCCCCCTCGGGTCAGGTCGAGGTGGTCGGCTGGCTCCGGACCGGTGAGCCCGACCTCGGCCGCGACCTACCGGCCCCCCAGCTGGCGAGTATCAGCATCTCGGACTCGCGGGCGCGTATCCCCGAGCTGAGCGATGTGGACGCCTACGTCGTGCTCGGCTCCCAGACGCCGAGCCCCTCAGCGGGTGGGCACCCGGTGGCGCCGCTGCCGCGCCCTGACGAGGGGCTTGGCCCTCACCAGGCCTACGCCATCCAGTGGTGGCTGACGATGCCGGCCGGACTCGTCTTCGTGTGGTTCGCGATCCGACGACAGACGGTCCAGTCGGCCGAGGGCTCGCAGGAGGCTGCCACCGCGAAGCCGAAAAAGGTGCGGATCTGGGATGAGGAGGACGCCTGACACGCGGCTCGACGACGCCAGCCGGGCGATCGCCTCACCTCACGTGACGTCGCCGTCCCGCGCCGCCAAGATCTGCTCGCGGAGGATGTCCGCGTGTCCGCAGTGCTGCGCCAGCTCACGGATCATGTGGAGGTAGACCCACCGGAGCGGCAGCGGCCCGCGGCGGTTTCCCGTGACGATGTCGTCCAGCCCCAGCGCGGCGGCCGCTTCGCGGGAGGCGGCACACGCGTGCTGGTGCGAGGCCCTGATGCTCCCGATCGTGTCATCCGGGTCGAGGATGAACGACTCGTCCGGACTCGCCGGAATTCCGATCTCCGATCGGGACCGCTTGGTGATCGCCTCGTCGAACCACACCCCTTCGACGAAGGTCGCGTGCTTGAGCAATCCGAGCAGCGTCGTCCTCGATGGGACGAGCGAGCGGCGGGCCTCACCCTCGGTCAGTCCGTCCAAACACGCGTTGAGCGCTGCGCGGTGGTCATCGAGGAACATCTCGAGCTGCGCCCGGATGGGCGCGTGGAACGCCTTTGGTGTCAGGCTGCGAGCGTCGTTTGTCACGTGCGGAGCATAGACAACCTGGCCGATCAGGACAGCGGCGGCGCTGCCGGTAGCCCGACCGGTTCAGCTCCGACCGGCTCCGCTCCAAACGGTGCGGCAGAGAGGCTGGCGGCAGGTCGAGGTGAGTCTGCGAACTGCGTTGCGTGGAGCTGCGCGTACAGCCCCTCGGCGGCGAGGAGATCGACGTGCCGACCGGTCTCGACGATGCGGCCGTGGTCCAGCACCACGATGAGGTCGGCCTGGCGGATCGTCGAGAGTCGGTGTGCGATGACGATCGACGTCCGACCGGTGAGCGCGGCATCGAGAGCGCGCTGCACCGCCACCTCGGACTCGGAGTCAAGGTGCGCCGTCGCCTCGTCGAGGACGACGATGTCGGGCGCCTTCAGCAGCAGCCGGGCAATAGCGAGGCGTTGCTTCTCGCCGCCACTGAGGCGGTGGCCGCGGTCTCCGACAACGGTGTCGAGTCCCTCGGGAAGATCGTCGATGAGCTCACTGATCTGTGCCGCCCCCAGCGCCGCGGTCATCTCCTTTTCAGTGGCGTCGGGGCGGGCGTAGAGCAGGTTGGCCCGGATCGTGTCATGGAAGAGGTGCGCCTCCTGCGTGACGACGCCGAGCCGGTCCCGCAGGGACGAGAGGGTCACGTCGCGCAGGTCAAGTCCAGCGATGCGAACGGCTCCGGACGTCGGGTCATAGAGGCGCGCCACGAGTGACGTCAAGGTCGTCTTGCCGGCACCGGAGGGACCGACGAGGGCGACGAGCTGGCCCGGCTCGACGGTGACGCTCACGCCGTGCAGCACCTCGCCACCAGCGCGACGATCGCCGCTCGCCGTCGCCTCGAGCGAAGCCAGCGACACCTCGTCAGCTGATGGGTACCGGAAGGACACGCCGTCGAGCTCGACACCCAACGGCTCATCAGGCAACGGCAGGGCGCCCGGGCGCTCGTCGACGAGCGGCTTGAGGTCGAGCACCTCGAAGACGCGCTCGAACGAGATGAGTGCCGTCATGATGTCGACCCGGACGTTGGACAGCGAGGTGAGGGGTCCATAGAGCCGGGCGAGCAGGGCGGCCAGGGCCAGGAGCGTCCCGACGGTGAGCGTCCCGTTCACGGCCATGACCCCGCCGAAGCCGTAGACCAGCGCGGTGGCCAGTGCAGCAACAAGGGTCAACGCCGACATGAACACGGTGCGGTTGATGGCGATCTGAACACCGATGTCCCGGACTCGGCTGGCCCGCTCGTCGTACTCGGTCGTCTCGCGCCCTGGGTCGCCGAAGAGCTTCACCAGCAGCGCGCCCGCGACGTTGAAGCGCTCCGTCATCCGGGTGCCCATGTCCGCGTTGAGCGACATCTGACGAGAAGCGAGCTCGGCTAGCCGTCGGCCCATGAGCTTGGCCGGGAAGAGGAAGACTGGGACGAGGAGCAGCGACCCCAGAGTCAGCTGCCACGACAGCGCGAACATGGCGCCGACGACAAGCACGACCGACACGATGTTGCTGACGACGTTGGACAGGACGGACGTGAAGGCCTGCTGGGCACCGATGACGTCGTTGTTGAGTCGCGACACGAGCGAGCCCGTCTGGGCCCGTGTGAAGAAGGCGATGGGCTGGCGCAGCACGTGGGCGAAGACCTCGGTGCGCAGGTCCTTGATGAGTCCCTCGCCGATTCGCGCCGAGAACCAGCGCTGGATGGTGGTGAGCAGCGCATCGAGCAGGGCGATCCCCGCGACGATCAGGGAGAGACGGACGACGACGCTGGCGTCCTTGGGGATGACGCCGTCGTCAACGAGCGCCTTGAGCAGGAGCGGGACGGTGACGACGAGGACAGAGTCGACGATCACGACGCCGAGAAAGGCGATGATGGACGAGCGGTACGGAGCCGCATAGGACAGGACCCGCCGGCGAGTGCCCGGCGCGAGGGTGCGCTCGGTGACACTGCGGTCGCGCGACAGCGACCGCATCATCATCCACGGCTGCATCCCCAAGGCGGGCCCTCCTTCGTCCTCCGATCAAACCGCATGCCGGGGACAACGATTCCCGCAGGTTGCTGCTCAGGCCGCCACGGGCACTGGGCGCACGGGCCGGAGGACGCCCCATCCCGACACCGAAGCCGGCTGCACGAGCTCGACCCGCAGCACCCGCAAGCACTCCAGACATGACCAGGCGTGAAGTGGGTCAGGCCAAGGCGTGAGGTCGTCACCCCCGCAGTAGGGGCAGGTGAGGCGATGTGTCGGCATGCGTCCCAGTGTCATCAGCGGACATTATTAATACAATAACCATCCATTATATGGATGACCACATGTTCATATTGCCGCTTTCGCCGCCGCGGTGCGGGCCTTGCAGTCCGCCGCCTCTGACGTCTCAACGCCGTCGGATAGCCCTTTCCGCCACGCCTGTGGACATCCGCCCCTAGGCCAGCGCGATGAGGTCCTTGTAGTCCGGTCCCCAGAGGTCCTCCACACCGTCGGGCAGCAGCAGGATGCGCTCCGGCTCGAGGGCATCGACCGCACCCTCGTCGTGCGTCACGAGGACGACGGCCCCCTCGTAGGTCGACAGGGCGCCTAGAATCTCTGCGCGCGACGCCGGGTCGAGGTTGTTCGTCGGCTCGTCGAGCAGCAGCACGTTGGCTGACGAGACGACCAGGAGGGCCAGCGAGAGCCGCGTCTTCTCCCCGCCGGAGAGCACGCTCGCCGGCTTCTCGACGTCGTCGCCGGAGAAGAGGAAGGAGCCGAGCACCTTGCGCACGTCGGTCTCCCCCAGCTGTGGCGCCGCCGACTTCATGTTCTCGAGGACGGTGCGGTCGAGCTCGAGGTTCTCGTGCTCCTGGGCGTAGTAGCCGAGCTTGAGCCCGTGCCCCGGCTCCACCTGCCCCGTGTCGGGGTCGTCGAGCCCGGCGAGCATCCGGAGCAGGGTTGTCTTGCCTGCACCGTTGAGGCCGAGCACCACCACCTTGCTGCCCCGATCGATCGCCAGCTCGACGTCGGTGAAGACCTCCAGCGAGCCGTAGGACCGCGACAGGCCGGACGCACGGAGCGGCGTCTTGCCACATGGCGCCGGCTTCGGGAAGCGCAGCTTGGCCACCTTGTCCTGGGCCCGCTCCCCCTCGACCCCGGCCAGGAGCCGCTCGGCCCGCTTCGCCATGTTCTGGGCCGCCGTCGCCTTGGTCGCCTTGGCCCGCATCTTGTCCGCCTGGGCGAGCAGGGCACTGGCCTTCTTCTGCGCATTGGCAAGCTCACGCTTGCGGCGGCGCTCGTCGGTCTCGCGCTGTTGGAGGTATGTCTTCCACCCCATGTTGTAGACGTCGAGCGCGGACCGGTTGGCGTCGAGGTGATAGACCTTGTTGACCACCTCGTCGAGCATCTCGACGTCGTGGCTGATGACGATGAGCCCGCCCTTGTAGCCGCGCAGGTAATCGCGAAGCCACACGATGGAGTCGGCGTCGAGATGGTTCGTCGGCTCGTCGAGCAACAGGGTCTCATTGCCGGAGAAGAGGATTCGCGACAACTCCACCCTTCGCCGTTGACCGCCGGAGAGCGTCCGCAGTGGCTGCGTCAGGATCCGCTCCTCGAGTCCGAGGGCGTCCGCGATGGCCGCCGCCTCAGACTCTGCGGCGTAGCCCCCCGCTGCTTCGAAGTCGACCTCGAGCCGCGCGTACTGCGCCATGGCCTTCTCGCGCACGCTGTCCTCGTCGCTCGCCATCCGCTCCTCGGCACGCGCCCGGCGACGCACGATCTCGTCGAGACCACGGGCCGAGAGGATGCGGTCGCGGGCAAGGATCTCGAGGTTCCCGGTGCGCGGGTCCTGGGGTAGATAGCCGACTGCGCCCGTCCGTGTGACCGTCCCGGCGGCCGGCTGTCCCTCCCCCGCGAGCACCTTCGTCAACGTCGTCTTGCCAGCACCGTTGCGGCCGACGAGACCGATCCGGTCCCCTGCGTCGATGCGGAAGCTCGCGTCCTCGAGGAGCAGGCGCGCTCCCGCGCGCAACTCGATCCCGGTGGCGACGATCACGGCGAATCCTCTCTGGTGCCGCAATGCGTCAGCGGCTTGGTTACCCCACCATTCTGCCAGCGTGCGGCGGGTGCTCTCGACGCGTTATCGCGTCGTACGCCTCACGGCAGGCAGCGCACGCACACGTCGTGGTGGCGTGCATCGTGCCCGCGTTGCGCTGGGTGCCAGGCGCATACCACCCTTCCCGTATGCCGCTGGGCGAGCTCCACGTCGGCAGCACCGTCGGTGCCGGGTCGGGTTCGCCGACGCCGACACGGCAGCATGCGCATGAGGAGTAGCCCCGGTTGCGAACGTCGTGCCAGTCCATCGGGTGGGGGCACGACCGGCAGAGATGGGCCAGGACGCTCATCGGACGCTCACGTGACACCCACGCCAGCTCACGGGGCGGACACCGGCATGAGCACGGAGAGACCGCCATTGGCGCCACGTATCACCAGCGGCGAGATCGGCCCGTCGAGAACGAGTGACGGCACCCCCTCGACGCCGCACAACGCCTCGAGCAGGAACTCGCCGTTGACGTGCACGACCGGTTCGTCGTCGGGGCGCGCCACCCGCACCGAGCCGTCCGCGACGGCGAGTCCCACGGGCGTCCCCGCACCGCCGGTCAGCAGCTCCGACCGGGTGAGGCTGCTGGCGTCGGCTCCCGCATGGTTCCGGACGTCCTCGACGTCGAGGAAACGGCGGTAGTCAGGGAAATCGCCTGCGACACAGGGCGACTCGATCAGGCGCCCACCCGCTCGCGCGCGACAGACGTCGTCGAGCTCGAGCCGCACGTCACCGCCCGCGGCGAGCTGCACGACCTCCTCCAGCCAACGCGGCGGCAGCACCCAGCCGCGGTTCAGGCCCACGGCCCCACCCTCGGTCCGGGCCGCCGTCTGGCCCACCCCCAGCCGGTACCGGTCGGTCGCGACCAGGCGCAGCCCATCCGGCGCCACCTCGACCAGGACGCCCGCGAGCACTCCGAACGGCTCGTCCGGTGATTCCCATACCGCAAACCGGACCGCTGCCAGCGCTGCAGCCAGAGCAGGCCCTGCGACCGTCACCCTGGCCGTCGCTGGGCCGGCCGTCTCGAGGGCCTCGAGCGCCCGGGCGATCTCGCGCCGCGCGTGCTGTAGGCCCTCCTCCAGCCGCGTCTCGTGGGCCACCACGACGTCCCGGGCGTCGGTGACCTGGCCACGCGCCCTGAGATCGAGCACGAGCGAGAGCTCGTCCAGCGGCATACCGACTCGTCGCAGGTGTGCGACGACGCAGGCGTCTGACACCTGGCCGGGCGCGTAACGGCGGTAGCCCGACACGGCATCCACCTCGGCGGGAACGAGCACCCCTTGCCGGTCGTAGAAGCGCAGCGCGCTCGCCGACAGCCCGCTCAGGCGGGCGAGCTCACCGATGGTCACCAGATCCCGTCACGCCCCCACCCTCGACCCTCAACCGGGTTGAAGGTCAAGCCGGGCGTGGCGCTCCGGTAGCGTGGCCCAGCGTGACCGCCCCCATCACCGTCCGGGACATCAGCGTCGAGGAGCACCTGCGGTGGCTCTGTGAGCAGCCGTCCGCGAGCTTCCTGCAGACGCCCGCCTGGGGACAGGTGAAGACGGAATGGCGTGCCGAGTCAGTGGGTTGGTTCGAGGGCGACGTCATGGTGGGCGCAGCGCTCGTCCTGCACCGCAGCCTGCCCAAGATCCGCCGGTCGCTCGCCTACCTCCCGGAAGGGCCGTGCATCGACTGGGGCTCGCCCCGGCTGGTCGAGCTGCTCAAGGTCCTACGCGACCACCTCAAGGCCAAGGGCGCCTTCGCGCTGCGCCTTGGGCCGCCTGTGCCGACCCACCGATGGCACGCCGCCACGATCAAGGCGGCGATCGCGGACCCGACGACGAGGCGATACGACGAAGCCACACCTGACGTCGTCGAGCCGCTTGGCACCACCGTCGTTGCTACGTTGCGGCGCTTGGGGTTCAAGCATCTCGCGGCGGACGACGGCTTCCTCGCGGGGCAACCCGAGTACGTCTTCCAGGTCCCGCTCGCGGGAAGGACCGAGGCGGAGCTCCTCTCGGGGATGAACCAGCTCTGGCGTCGGAACATCAAGAAGACGGAGAAGAACGGCGTCGTGGTCCGCGTGGGCGACGCCTCCGACCTGACGACCTTCCATCGGCTGTACCTGGAGACGGCTGATCGCGACACCTTCACGCCGCGCGGTCTCGAGTACTTCGAGCGGATGTACCGCGTGATGTCGGCGGAGGACCCGGATCGGATCCGCGTCTACCTCGCCGAGCACGGTGATGACGTCCTTGCCGCGACGATCTGGATTCGAGTCGGCCAGCACGCGTGGTACTCGTACGGCGCCTCAACGGCGGCCAAGCGTGAACTGCAGGGGTCGACGGCCATCCAGTGGCGGATGATGCGGGACGCCCTCGCAGCCGGCGCGACTGTCTACGACCTGCGTGGCATCACGAACACGGTCTCCGAGGACAACCCTCACATCGGACTGATCCGGTTCAAGGTCGGCACGGGCGGGGAGGCGGTGCGCCTCGCCGGCGAGTGGGACCTGCCGCTCAACCGACTGCTCTACACCGCATTCTCGCTCTACCTGAAGGCGCGGTGACCCCATGAGCCTGACCCTGCACGTCGACGGTGCGAAGTGGCGCGCCTCCCAGGATGCGGCGCTCGCGGCGAACCCGAGCCTCGTCCCCGTCATCAAGGGCAACGGCTACGGGTTCGGCCAGGACCTGCTCTGCGCAGAGGCGGGCCGCCTCGGCGTGTCGCTGATCGCGGTGGGGACGTACCCGGAGGTCCCGGGGGCCCTCGCGACGTTCCCCGGTGACGTGCTGGTGATGGAGCCGTTCCGCGGATCGGTGGACTCCGCCCTTCCCGACCTCGGCAACCCCCGCCTCGTCCACACCATCACCGCGCGAGATGACCTGGACGCGCTCCGTGCGGCCCACACGTCGGCGCGCGTCGTGGTCGAGGGGCTCACCTCCATGAGCCGGTTCGGCGCCCCGGTCGAAAAGGTCGGCGACCTGATGGCGGCGGGGTACGGAGAGGGCGTGGCCCTGCACCTGCCGCTGGGCTCTGGCCACGTCGGCGAGATCAGCCGTTTCGTCGAGGCCGTCGGCGGGATCCGTCCCTTCTTCGTGTCACACACGACGGCGGACGAGGTGGCCGAGCTGCGCCGACGCTTCCCCGAGCACCGCTTCTCGGCCCGCGTGGGGACCGATCTGTGGCTCGCGGACCGCTCCGCCTACGAGGTGCGCGCGCACGTCCTCGACGTGCGGCCACTGGCACGGGGCGACCGCGTCGGCTACCGACAGCGTCCCCAACCGGCAGGGCACCTCGTCGTCGTCAGCGGTGGAACGTCGCACGGGGTGGCCATGGAGTCCCCCGCATCTGCGGCCACGGCCCGCAGCCGGGCGATCGCCGTCGCCGAGGGGCTGCTCGAAGCCGCCCACCGCGTCCGCTCCCCCTTCACGATCAGCGGCACCATGCCGCGCTTCGCCGAGCCGCCGCACATGCAGTGCAGCCTGCTCGCGCTCCCCGCGGGAGTCCCGCCCCCACGTATCGGTGACACCGTTCCGGTGCGGATGCGACTGACCACCGCCTACCCGGACGCCGTGGTCGTCGACTGACCAACGCGACGTCACAACGTGATGTCACCGACCGGCGACACGGGGTCAGTTGTGATCATGGTGGGTACAGGCTGCCGACTAGGGTTGTGACCGCGATGGCTGGGACGTGCCCGGCCGAGGCCAGCAGGAGCATGACATGAGCTTCAATGACAACGCGCAGCTCGACACCTCGCAGGTGCAGAGCGGTGGGGGCGGCGGCTTCGGGCGCGGCGGAGGCGGAGGCAACTTCCCCGGCGGCA
Organism: Intrasporangium sp.; assembly: GCF_036566125.1. Classification (GTDB taxonomy): domain Bacteria; phylum Actinomycetota; class Actinomycetes; order Actinomycetales; family Dermatophilaceae; genus Intrasporangium. Next base: position 43,261 of record NZ_DATCWX010000167.1, read on the forward strand.
TCCAGATCGGCGGCGGCATCGGCGGCCTCATCCTCCTCGTCCTCATGCTCATCTTCGGAGGCGGCAGCATCCTCGGGGGCGACTCGGGCGGCGGCAGCGCCGGTGGACTGCCATCGCAGCAGCTCCAGCCGCAGCAGGTCGACGCCGCGGGCCAGGTGCAGCAGTCCGAGTTCTCCCAGTGCAAGACAGGAGCCGACGCGAACAGGGACGACGTTTGCCTCATCATCGCCACGGTGAACAGCGCCAACGACTACTGGAGCAAGACCCTGCCCAAGTACCAGATGAACTACGAGCTGGCCAAGACGGTGATCTACGAGGGGCAGACCCAGTCCGGCTGTGGCACCGCGAACGCCCAGGTCGGCCCCTTCTACTGCCCGCTCGACTCCAAGGTCTATGTCGACGCCAGCTTCTTCCAGGAGCTGCAGAGCAAGTTCGGCGCCAGCGGGGGGCCGCTCGCCAAGGAGTACGTCATCGCGCACGAGTACGGTCACCACGTCCAGAACCTGCTCGGGATCCTCAACCGCGCCCAGCAGGACCCGCAGGGGCCGAACTCCGGCGCCGTGCGGATCGAGCTCATGGCCGACTGCCTTGCCGGCACGTGGGTCAAGCACGCCACGGAGACGACCGATGCGGGTGGCACCCCGTTGCTGCAGCCGATCACCCAGCAGGACATCAAGGACGCGCTGTCGGCGGCTGCGGCGGTCGGTGACGACCGCATCCAGGAGAAGGTGCAGGGCCGCGTCACGCCGGAGAGCTGGACCCACGGATCGGCCGAGGCGCGGATGAGCTGGTTCAACCAAGGCTACGAGACTGGTGACCTCAACCAGTGCAACACCTTCGGCGTCGAGCGCGTCAGCTGACCCGGCCGATCCAGCAGATCCACCACCGGGCGACCGTCAGGGCTCGGTGAGCGCGACCCGGTAGGCCCGGCCACGGCGTAGGGCCGATTCCAGCACTTCGCGTCTGGGGTCGGGCAGGTCATAGAACTCGCGGACCGGCAGGCCCCGCAGGGCGCGCAGCGCCGGCGCCTGCAGTACCTGACGCACGAGTGCCCGGTCGCCGCCGACGACGAGGCCCTGCGGCACGCCCACGGCGTCCGGTCCCGGTGACTCGTCGTCCCGGAGCAGGATCCGTCGCGCCTGCCGGACCACCGCGTCGACGAGCTCGTCTGCCTGCTTGCCGCGACGACGGGCGAACCGCTGCTGCGACCAACCTCCCGCTGCCGTGCGGGACTGCACGTGCCGCGACCCGACCTTGGCGGCCGTCAGCGTACCTTCGAGAGCGAGCCCAGCGGCATACCCACCTCTCCTGACAAGGATGAGTCCGAGGGGGTCGTAGGCAAAAGGCGTCGCCACGACGGTGGCGCCGTCCTTTGCTCGCGCCCGGACGACGACGCCATCCGCGCTGTCCTCGCTGCTTGACTCGAAGGGACCATGGCGCTCGGTGAAGCCTGCGAGCCACCGGTCCAGCCGTTCGGCGTCGACCTCGATGACGCGCGATCCCACGTCAGCCGGTGCTCGTCAGAGGTTGAAGCCGAGCGCGCGCAACTGCTCGCGGCCATCCTCCGTGATCTTGTCGGGTCCCCACGGTGGCATCCAGACCCAGTTGATCCGGTGGGACGCGACGAGCCCCTCGAGGGCCTGTGCCGTCTGGTCCTCGATGACATCCGTGAGCGGGCAGGCAGCGGACGTCAATGTCATGTCGATGACCGCGTGCGACTGGGTGTCCACGGTGATCCCGTAGACGAGGCCGAGGTCCACGACGTTGATGCCGAGCTCGGGGTCGACGACGTCACGCATGGCCTCTTCGACGTCCGCGACGTTGGCAGGGGTGGTCTGGGTGGTCATGACTTCGCTCCCGTGGACTGTGCTGTCGTTGGCTCTGCTGGCGTGGACTGTGTGCGGGCGGCCGGGGCGGCGCGACTGATGTCCTGGCCCGAGCGGGCCAGGGCGTCGGTGAGGGCGGTCCAGCCGAGCAGGGCACACTTCACCCGGGCTGGGTACTTGGCCACGCCGGCAAAGGCGACGCCGTCACCGATGACCTCCTCGTCGCCAGCGGCCTTGCCCTTCGAGGTGAGCATCTCCCGCATCGCCTCGAAGGTGGTCAGGGCCTCGGACACCGGACGACCGATGACCTCGTCCGCGAGGACCGACGACGAGGCGATCGAGATCGAGCAGCCCTTGGCGTCGTAGGAGACGTCTCGCACGACGGGGTCTGCGTCGTCCCCGGCGATGGACACCCTGAGGGTGACCTCATCGCCGCAGGTCGGGTTGATGTGGTGCACCTCGGCGGAGTACGGCTCGCGCAGACCGGCGTGATGTGGCCGCTTCGAGTGCTCGAGGATGAGCTCCTGGTAGAGGTCCATGTCAGCTCGCCCTCGCTGGGGTCTTCACGTCGAGCCCGAAGATCGCTGGCACGCGGTCGAGCGCCTCGAGCAGGGCGGCGACCTCCTCGCGGGTGTTGTGGGCGGCGAACGATGCCCGGGTGGTCGCCGCAGCATCGAGTGCACGGTGGAGCGGCCAGGCGCAGTGGTGCCCGACCCGTACGGCGATACCGGCATCGTCGAGCACTTGGCCCACGTCGTGGGCATGCACGCCGTCGACGACGAAGGCCACGGCACCCCCGCGCGGGGTACCCCGTCGCGGCCCGACGACGCGGACCCACGGGCGCTCGGCGAGTCCGGCCAGCAGACCGTCGACGAGCATGGCCTCGTGGTCGCGGATGCGCTGGATGCCGATCTGCTCGATCCAGCGGACCGCAGCAGCCAGACCGATGGCCTGGGCGGCGTTGGGCACGCCTGCCTCGAACTTCTGCGGCGCCGGCGCCCACGTCGATCGCTCCATGGTCACGAGCTCGATCATCGACCCACCCGTCAGGAAGGGGGGCATGACCTCAAGCAGCTCGGCCCGACCCCAGAGGACGCCGATGCCCATGGGTCCGTACATCTTGTGGCCGCTGAAGGCGATGAAGTCGGCGCCCAGGCTCGTCACGTCGACCGGCAGGTGTGGAACCGACTGGCAGGCGTCAACGACGACGATGGCACCGAGGGCGTGGGCCCGCTCGGCGAGCTCGGTCACCGGGTTGATGGTGCCGAGGACGTTGGACACGTGGGTCAGCGCGAGGACCTTGGTCCGCTCGGTGAGCAGGTAGGCAAGCCCGGTCAGGTCGAGGGCCCCGTCTGCGCCCACCGGGATCCAGCGGAGCGTGGCTCCCGTGCGGCGGGCCAGCTCCTGCCACGGCACGAGGTTGGCGTGGTGCTCCATCTCGGTGACGAGGATCTCGTCGCCCGGGCCGAGCACGAAGCGGCCGTCCTTCGGGTCATCCGTCGGCCCGACGTTCGAGAAGGCATAGGCGACGAGGTTGATCGCCTCGGTCGCGTTCTTCGTGAAGACGACCTCGTCCGAGGGCGCCCCGATGAAGCCGGCGATCGTCGCACGTGCTCCTTCGTACTCGTCCGTCGCCTCCTCGGCGAGCTGGTGGGCGCCACGGTGGACGGCAGCGTTGTGCTGCTCGTAGAACGCCCGCTCGGCGTCGAGGACCGGCCTCGGCTTGTGCGACGTGGCTCCGGAGTCGAGGTAGACGAGCGGCCTGCCGTCACGCACGGTGCGCGACAGGATGGGGAAGTCACGGCGGATCGCAGCGAGCTCCTCATCTGTGAAAGCGCCGGCGTGCGACGTGGCGGCAGAACGCATCTCGGTCAGTGTCCTCTCAGGTGTCCTCTCGTGCCTCTCAGGCATCAGCGGCTGCAGCAGCCGGCGCGTATCGGTCGTAGCCCTCTTCCTCGAGGCGGTCGGCGAGCTCGGAGCCGCCCTCCTCGACGATCCGGCCGTCGACGAAGACGTGAACGTAGTCGGGCTTGATGTAGCGCAGGATCCGCGTGTAGTGCGTGATGAGCAGAACCCCGAGGTCGTCGGTCTCCCTGGCCCGGTTGACGCCCTCGGCGACCACTTTCAGCGCGTCGACGTCGAGTCCCGAGTCGGTCTCGTCGAGGATCGCCATCTTCGGCTTGAGCAGCTCCAGCTGGAGGATCTCGTGGCGCTTCTTCTCACCACCGGAGAACCCCTCGTTGACGTTCCGTTCGGCGAAGGACGGGTCCATGCGCAGGTTGGACATGGCTCCCTTCATGTCCTTGACCCAGGTGCGCAGCTTCGGTGCCTCACCGTCGACCGCGGTTTTGGCCGTCCGAAGGAAGTTGCTCACTGTGACGCCGGGGACTTCGACCGGGTACTGCATGGCGAGGAAGAGGCCGGCACGCGCGCGCTTGTCGACGGACATCGCGAGGACGTCCTCGCCGTCGAGCGTCACCGTGCCACCCGTGACGGTGTACTTGGGATGGCCCGCCACGCTGTAGGCCAGGGTGGACTTCCCCGACCCGTTCGGACCCATGAGCGCGTGCGTCTCCCCCGACTTCACGGTCAGGTCGACCCCGCGCAGGATCTCCTTCGGGCCGTCCTCAGTCTTGACCGAGACGGTGAGTCCCTTGATCTCGAGCGTGCTCATTCTGGGTCAGTTCTCCTTGGTGCTGTCGGTCGTGCTGGAGTTCGCGCTGATGGTGGGCGCTGCGTATGCGGTGGAGGCGAGCTCCGCCTCGATCGCTGCGGTCACCTCGTCCCGCAGGTCGGTGAGCGGGATCTCGCGGACGATATCGGCGAAGAAGCCGCGCACGACGAGTCGCTTGGCCTCGTCCTCCGGGATGCCCCGGGACTGCAGGTAGAACAGCTGCAGGTCGTCGAATCGTCCTGTCGCCGATGCATGGCCGGCTCCCTCGATCTCGCCCGTCTCGATCTCGAGGTTGGGCACCGAGTCGGCGCGCGCGCCGTCGGTGAGAATGAGGTTGCGGTTCAGCTCGTAGGTGTCGGTGCCCTCTGCGGCGGCGCGGATCAGGGCGTCACCGACCCACACCGTGCGGGCGGTGTGGCCCTGGAGGGCGCCCTTGTACGTCACGTGGCTCTTGCAGTGGGGCGTGTTGTGGTCGACGAAGGACCGGTGCTCCAGGTGCTGCCCGGAGTCGGCGAAGTAGACGCCGAGGAGGGTCGCGTCGCCACCGGGACCGGCGTAGCGGACGTTGGCGTTCAGGCGGACGACCTGTCCGCCGAGCGTCACCGAGATGTGCCGATAGGTCGCGTCGCGGCCCACGAGGGCGTCGTGCTCGCCGAGGTGGATCGCATCGTCGTCCCACCGCTGCCCGGCGACGAGGGTGAGGTCGGCAGAGTCGCCCGTCACCACGGAGACGAGCTCGGTGAGCTGGCCGGATCCCCGGTGGTCGATGACCACGGTCGCCCTCGAGTGGTGTCCGGCGCGGACGACGACGTGGGCATGTGCGGGCACGCCGTCGGTCCCGGCACCGTCGAGGACGAGGCGGACCGGCTCAGACAGCTCGGCTTCGGGCGCGATGTCCACGAGGAGGACCTCGGCGGCACCTGCCGCGGCGACCGCGGCCGCGCGGTCCTGCGGGGGCAGGATGCCGAGTCCGCGTGCCTCGGCGAGAGTTATCGCTGAGGCCGTGACCCCCTCGGGCAGCTCGGTCGCCCACGACGGGGCGGGGCTCGTCCCGTCCGCGAGGAGGGCGGCGAGCTTCTTCACCGGGGTGAAGCGCCACTCCTCCTCACGGCCCTTGGGAACCGGGAAGTCGGAGAGGTCGAACGATGCAGTGCGCTCGGCCCGGGACTGCACGGGCACGAACGCGCCAACGGGGTCGACGTGCGTCTTCCCGCGGCCCTGCGCCATCCCGTCTGCGGACTCGACAAGCGTGTCGGCAACGGTCATCAGCCGACGGCTCCTTCCATCTGGAGTTCGATGAGGCGGTTGAGCTCGAGGGCGTACTCCATCGGCAGCTCCCGCGCGATCGGCTCGATGAAGCCGCGCACGATCATCGCCATCGCCTCGTCCTCGGCCATCCCGCGGGACATGAGGTAGAAGAGCTGGTCCTCGGACACCTTCGAGACGGTCGCCTCGTGGCCCATCGACACGTCGTCCTCGCGGATGTCGACGTAGGGGTACGTGTCGGAGCGGCTGATCGTGTCGACGAGCAGGGCGTCGCAACGCACGGTCGAGGCCGAGTGATGGGCGCCCTCGAGCACCTGGACGAGACCGCGGTACGACGAGCGACCGCCACCGCGGGCGACCGACTTGCTGATGATCGAGCTCTTCGTGTTGGGAGCCGCGTGGACCATCTTCGACCCGGTGTCCTGGTGCTGGCCCTCGCCGGCGAAGGCGATCGACAGGGTCTCGCCCTTGGCGTGTTCGCCCATGAGGAAGACGGCCGGGTACTTCATCGTCACCTTGGAGCCGATGTTGCCATCGACCCACTCCATCGTGGCGCCCTCCTCGCAGGTGGCGCGCTTGGTGACGAGGTTGTAGACGTTGTTGGACCAGTTCTGGATCGTCGTGTAGCGCACCCGGGCGTTCTTCTTGACGATGATCTCGACGACGGCGGAGTGGAGCGAGTCCGACTTGTAGATCGGCGCCGTGCAGCCCTCGACGTAGTGCACGTAGGAGCCCTCGTCGGCGATGATCAGCGTGCGCTCGAACTGCCCCATGTTCTCGGTGTTGATCCGGAAGTAGGCCTGCAGCGGGATTTCGACGTGGATGCCCGGCGGGACGTAGACGAACGAGCCCCCCGACCACACAGCCGTGTTGAGCGAGGCGAACTTGTTGTCTCCGGCAGGGATCACCGTCGCGAAGTGCTCGCGGAAGATGTCCTCGTGCTCCTTGAGCGCCGTGTCGGTGTCGAGGAAGATGACGCCCTGCGCCTCCAGGTCCTCGCGGATCTGGTGGTAGACGACCTCCGACTCGTACTGCGCGGCCACACCGGCGACGAGGCGCTGCTTCTCGGCCTCGGGGATGCCGAGGCGGTCATAGGTGTTCTTGATGTCCTCGGGCAGCTCGTCCCACGTCGTGGCCTGCTTCTCCGTTGACTTCACGAAGTACTTGATGTTCTGGAAGTCGATGCCCGTGAGGTCGGAGCCCCAGGACGGCATCGGCTTCTTGCCGAACAGCGACAGTCCCTTGAGGCGCAGCTTGGTCATCCACTCGGGCTCGTTCTTGCGCGCAGAGATGTCGCGCACGACCTCCTCGTTCAGACCGCGCCGGGCCGACTCTCCGGCGACATCCGAGTCGGCCCAGCCGTACTCATAGCGCCCGATGTCCTTCAGGCCCGGGTTGAGCTCTTCGATGTGGGTGGTCATGAACGGGACCTCTCCTTGGTTGGTTCGTTCGACGTGGTCGTATGCCGCTGAGCTGGGTCTCCAGGGTCAGCCCCCTTCTCGGGGGGCACCCTTGCCTCAACAGCCACCGCGCCCTCGCTCTTCCGCGAGAGGCCGGCCGTCGGGACGAAGGTGGTGCACACGTGGTGTCCGCCCGCCAGCGTCGCGAGCCGCTGGACGTGGACACCGAGCAGGCGCGAGAACGCATCCGTCTCGGCCTCGCAGAAGGTCGGGAACTGCTCTGCCGCGTGCTGCACCGGGCAGTGCCCTTGGCACAGTTGGACGCCCGCCAGCGCGCCAGCGCGGACGGGACGCGCGGAGGCGGCGAAGCCGTCGCGGCTCAGCAGGTCGACGAGCGTCTCGGCCCGTGCGCTCGGGTCGTCGCCGACGGAAGCCAGCTCAGCGGCATACCTCTCCTCGAGAGCCGCCACCCGAGCGCGGGCGAAGTCGGCAACGGCCTGGGGGCCGGCGTGCTCGGCGAGGTAGTGCAGGACCTCGACAGCGAGCGAGTCGTAGTCCGCCTCGAGCGCCTGGTGCCCCGCCTCCGAGACGACGTAGGCGCGTGCGGGACGCCCGCGACCACGGCGAGTGCCCACCGGCTCGTGCTCGACGACAGCCCCCTGCTCGACGAGCGCGTCGAGGTGGCGACGGACGGCCGCCGGGGTCAGGTCCACATGCCGACCGAGCTCGGCAGCGGTGATCGGGCCCTCTGCGGAGACCATGTGCAGAACTCGGGATCGGGTGCGCGACTCGAGCGGCGACGTCAGGTCGCCGTCCCTCGCCTCGCGCGGCGCGCGCTCACCGATAAACACCACACCATTGTGACGTAATTGATTGCGAAGCTCCAGTCAGGGTCGCCTTACCGGGCCTCACCATCCCCATCGCCCTCGATGTTCCCACCAGCCTCGGCGTCCTCATCGTCATCGATGCCGGGTGAGGCGACCCCGTCCTCGATCACGACGACCGCCTGCTCGCCGTCGACCCGAGGATCCGCATCGACGGGCATGATGACCGAGGGCAGGCGCGTCCGGGGCGGAGCCACGGAGTCGGGCCCCATCCATCGCCGACGGAGGGGAGCCGTGAGCCAGCCGAGGGGCGCCGTGAGGACGTAGCCGTAGGCGATGGCGATACCGGTCGCACCGGGTGCGAGGACGAGCCCGAGGACGACGGCCGCGAGCAGGGCGATCGTGAGCGGCAGGTGCTGCGTGGAGATCAACGCTCGGAACGAACGGAACCGGTAGGAGGTCGCCATCAGCGCAGCCGGCACGACGCCCGCCGCGATGGGCAGAAGCGGGCCCTCGAGTGGCTTGTCGATTGCGAACACCGTGGCGATGACGACGCCTGCGGCCCCCGGACTGGGTAGCCCGACGAAATAGCGCTTGTCGGCGAGGGGGTCGATCGTCACGTTGAAGCGGGCCAGGCGATACGCGGCACAGGCGAGCCAGAACATCGCACCGGCCCACGCCCACTGCGGGTACGACGGCAACGCCCAGGTGTAGACGAGAACGGCGGGCGCGATCCCGAAGGAGATCAGGTCCGCGAGCGAGTCGAACTGGAGCCCGAAGGGGGTGATCGCACCCACCGCACGAGCAACCGCGCCGTCGAAGATGTCGAGCACGATCGACACGGCGATGAGGACGGCCGCGATGCGGAACCTGCCCTGGAACGCCATGAGGACCGAGGAGAAGCCGCAGATCATGTTCCCGAGGGTGAACAGGCTCGGCAGCATGACCTTGGCCCGGACACGCGGGTTGAGTCGGTTGAGCGGGACGACGCGAGCACCGGTCTGGGACACGAGCCGCCACCCCCGGACCACCCGGCGTCGCGCCCGTCCCGTCCGTGGCCGGGACGGGTCACTCGGCTGGCTCACGCCGTCGGCTCCTCGTCGGCGTCCACTGCAGGGAACCGGCCGAGCACCGTCTCGCCGGCCACGGCCCGCCGTCCCTTGCTGACCTCGAGAGTCACGTGGGGCGGGAGGAAGACGTCCATCCGGGAACCGAACTTCATCAGGCCGATGCGCTCGCCGGTTGCGACGTCGTCGCCGGGGCGGATGCGGGTGACGATGCGCCGGGCCAGCTGGCCGACCAGCTGCCGGTAGACCACCCGGCGGGACTGCCCCGCCACGACGCGTTCCACGACGATGTCGGTCCGCTCGTTCTTCGTCGCGCTGGCTGCGCGGTAGGCGGCGAGGAATCGGCCGGGTACGTGGGTGACGCTGACGACGCGGCCCCCGTAGGGCGATCGGTTGATGTGCACGTCGAGCAGCGACAGGAAGATGCTGACCTGCTGCCACTCCCCTGCCGAGTCCTCCTCGGGGCCGACGCCCTCCTGAGCCGGCCCGGCATGAACGATCACCCCGTCGGCCGGGGCCACGACCACGTCCGGGTCGATGATCGGAGACCGGTCCGGCGTGCGGTCCGGGTCGCGGAAGAAGAGCGTGACGCCCGCGGTCAGCAGGCCGAGGGCGAGCGTCGTGCGGGGCCGACGGGCCACCGCGGCGAGGAGGGTGGGTGCGGCCGCCATCGCGGTGAACGGCTTGGCGGCAGGGTCGATCTTCACGAGGGAGCGTCTCCAGGCTGGTCGGGCGGCACGTGCTTCAGGGCCGCGATCGGTGGCGGCCCCACCCGAGCCTAGACTCATCGACCATGACGGAGGCCGCGCATGAGGCGTCAGCTGAAACATCGGCTGTCACCATCTCGGACCTGCACCGCAGCTATGGCTCCGTGCGCGCTCTCGACGGCCTCTCCTGGCGTGCTCCCGCCGCTCGTATCACGGCCGTGCTGGGACCCAACGGCGCCGGCAAGACCACCGCAATCGAGTGCGCCGTGGGCCTGGGGCGCCCGGACCGGGGCGAGGTCCGGGTCGCGGGGACCGATCCCGCCACCGCTGATGCCGACCACCGCGCCCGCGTGGGCGTCATGCTGCAGAGCGGCGGCCTGCCGGGGGGCAGCAAGCCGATGCGGTTGCTCGGACACCTCAGCCGCTTCTACTCCGCCCCGGCCGATGTCGCCGCCATCGCAGGCCGGCTGGGCGTGTCCGACTTCGCTGGCACCACGATCCGGCGCCTGTCGGGAGGCCAGAAGCAGCGGCTCGCCCTCGCTGCGGCCCTGCTCGGCCGGCCGGAGGTGCTCTTCCTCGACGAGCCCGCCGCCGGCCTCGATCCGCATGGACGTCTGGAGGTGTGGGACATCATCAGGTCCCTGCGCGACGAGGGGGCGACCGTCGTCGTCACGACCCACTCTTTCGAAGAGGCCCAGCGGCTCGCCGACCACCTCGTCATCATGAACCCCGGACGCACCGTGGCCGAGGGCACCCTCGACGAGGTCACCGGTGGGCGGCCGCTCGAAGCGGTCTACTTCGAGCTCACGACGAGGGGCCGCGCATGAGCGCGCTCCGCACCGGCAAAGCTGCCGGCAGAAACGGCGGCAAGGACACCAGCCCCGTGGCGTCCGGCACGGGGGCGACGACCGGTCTCGCGGCACCCGCCCGGCCACGAGTCCTAGCCCAGGCCCGCTTCGAGGTCGGCACCCTGCTCCGCAACGGTGAGCAGCTGCTCGTCTCCATCATCCTGCCCGCCCTGGTTCTCGTCGGCCTCAGCGCGACGACGTCGCCATCGCTCGGCCCGGGCAACCGGATCGACGTCGCCGTCCCCGGCGTGCTCGCCCTCGCGATCATCTCGTCCGCGTTCACGTCACAGGCCATCGCGACCGGATTCGACCGTCGCTACGGCGTGCTGCGCTACCTCGGGGTGACGCCACTCGGCAAAGGGGGACTCGTCGCGGCCAAGGTCCTCGCCACGCTTGCCGTCCTGACCATCCAGGTGATCGTCCTCAGCGTGCTCGGCCTCGCGCTCGGCTGGCACCCCAACGCTGCCGGAGTACTTCCCGCGCTGGTGTTCATCGTCCTCGGCACGTGGGCCTTCGTGGCCCTGGCGCTCCTCATCGGCGGAACCCTGCGGGCCGAGGCGGTGCTCGCCCTGGCCAACCTGCTCTGGGTGCTCTTCCTCGCCATCGGAGGTGTCATCGTCCCCCGATCGCAGCTGCCGGACGCCGTCGCCGGGTTCGTCGGGCTACTCCCCTCCGCAGCCCTTGGGGACGGGCTCCGGTCGGGGCTCGTCGACGGGACGCTGAACCTCCCCGCCCTGCTCGTTCTCCTCGCCTGGGCGGGCGCCACGACACTCCTCGCCGCGCGGCTGTTCCGATTCGACGACTGACTGGGCGAGACTTGGCGGCACCGCCGGCCCGCGCCGCAGGGAAGGGACAGGGTTCGACTACATGTTCGACTACATCTTCGGGCTCCCGATGCACGCCCTCGTCGTCCACGCCGTTGTCGTCCTTGTACCCCTCGTGGCGGTCCTCGCCATCGCGTTCGGGGTGCTGCCCCGATGGCGTGCGGTCCTGCGCTGGCCGACCGCAGTCGGCGCCGTCCTCAGTGCCGCAGCTGCCTGGGTGGCGGCTGAGAGCGGGGAGGCCCTCCTCGTGAGGGTGTCCCAGGTACGCAGCGCGACGACCGACTTCGACCTCGTCCGGACCCATATCGATGCCGGCTACCGCGTCCGCATGCTCGCCACGATCTTCATGGTCGTCGCGCTCGTTGCGACCTGGCTCCTGAAGCCGGCCGCGCGCGAGGACGTGGGCGGCCGCCCGCTCCAGGTCGTGGTGGCCGTGCTCCTCGTGGCTGCCTCCCTCGCTCTCATCGTGACCGTCGTGCTCGCCGGCCACGCGGGCAGCGCCGCGGTGTGGTCTGGCCTCGGCTGACCCGGCCCCCCGATCGAGTGAACAAGATCTGTGGAAGCCAGCCGGGCGGCATACCCCCAAAGCTGTCCACTGGCACGAGAAGGAAGGCCGCCCGAGGGACTCCGGTCGACCCGGGTTTTAGCTGCGCCGACACCGAGGGGCGCTGCACGCCATGCCGGCCCAGCGGCATACGCTCTGCGTGTGACCCTGCCCGACTCCGCCTGGAAGACCTCCGTCACCCCTGCCTCCCCGCTGCGTCGCTGGGTGCGGCCGATCCTCGTGGCCAACCTCGTCGCGGAGGTCGGCATCGTGGTCACCGGCGGGATCGTCCGCCTGACCGGGAGCGGCCTGGGCTGCTCGACCTGGCCGGAGTGCCAGCCCGGCTCCTTCACCCCGATCCGCACGGCGGAGAGCCAGTACCACGACCTCATCGAGTTCGGGAACCGCACGCTGACCGGCGTGCTCGGCCTGCTCGCGGTTGCCTCCCTCTGGCTGGTCCTCCGGGTCTGGCCCGAGCGGCGCAGGATGCATTACGCCGCCTACGGGGTGGTGGCCGGCGTCGTCGCCCAGGCGGTCGTCGGAGGGATCACGGTGCGGACCGGGCTCAATCCCTGGACCGTCATGTTCCACTTCCTCATGTCCATGGTCCTCATCGCCCTCTCGACCGCGTTGGTGCGGGGAGCCGCGGACGAGGAGTCCGGTCCGGGCGAGCTCACGGTCCACCCGCTGACCCGTCGTCTCGCCTGGGCAACGACCGGCGTCGGCGCCGTGGTTCTCACACTCGGCGTCATCGTCACCGGATCGGGTCCGCACTCCGGTGATGCCGACACTCCGGCGCGAACGGGCTTCGACCCACGCTTCGTGTCGTGGATGCACGCGGACGCCGTCATGCTCTTCGTCGGGCTCGTCATCGCGACGCTCGTGGCGGTGCGGCTCACGGCCAGTGAGGATGCCCCCAAGCGCGCCTGGTACGCCGTGCTCTACGTGACGATCGCCCAGGGCTTCATCGGCTACGTGCAGTACTTCAGTGGGCTGCCGGAGGTCCTGGTCCTACTGCACATGCTGGGAGCGAGCCTGCTCGCGATGGCGTTGACGTGGGGCGTCCTGGAGACCCGTCGCCTGCCCGTCTAGAACGCCCTAGGTTGGGGGCGTGAATCGTGGCGACCAGCCGACGCTGCACGACGGCGACCTCCTGCTCCGGCCCTGGGCGACCAGTGACGTGGAGCAGTCCCTCCAGTTGCACGACGAGGAGATCGCGCGGCGGTTCGACCTCCCTGCAGCGCCACCGAGCCGAGCTGAGCACGCCGCGTGGGTCGCCGACACGAGTGACGAGTGGGAATCGCGCTCCAAGGCCACGTTCCTCGTGGAGTGGCAGGGCATGCTGGCCGGGTCGGTCGACGTCAGACGCGTGTCGGACGGTGTGGGCTCCCTCTCCTGGGTCGTCTACGCCCCGTTCCGGGGGCGCGGCCTTGGGGGACGCGCCGTGCGGCTCCTCGTCGACTTCGCCTTCACCGAGCTGGGTCTGAGCCGGGTCGAGGCCCACGTCGACCCGCTCAACCGGCCGTCGCTCCGGATCGCCCTGCGCGCCGGCCTACGGCGGGAGGGACTGCTCCGCGCGAATGCGCGGCTCGGCGGCGAACCCCACGACACCGTCGTGTTCGGCCGGCTCAAGGACGACCCGGCGCCCGGCACGCGGGAGGGTTTCACCGCGATGCTCGACTCGGCGCTCCCGGTCAAGCGGGCCATTGCGCAGGGCGTCCTCCGCAACGAGCGCGGCGAGGTGCTCCTCTGCGAGCTGGCCTACAAGCGCGAGTGGGACCTGCCCGGTGGAGTGGTTGATCCGAACGAGTCCCCTGCCGACTGCGTCACCCGGGAGGTGCAGGAGGAGCTCGGGATCACGGTGCGCCCGCGCGCCCTGCTTGCAGTCGACTGGATGCCCCCGTGGCTGGGCTGGCGCGACGCCGTCCTGCTCGTCTTCGACCTCGGCACGGGCCCGTCCGACGTGGTGGAGCGGGCCGTCCTCGAGCATCGAGAGATCCGGGCGCTGCACTGGGCCGACGAGTCGGTCTGGTCGCAGCGGGTCGCGCCGTACAACGACCGGCTGCTCCGTTCGATCGGGTCCGTCGCACTGGATGACCCACGCGTCCCGGGTGCGCTCTATCTCGAGGACGGGAAGCCGGCGCTTGAGTCGGAGCCACGCGCCTGAGGTCACTGCGGCCCGGGAACCGGGCTCAGCGGCATACGGCTGGATCACGCCTATGTGGTGGGCGCGATGATCAGGCGATCCCCGGAAGGGCGAGGTGCCAGATCGGGTCGATCGCGACGCCGACGAAGAGGATCGTCAGGTAGGTGATCGACAGGTGGAACAGGCGCATCGGGCGCAGCTTGAGCTCCGGGATGCCGGCCCTGGCGCCGGACAGCAGCCGGTGGGACTCGGCGAGGAAGATCCCGCCGGAAGCGATCGCCACGACGGTGTAGATCCAGCCCATGCCGGCAACGGGGATGAGCGCCAGCGAGGCGAGCACCATGGCCCACGCGTAGATGGCGATCTGCCTTGCGACGACGACGAGCCGCTCGACGACGGGCAACATCGGGACGTGGGCCTCGGCGTAGTCCTGCTTGAACCGCATGGACAACGGCCAGTAGTGCGGCGGGGTCCAGAAGAAGATGACCATGAAGAGGATGAAGGCGGACCAGCTCAGGGTGTTGGTCACGGCCGACCAGCCGACGAGGACGGGCATGCAGCCGGCCGCGCCGCCCCAGACGATGTTCTGCGCGGTGCGGCGCTTGAGCAGCAGCGTGTAGCCGACGACGTAGAACAGCAGTGCCGCGAGCGCGAGCCAGGCGCTCAGCCAGTTGACGAGCAGGCCCAGCCACACCGTCGACACGACCGCCAGGATGATGCCGAAGATGAGGGCACCCCGAGGGCTGATGGTCCCGGTGACGAGAGGCCGCTTCTTCGTGCGGTGCATGACCGCGTCGATGTCGCGGTCGATGTAGCAGTTGAGGGTGTTGGCCGAGCCGGCCGAGAGCGTGCCGCCGACGAGGGTCGCGAGGACGAGGAGAAGGTCGGGGACACCACGCGCGGCGAGGAACATCACCGGGATCGTGGTGATCAGGAGCAGCTCGATGATCCGTGGCTTCGTGAGCGCCACGTACTGCCCGATGAGGAACCTGAGCCCACTGCCGCCAGGACCGTGGAGCGCCGAGAGGTCGGCGCGGGGGTCCACCGTTGTCACTACAGTCCTCGTCATCCGTCGTCGCGCCCGGCTCGCCGGTGCGCCGTGGGCGCGAGCGGTGGCAGGCAGGTCCGCCCGCAGTCTAGCCCGTGCTCCTCCGGGGCAGGTGACTGGTGATGGATCCGGGTAAGGGACCAGCCGTGTAGGTGTCATCCGGCCGGGCAGGCCCGCCGGGTCTGCCCGGCGGGCCTGCCTCGTCCCCAGCGCCACGCACTAGGCTCGTGATGTCACGCGCCGCACTTCATCTGGCCCATAAGGAGACCCGTCCCGTGCCCACGACCAGTGCAACCGCAACGGAGACCACATCCAACCGAGGCAGGACGGCACCCAAGGACCTCTTGGCCAAACGGAGCCGAAACCTGGCCAGGCCGGTCGCCGACGAGGCCGGGTGGTCCGACGTCGACCTCCGCGCCGTGGACACGATCCGCGTCCTCGCTGCGGACGCCGTCCAGAAGGTCGGAAACGGGCACCCGGGGACGGCGATGTCCCTCGCGCCGCTGGCGTACCTGCTCTACCAGAACGTCATGCGCCACGATCCGTCGGACCCGTCGTGGCTCGGCCGGGACCGCTTCGTCCTCTCGGCGGGTCATACGAGCCTGACGCAGTACATCCAGCTCTACCTCAGCGGTTATGGCCTGACGCTCGACGACCTCAAGGCGCTGCGCACGTGGGGTTCCAAGACCCCTGGACACCCGGAGGTGCACCACACGGTCGGCGTCGAGATCACCACTGGCCCCCTCGGCTCCGGACTCGCCTCCGCAGTTGGCATGGCCATGGCGCAGCGCCGCCAGCGAGGCCTCTTCGACCCGGATGCCGCGGCGGGCACGAGCCCGTTCGACCATCGGATCTATGTCATCGCCTCTGACGGCGACATGGAGGAGGGTGTCAGCCATGAGGCCTGCTCCCTCGCGGGCCACCAGGAGCTGGGCAACCTCACCGTGGTCTACGACGCGAACCAGATCTCCATCGAGGACGACACGGACATCGCGTTCAGCGAGGACGTGGGGAAGCGGTTCGAGGCCTACGGGTGGCACGTCGTCACCGTGGACTGGCGGGGCGACGGCGACGGGGCGGACTATGTCGAGGACGTCGACGCGCTGTTCGCCGCGATCCGGTCGGGCGAGCAGGTGACCAACAAGCCGACCCTTGTGGTCCTCCGCACGATCATCGCCTGGCCGGCCCCGACAAAGCAGGACACCGGCAAGTCGCACGGCTCTGCGCTCGGTGAGGAGGAGGTGGCGGCCACGAAGGAGCTGCTCGGCTTCGACCCGAAGAAGTCGTTCGTCGTCGAGCCGGCCGTGCTGAAGCGGGCCCGTGAGGTCGTCCAGCGCGGCAAGGCGGTCCACCGCGAGTGGAAGACGTCCTACGCGGCCTGGCGCAAGGCGAATCCGGACCGCGCGGCCCTGCTCGACCGCGTCGTCTCCGGTCGGGCCCCCGAGGGCCTGACCAAGGCGCTGCCGACCTTCCCCGCCGACGAGAAGGGCATCGCGACGCGTGCGGCCTCTGGCAAGGTCCTCACCGCGCTGGCGCCCGTCATGCCTGAGCTGTGGGGTGGCTCCGCCGACCTCGCCGAGTCGAACAACACGACGATGGAGGGTGAGCCGTCCTTCATCCCGACGTCGAAGCAGACCAAGGTCTGGCAGGGCAACCCCTACGGCCGCACTCTGCACTTCGGGGTGCGCGAGCACGGCATGGGGATGATCCTCAACGGCATCGCGCTCGAGGGCCTCACGCGACCCTACGGCGGGACGTTCCTCATCTTCTCCGACTACATGCGGCCGGCCGTGCGTCTCGCCGCACTGCAACAGCTGCCCGTCACCTACGTGTGGACTCACGACTCGGTCGGCCTCGGCGAGGACGGGCCGACCCACCAGCCCGTCGAGCACCTGGCCGCGTTGCGCGCGATCCCCGGCCTCGACGTCGTCCGTCCCGCAGATGCCAACGAGACCGCCGCCGCGTGGGGCCAGATCCTCACCAACGCGACCGGCCCGACCGCCCTCGCCCTCACCCGGCAGCCGGTCCCGACCTTCGACCGCAAGACGCACGGCAAGGCGAGCGGCGTCGCCAAGGGCGCCTATGTCCTCGTCGAGGAGTCCGAGCCCGGTAGCCCGGACGTCATCCTCGTCGCGACCGGCTCGGAGGTGCAGCTCGCGGTTCAGGCCGCCGAGCAGCTCGAGAAGTCCCGGATCGCGACGCGCGTCGTCTCGATGCCCTGCCGGGAGTGGTTCGAGAGGCAGTCGAAGGGCTACCAGAACAAGGTGCTGCCACCCGAGGTGCGCGCCCGGGTCAGCGTCGAGGCCGGCGTCTCGATGGGTTGGCACGACATCGTCGGCGACGCCGGGCGCACCATCAGCCTCGAGCACTTCGGCGCCTCCGCCGATTACAAGACGATCTTCCGGGAGTTCGGGATCACCGCAGAGGCCGTCGTCAAGGCCGCGAAGGACTCGATCAAGGCCGCCCAGACCGCGGTCCACGCGCCCGCCATCACCGAGACCAACCCGCGTAAGCGCGACTCGAGCGGTGACACAGATGTCAAGAGCTCCATGCCCCGCGCCGCCGCCAAGAAGTCCGCGACAGCGCACACCTCGAAGAGGAAGTGACCACCATGACAAATCCCAACACCAAGGCACTGTCGGACGCCGGCGTCTCGATCTGGCTCGATGACCTGTCGCGCGAGCTGATCGAGACCGGCAAGATCGCCGAGCTCATGGAGGAGCGCAACGTCGTCGGGATGACCTCCAACCCGACGATCTTCCAGCAGGCCCTGTCCTCAGGGGACCGTTACAACGACGACCTGGCGGCCCTGACGAACAAGGGCAAGAGCGCCGAGGAGATCGTGCACGAGCTGACGACGGCCGACGTGAGTGACGCGTGTGACCTGTTCCGGCCGATCTACGACCGGACCGGCGGCGTCGACGGCCGGGTCTCCATCGAGGTCGACCCCCGGCTGGCCCACGACACGGAGCGCACGATCGACCAGGCCAAGCAGCTCTACGCCGACGTGGACCGGCCCAACGTCCTCATCAAGATCCCCGCGACCGAGGCGGGGCTCCCAGCGATCACGGCGGCCACCGCGGAGGGCATCAGCGTCAACGTGACCCTGATCTTCGCGCTGGACCGCTACCGCGCCGTCATGAACGCCTACCTCGAAGGGCTCGAGAAGGCGCACGCGGCGGGCAAGGACCTGTCGAAGATCTACTCCGTCGCATCGTTCTTCGTCTCGCGCGTGGACACCGAGGTCGACAAGCGACTGGACGCCATCGGGACCGACGAGGCGAAGGCCCTGCGTGGCAAGGCCGGCGTCGCCAACGCCCGACTCGCGTACCAGGCCTACGAGGAGGTCTTCGGCACGCCACGCTGGAAGAGCCTCGCCGACGAGGGAGCCAACGTCCAGCGCCCGCTCTGGGCCTCGACGGGCGTCAAGGACCCCGCCTACCCGGACACCCTCTACGTCACCGAGCTCGTCGCCCCCGGCGTGGTCAACACGATGCCGAGCAAGACGCTCGAGGCGACCGCCGACCACGCAGAGATCAAGGGCGACACCGTGACGGGCAACTACGCCGACGCGAGTGCAGTGCTGGACGGCCTTGCCGCCCAAGGGATCTCCTACAACGACGTCGTCCAGGTCCTCGAGGACGAAGGCGTCGAGAAGTTCGAGAAGTCGTGGACCGCGCTCCTCGCCGGCGCTGCTGAGGAGATGGAGAAGGTGCGGGCATGACCGCCCTGTCCGTCAGCGCGTCTGGAGCAGCTGCGGACGCGATCGAGCGGCACGTCCCTGACCTCGTCCGGGACTCGGTGGCGAGTCGGCTCTTCGCCAGGGACGCCACCCTGTGGGGTCCTGAGGCGGAGTCGGAGGCGAGCATCCGCCTCGCCTGGGTCGGCCTCGCCACGTCCTCCCGGCCGCTCGTCGGGGAGATCGCAGCGCTGCGGGAGGTCTTTGCGGAGGAGGGGCTCGACCACGTCGTCCTCTGTGGCATGGGCGGGTCCTCGCTCGCGCCGGAGGTCATCTGCGCCACCGCAGGCAAGCCCTTGGTCGTGCTCGACTCGTCCGACCCGGACTACGTGCGGCGAGCCATCAGCGACGACCTCGAGCACTCGGTGGTCGTCGTGTCAAGCAAGTCGGGCTCGACCGTGGAGACCGACTCGCAACGGCGGGCCTACGAGCAGGCCTTCACGGAGGCAGGGATCGATCCGGCTGCCCGCATAGTGGTCGTGACGGATCCGGGGAGCCCGCTCGACGCCGAGGCGCGGGCGAAGGGGTATCGCGTCGTCAATGCCGATCCCAACGTCGGCGGGCGCTACTCGGCGCTGACCGCCTTCGGTCTCGTGCCGAGCGGTCTCGCGGGAGTGGATGTCTCGGCCCTGCTCGACGAGGCGGAGTCGGTCGCCGACCTGCTCGCAGCCGACGACGCCGCCAACCCGGCCCTTCGGCTGGGGGCCGCTCTGGGTGGCACCGATCCGCTCCGCGACAAGGTGGCTCTGCTCGACGACGGCTCCGGGATCCACGGCTTCGCCGACTGGGCCGAGCAGCTCATCGCCGAGTCCACCGGGAAGGACGGCACCGGACTGCTCCCCGTCGTGGTCCAGTCGGAGGAGGACCCCGAGATCCAGTGGCCCGCGAGCGACGTCCTCGTGGCCCGTCTCGTGGCGGCCGACGACGAGACCCGCCCGAGCGGCGACAGCGTCCGCGTCGGCGGGACGCTCGGCGCCCAGATGCTGCTCTGGGAAGCGGCCATCGCCGTGTCGGGGCGACTGCTCGGGATCAACCCGTTCGACCAACCGGACGTCGAGTCCGCGAAGCAGGCCGCTCGCGGGCTCCTCGAGGAGGGCACCGGTGAAGGCACTGCGCCGGCCTTCGTGGACGGGGCCGTTGAGGTCCGCGCACTGGGGGGTGGCTGGCTGGGTCAGGCGGCAACCGTCGACGAGGCCGTCACCGCACTGCTGGGACAGGTCGGCGAGCGCGGCTACGTGGCGGTGATGGCCTACCTCGACCGGCTCGAGGATGCCGACCTGGCCGAGTGCCGACGGGCTCTGGCCAAGCGCACGGAGCGGCCGACGACCTTCGGATGGGGGCCCCGGTTCCTCCACTCGACCGGGCAGTTCCACAAGGGCGGACCTCCCGTGGGGGTCTACCTCCAGATCACCTCCGCCCCGCACGAGGACCTTCCGGTACCGGGCCGGGACTTCACCTTCGGGAAGTTCATCGCGGCACAGGCGGGCGGCGACGCACAGGTGCTCGCCGACCACGGGCGGCCGGTCGTTCGGCTGCACCTGACCGAGCACGACGCCGGACTGGCCCAGGTCCGCAAGGCGCTGCAGGCGGGAGACCACGGATGAGCCCGGCGCGGGTCGCCCATGGCGTGAACCCGCTGCGCGACCCGGAGGACAAGCGCCTCCCCCGGATCGCGGGTCCTTGCAGCATGGTGCTCTTCGGCGTCACCGGTGACCTCGCCCGCAAGAAGCTCTTGCCCGCCATCTACGACCTCGCGAACCGCGGGCTGCTGCCGCCGGGCTTCTCACTGGTCGGCTTCGCCCGCCGCGACTGGGCCACCCAGGATTTCGGCAAGGTCGTCCATGAGGCGGTGCGGGAACACGCCAGGACCCCGTTCAGCGACTCGGTCTGGCGCAACCTCGCCGAGGGGTTCCGCTTCGTGCCGGGCACGTTCGACGATCCGGCGGCATTCGACCTGCTCGCCCAGACCGTGCGTGAACTTGACTCCGTTCGGGGCACTGGCGGGAACCATGCCTTCTACCTGTCGGTCCCGCCGGCGTTCTTCGCCCCGGTCTGCGAGCAGCTCGAACGGTCGGGGCTCGCCGAGGCGGATGGGGACTCCTGGCGTCGCGTCGTCATCGAGAAGCCGTTCGGCCACGACCTGCGAAGCGCACAGGAGCTGAACCGGATCGTCGAAAAGGTCTTCCCGCCGGACAGCATCTTCCGGATCGACCACTATCTCGGCAAGGAGACCGTCCAGAACCTGCTCGCCCTGCGGTTCGCCAACCAGCTCTTCGAACCGGTCTGGAACGCGCACTATGTCGACCACGTGCAGATCACGATGGCCGAGGACATCGGAATCGGCGGGCGGGCCGGCTACTACGACGGCATTGGTGCCACGCGCGACGTCATCCAGAACCACCTCCTGCAGCTCCTCGCTCTGACGGCGATGGAGGAACCGGTGTCCTTCGACGCCAATGAACTGCGCGGGGAGAAGGAGAAGGTCCTGTCGGCCGTACGTCTGCCTCAGGACCTCGACGCCCACGCCGCCCGCGGGCAGTACGCCGCGGGATGGCAGGGTGCCACCGAGGTCGTCGGCTATTGCGAGGAGGACGGGGTCGCCCCCGACTCCACGACCGAGACGTTCGCCGCCGTGACGCTTGAGGTCGACACCCGGCGGTGGGCCGGTGTGCCCTTCTACCTACGCACGGGAAAGCGCCTGGGCAAGCGGGTGACCGAGATCGCCGTCATCTTCAAACGCGCACCGCACCTGCCCTTCGAGCACACGGCGACCGAGGAGCTGGGCGAGAACGCCGTCGTCATCCGGGTCCAGCCGGACGAGGGCGTCACGATCCGCTTCGGGTCGAAGGTGCCGGGCGGGCAGATGGACATTCGCGATGTGACGATGGACTTCGGCTACGGATCGGCCTTCACGGAGAGCTCACCCGAGGCCTACGAGCGCCTCATCCTCGACGTGCTTCTGGGAGATCCCCCGCTCTTTCCCCGCCACGAGGAGGTCGAGCTGTCCTGGCGCATTCTCGACCCGCTCCTCAGGCACTGGCAGCGCAACGGCAAGCCGGAGCAGTATGCCGCCGGCACCTGGGGACCGCCCTGCGCCGTCCGGATGCTCGAACGCGACGGTCGCACCTGGAGGATGCCGTGATCCGCGACCTCACCGACACGACCACGGCTGCGGTGAGCAAGACCCTCGTCCGGCTCCGCAACGACGTCGGTGCGATGGCGCTCGGTCGGGTCCTGACCCTCATCGTCGTGGTCGACGACAGCGACGCTTCTGAGGCGATCGACATCGCCACCCATGCCAGCCGCCAGCATCCCTGCCGGATCATCGTGCTCATCTCGGGTGAACGCCGTGGCCGCAGCCGCCTCGACGCCCAGATCCGCCTGGGCGGTGACGCGGGTGCGAGCGAGATCGTCGTCCTCCGGCTCTACGGTCCGCTGGCCAAGCATGGTCCGAGCGTCGTCGTCCCGCTCCTGCTACCCGACTCCCCCATCGTCGCGTGGTGGCCCGGTGAGGCACCCGATGACGTCGGGAACGACCCCATCGGGACGATGGCGCAGAGGCGCATCACCGACGCGGCCCAGCACCGAAGCTCACGCGTCGTCCTCAAGAAGCGCGCCCAGACGTATCGGCCCGGCGACACCGACCTGTCCTGGACCCGGATCACCCATTGGCGCGGCCTGCTCGCAGCCGCGCTGGACCAGCCCCCGTACGAAACGGTGACTGGGGCGGTTGTCTCCGGAGCGCCGGACTCTCCATCGACCGACTTGCTGGCCGCGTGGCTGGCCCAGCGACTGAAGGTGCCGGTCCAGCGCGTCGCCACCCCTCGAGGGTCGGGCATCAGCGCGGTGCGCCTCGAGCGCAAGGGTGGACCCATCGATCTGGTCCGCCCAGGCGACGTCGTCGCCACGTTGTCCCAGCCGGGCCAACCGGACCGCCGGATCACCCTGCCCCGTCGCGAGGCCAAGGAGATCCTCGCCGATGAACTGCGCCGTCTCGACCCGGACGACACGTACGAGCAGGCCCTGGTGCTCGGCATCGAGAAGCTCACCCCGGTGCGCTTCTCGGCTGAGCAAGCCGCTCGCGCGGGCAAGGCACCCAATCCGGACCAGTCGCGACGGCTGGCCGCCCGTCTGCGGCGCGTCGACTCCGCGAAGGAGGCGATGGCGATGGTCACCGCTCCCCCGGCCCCGGACACCGCCAAGACGGCCCAGGTGCGCTCCGCGACCAGGCGCAAGCTCGCCGGCGAGCCCACACCACGCGAGGAGACGAAGGCCGCCGAGAAGGAACCCAAGAGCAAGAGGACCACCCCCACCAAGAAGGCCTCGTCATGACTCCCGAGCCGGTCGTCATCGTTCATCCGGACAAGCAGTCCGTCGCTGACGCAGCGGCGGCTCGCCTCGTCACGGCCCTCCTCGATGCGCAGGCACGTTCCGACGAGGCACAGATCGCCCTGACCGGAGGATCGCTCGGCTCGGACATCATCACGTCACTCACTCAGGTGCCGGCGCGCCACGCGGTCGACTGGCAGAGGGTCCGCGTCTGGTGGGGAGACGAGCGGTACCTGCCGCTAGGGGACCCGGACCGCAACGACACGCAGAACGACGAGGCGGGGCTCACCGCGCTGGGCCTCGACCAGGCCAAGGTCCATCGGGTCCAGGGACCAGATCAGTCCGACAGTGCCGAGGCGAGTGCCGCGGCCTACGCTGCGACGTTCCGGCAGCACGGACACGGCGACTTCGACGTCGTCGTCCTCGGCATGGGCCCGGACGGCCACGTCGCGTCGCTCTTCCCGCACCACGAGGCGCAGCGCGTCACAGGTGCCCTCGCCGTGGCGGTCCACGACTCACCCAAGCCGCCGCCTGACCGGGTTTCCCTCACCTTCGAGTGCCTGGCCCGCTCCCGGGAGATCTGGTTCCTCGTGGCCGGAGCGGACAAGGCCGACGCCGTCGCGGCCGCGCTCGACCCCTCCTCCGACCGGTGGGACGTGCCGGCGTCGGCGCCGAAGGGCGCCGAGGCGACGCGGTGGCTCATCGACGCCGCGGCCGCTTCACGTCTTCCCTGAACTTCACCACAGACAGTCGTATGCCGCTGAGCGGGCGCGCGCTCAGCGGCATACGGAACGTGGGTGGCCGGGTGTGCCGCCTTTGGAGGGACGTCTCGGCCAGCCGGCTCTCACGGGTGCGGTCACTGGATGAGGCCACGCTCGCGCAGGCTGGTCAGCGCCTCGTCAAGGATGGCGGCGCCGTCGGCGTCGCTGCGGCGCTCCTTCACGTAGGCGAGGTGGGTCTTGTAGGGCTCCACCCTCGGTGGAGCCGGCGGGTTGTCCTGGTCCTGGCCGGCCGGGAAGCCGCAGCGGGGGCAGTCCCAGATGTCGGGCACCACCATGCCCGGCTCCTCCGCGAAGCTCGGCTTCGTCTCGTGGCCGTTGGAGCACCAGTAGGAGACATAGACCCGGGGGGCCGCGTCCCCGCGCTCGGCCTCACCCATGGGGCCGGCGCCGACTCGGCTGCCTCGAATTGCGTTACCGCTCGCCATGTGCGTCCTCTCAGCTCTGGAAGCGGGCCAGCAGGCCCAGTCCGATGATCGCCGCGGCCCAGACCGTGGCAACGGCCACCGTGAAGCGGTCGAGGTTGCGCTCGGCGACCGAGGAGCCACCGAGCGAGGTCGACATGCCACCGCCGAACATGTCCGACAGGCCGCCACCCTTGCCCTTGTGCAGGAGGATGAAGAGGGTCAGGATCAGGCTGGACAACACCAGCAGGACCTGCAGCACGATGCGAACCGCATCCACGTGGTCACTCCAAATCGTCGGCTACGGGCGCTGCCCGTCGGATGGTGGGGCTTTGGTGGGCCACGGGACAGGATACCTTCCCGGACCGGCTGGACCGAACGAGCGGCGTGCGTCTGGCCCGTTGGGCTCAGGTCGCCGTGACGTGATCTCGGTAGCGGCAGATCGACGCGAACTCAGCCGGGTCGATCGACGCGCCGCCGACGAGGGCGCCGTCGACATCCTCCTGCGCCATGATCGCCGCGACGTTGGCGGCCTTGACGCTCCCGCCGTAGAGGATCCGCACGCCATCGGCCAGGTCGCCGCTGTACAGCTCGGCGAGCAGGGTGCGGATGGCGGCGCACACCTCCTGGGCGTCTTCGGGCGTGGCCACCTCACCGGTGCCGATGGCCCAGATCGGCTCGTAGGCGATGACGATGCTCGTCGCCTGCTCCTTCGTCACGCTGTCGAGCGCCGCCCGCAGCTGGGCCACGACGTGCTCGACCTGGCGGCCCTCCTTACGCACCCCGAGGGCCTCGCCGCAGCAGAGGATCGGCGTCAGCTCGTGCGCGTAGGCGGCCTTGACCTTGGCCGCCACGACGTCGTCGGTCTCGTCGTGGTACTCCCGGCGCTCGCTGTGGCCGACGATGACGTAGGTGCACCCGAGCTTCTTCAGGAAGGCTCCGGAGATGTCGCCCGTGTAGGCACCCGACGCGTGCGGTGAGAGGTCCTGGGCGCCATAGTGCAGCCGCAACCGGTCTCCCTCGACGAGGGTCTGCACGGATCGGAGGTCGGTGAAGGGCGGGATGACTGCGACCTCGACGGCGTCGTAGTCGTGCTTGGCGTCGCGCAGGGTCCAGTCCAACTTCTGGACGAGGTGGGTCGCCTGCAGGTGGTCGAGGTTCATCTTCCAGTTCCCCGCCATCAGCGGGACCCGGCCCGCAGGCTTCTCCCCAGCCATCAGGCGTCTCCTGCCCGGTCGTCGGCGTCGCCGTCGAGGACGGTGAGACCGGGCAACTCCTTGCCCTCGAGGTATTCGAGGCTCGCACCGCCTCCGGTGGAGATGTGGCCGAAGTCGGTGTCCGCGAAACCGAGCTGCCGTACCGCGGCGGCGGAGTCGCCGCCGCCGACGACGGTCAAGGCCCCGTCGCGAGTCACCTCGGCCAGTGCCTGTGCGATCGCCTTGGTTCCCGCGGCGAACGGCGCCATCTCGAAGGCACCCATCGGCCCGTTCCAGAACACCGTGCGACAGTCGGACAGCTTCTCAGCGAAGCGACGGGAGGACTCCGGGCCGATGTCGAGACCCATCCGGTCCGCAGGGATGGCGTCCACGGCGACGACGTCGTGCGCCGCGTCGGCGCTGAACGCGTCCGCGACGACGATGTCGGCGGGCAGGACGATCTCGACGCCCCCCTTCTCAGCCCGCTCGAGATAGCCCTTGACGGTGTCGATCTGGTCGGCCTCGAGCAGGCTCTTGCCCACCTCGAGGCCCTTTGCTGCGAGGAAGGTGAACACCATGCCGCCACCGACGATGAGCCTGTCGGCGGTGCCGAGCAGGTTTCCGATGACCCCGAGCTTGTCGGACACCTTGGCGCCACCGAGGACGACGGCGTAGGGCCGCTGCGGGTCGCGGGTCAGACGGCGCAGCACGTTGACCTCGGCCTCGACGAGGCCACCGGTCGCGTGCGGGAGCAGCCGGGCCACGTCGTAGACGGAGGCCTGCTCGCGGTGCACGACGCCGAAGCCGTCCGAGACGAAGACGTCGGCGAGCGAGGCGAGTGCCTGGGCGAACTCGGCGCGGCCCTCGTCCGTCTTGGCGGTCTCGCCGGGATTGAAGCGGAGATTCTCGAGCAGGAGCACCCCGCCTTCCTTGAGGTGCTCCACCGCGGACCTGGCGCTGGGACCCACGGTGTCTTCCGCGAAGGTAACCGGCGCACCGAGGACCTCGCCGAGCCGCTTGGCGACGGGCGCGAGCGAGTACTGCGCGTCCGGCTCGCCCTTGGGGCGTCCCAGGTGCGCGCAGACGATGACGCGCGCCCCCATCTCGGTGAGCATCCGGATGGTCGGTGCGGACGCGCGGATGCGGCCGTCGTCCGTGATCGTCGTGCCGTCCAGCGGCACATTGAGGTCAGAACGGACGAGGACGCGCTTGCCGCGCAGGTCCCCGAGGTCGCCAATCGTCTTCACGCGCTTGCCTCTTCGGTCGGGTCAGGTGGGTGACGGGTACGAGGTGGGATGTGCGGAGTGTGGCGGCTGCTTCTGGAGTCGTCAGAGCGACTGGCCGACGAGCTTGACGATGTCGACGAGCCGGTTCGAGTAACCCCACTCGTTGTCGTACCAGCCGACGACCTTGACCTGGTTGCCGATGACCCTGGTCAGGCCGGCGTCGAAGATGCACGATGCCGGGTCGGTCTCGATGTCCTTGGAGACGATCGGGTCCTCGGTGTAGACGAGGAAGCCCTTGAGGGGTCCCTCGGCGGCAGCCTTGACGGCGGCGTTGACCTCGTCGACCGTCGTCTCGCGGCCCGCCTCGAAGGTGAGGTCGGTCGCCGACCCGGTCGGCGTCGGCACCCGGAACGCGAAGCCATCGAGCTTGCCCTTGAGGTCGGGAATGACCAGGCCGATGGCCTTGGCCGCGCCCGTCGTCGTCGGGACGATGTTGAGCGCGGCGGCCCGAGCACGCCGCAGGTCCCGGTGCGGCCCATCCTGGAGGTTCTGGTCCGCCGTGTACGCGTGGATCGTCGTCATGAGGCCCTTGACGATGCCGAACTCGTCATGCATGACCTTCGCCATCGGTGCGAGGCAGTTCGTGGTGCACGACGCGTTGGAGATGATGGTGTGGTTGGCGGCGTCATACAGGTCGTCATTGACGCCCATGACGATGGTGATGTCCTCGTTCTTGGCCGGGGCAGAGATGATCACCTTCTTGGCGCCCGCATCGAGGTGGGTCCTGGCCTTCTGCGCGTCGGTGAAGAAGCCGGTCGACTCGACGATGACGTCGGCTCCGACCGACGCCCAGCCGATCTGGGCGGGATCCTTCTCCTCGAAGACGCGAATCGAATTGCCGTCGACGCTGATTGACGTCTCGTCGTAGGTCACCTCGCCCGGGAACTTGCCCAGGATGCTGTCGTACTTCAGCAGGTGGGCGAGGGTCTTGTTGTCCATGAGGTCATTGGTGGCAACGACCTGGAGGTCGGCCCCGGAAGCCAGGGCGGCGCGGAGGAAGTTGCGGCCGATGCGGCCAAAGCCGTTGATGCCTACGCGAACGGTCACGGTGTGCACCTCTTCAAGTGAGACTTCACTGGTCGGCGGGCGCCGCAACGCTGCGATGTCCGCACGGTCAACCCTAGTCCGTCAGCGAATACCCGTTTCAGTGAGTCTCATCGCACAGGGCGGGCTGGGGGCCAGCGGTCAGCCGTCCAGCATCTCCGGCGTGAGGTTGGCCTCGGTGCCGGGTATGCCCAGCTCCTCCGCGCGTTTGTCGGCCATCGCGAGCAGCCGACGGATGCGGCCGGCCACGGCGTCCTTCGTCATGGGTGGCTTCGCGAGCTGGCCGAGCTCCTCCAGGCTGGCCTGCTTGTTCTCGAGGCGGAGCGTCCCTGCCTCACGCAGGTGTTCCGGCACGTCGTCACCGAGGATCTCCATGGCCCGCTCGACCCTGGCGCCGGCGGCCACCGCGGCGCGTGCGGAGCGGCGCAGGTTGGCGTCGTCGAAGTTCGCGAGACGGTTGGCGGTGGCGCGGACCTCGCGCCGCATGCGGCGCTCCTCCCACGCGAGGACGGCGTCGTGCGCCCCGAGGCGGGTGAGCATCGCCCCGATGGCATCACCGTCACGGATGACGACACGGTCGACGCCGCGCACGTCGCGAGCCTTGGACTGGATGCCGAGCCGACGAGCTGCTCCCACGAGGGCCAGGGCGGCCTCCGGGCCCGGCGAGGTGATCTCGAGGGCGGACGATCGGCCCGGCTCGGTGAGCGAGCCGTGGGCGAGGAAGGCTCCCCGCCACGCCGCTTCCGAGTCGCACGTCGGCCCGCTGACGACCTTGGGTGGCAGGCCCCGGACGGGGCGCCCCTGGGCGTCGATGAGGCCCGTCTGGCGCGCGAGCGTGGCACCTTCCTCGATGACCCGCACGACGTACCGGGAGCCTCGCCGCAGACCACCCGCGGCGAGCACGAGGACGTCGCTCCGGTGGCCGTAGACCTCGGAGATGTTGCGGCGCAGGCGGCGCGCGGCGTTCGCGGTGTCGAGCTCGGCCTCGACGACGATCTGGCCACCGATGATGTGCAGGCCCCCGGCGAAGCGGAGCATGGTCGACACCTCGGCCTTGCGACAGCAGGGCTTGGTCACCTCGAGACGCGAGAGCTCGTCCTTCACCATTGCTGTCATCGCCATGGTCGACATCCTGCCATTCGGTTCACCGCACCGGTCTCGATGCAAGCCCGATCGAGTGAACAAGTTCTGCGCCAGAAGTCGTTCACTCGATCTTGGCGGGGCGAACCCCGACTCCGGTCCGCAGCCGGCGCCGGTCGCGCGTCTCAGGCCGAGATGACGTCGCGGAGCGCCGCGGCGAGCCGAAGGGGGTCGTGGACGCCGGGGCGACCACGTGCCACGACGGGAGCGACGACGAGGTCGGCCCCGACATCCGCGGCGGCGGCCTTCAGGGCCTCGGGATCGTCCACCACGCTCGGGTCGGCAAGCACGGCGTCCAGCCGCAGGTCAGGAGCGTTCGCGGCGAAGGATCGCAAGTGGTCCTCCGCACTGAAGTCGCGCGTCTCGTCCCTGGCCACCTCGAGGTTGAGGTTGAGCAGCCGACGGGCCTTCGTCGCGACCAGGGCGTCGGCGAGGTCGGGCACGAGCAGGTGCGGCATGACCGACGTGAACCACGAGCCCGGGCCGAAGACGATCCAGTCGGCCTCGGCGACCGAGGTCAGCGCCTCGGGGCATGGCCGCGGGCAGGTCGGCAGGATCCCGATCGAGGACACGGTGCCCGGCGACGACGCGATGCGGTGCTGTCCGTGCACGACGACCGTCTCGTCCGGCGACGCAGGATCATGGCCGCGGATCTCCGCGACGATCTCGAGAGGCTCGGCAGCCATGGGCAGCACGCGTCCGCGGGCCCCGAGCAGCCGGCCGACGAGGTCGAGGCCCCGGACCGTGTCACCGAGCAGCTCCCAGATCGAGACGATCATGAGATTGCCGAGCGCGTGACCGTTGAGCTCCCCGGATCCCGCGAAGCGGTGCTGCAGCACGTCCCGCCACGTGTGGCCCCAGTCCGAGTCGTCGCAGAGCGCGGCGAGGGCCATGCGCAGGTCACCAGGCGGCAGGACGTGGAAGTCGTCCCGGAGCCGGCCGCTCGACCCGCCGTCGTCGGCGACCGTGACGACTGCGGTCAGGTGGTCCGTGAGGAGGCGTAGCGCACTGAGTGACGCGGCGAGCCCGTGTCCTCCGCCGAGAGCAACGATGTGCCGCTGGTCATTCCTCAGCAGCCGAGCGGCAGGCGGCACCGTCACTCCCGGCCCAGGTCACGATGGACGATGAAGGTGTCGACCCCCTCGGGCTGCCCGATTCGGGCACTGAGCGCTTCGGCGGTGGCCACGGAGCGGTGCTTGCCTCCGGTGCAGCCGATCGCAACGGTGACATACCGGCGGCCCTCCCGGATGTACCCCTCGATCATGGTCTCGAGCAGGTCGCTCGCCCGGTCGAGGAACTCCTCGGCGCCGGCCTGCTGCATGACGAACTCGGCCACTGCCTCGTCCTGTCCGTTGAGTGGCTTGAGCTCGGGCACCCAGTACGGGTTGGGCAGGAACCGCATGTCCAGGACGACGTCGGCGTCGAGCGGAAGGCCGTACTTGAACCCGAAGCTCATCACGGCGATTCGGAGCTGTACCTCTCGGTCGCCGGCGAAGATGGACGTCAGCTTTGCGGCCAGCTGGTGGACGTTGAGTCCTGAGCTGTCGATGACCACGTCGGCGCTCGATCGCAGGTCGAGGAGGAGCGAACGCTCCCGCTGGATGCCGTCGAGCAGTCGGCCGCGACCCTGGAGGGGATGCGGGCGGCGGACGCTCTCGAAGCGACGGACGAGCGCCTCGTCCGTGGCGTCGAGGAAGAGCACACTCGGTCGCTCACCCCTGGCGGTGGCGGCGTCGATGGCCTCCTGCAGGTGCGCGAACCAGCCGCGAGAACGGACGTCGACGACAACCGCCACCCGGCGTGGCGCGGGCTCGGGCTTGCGCTCCTGGGAGGCATGCCGCAGCTCGGCCAAGGGCTCGAGCATCTGGGGCGGCAGGTTGTCGACGACCAGCCAGCCCAGATCCTCGAGGACGTTGGCGGTCGTCGTCCGGCCGGCGCCGCTCATGCCTGTGACGATGACGAGCGGTGCGTCGGCGACGGCGCTCTCGCCGCGCTGCGGACTCTCGGACGTCGCGGACCGGGTGTTCATTCGAGGATCTCTCCTGTCGTGAGGCTGACGGCCGGTTGCGCCGGACCGCCCTCGGACAAGTGCGCGACGATGGCAGCGGCGAGGGCGGGCCCGATCCCCGGCACCGCCATGATGTCCTCCGCGGCTGCTGCCCGGAGTCGTTTCACGGAGCCGAAGTGCCTCAGCAGCGCCCGCTGGCGCGCCGCCCCCAGACCCGGCACGCCGTCGAGCTGCGAGGCCGTCATCGCCTTCGAGCGCCGCTGGCGGTGGAAGGTGATGGCGAAGCGGTGCGCCTCGTCGCGAAGCCGCTGGAGCAGGTAGAGGCCCTCACTCGTGCGCGGCAGGATGACGGGGTACTCGGTCCGCGGCAGCCACACCTCCTCGAGTCGCTTGGCCAGGCCGACGAGGGCCACCTCCTCGATGCCGAGCTCGTCCAGCACTGCCTGGGCAGCGTTGACCTGCGGCAGACCGCCGTCGACGACGACGAGGCTGGGCGGGTAGGCGAAGCGTCGAGGGCGGCCGGTGGCTGGGTCGATGGGGCCCGACGCCCTGTCATCATCGGCACCAGCATCCGCGTCGACAACCGGACCGACACCGCCAACGGACCCGCCTGCGGGGCTGGCTGTGGCGTCGTCCCCCGGCTCGACGCCAGTGGCCAGGTCGAGGTCCCCGATGCCCTCGGCCTCCTCGAGGTAGCGACGGAACCGCCTGGTCAGCACTTCGCGCATCGCGGCGGTGTCGTCAACCGCCCCTGCCTCCGTGCCCGACTCCGGGCCCGACTCCGAGTCGGCCGCGTGGTGCCCGTTCGCACCTCCGGACCCGTTGGCCCCGCGGACGATGAACCGCCGGTACTCGCCCTTGCGCGCCAGCCCGTCCTCGAAGACGACCATGCTCGCCACGACGTTGGTGCCCTGGACGTGGCTCACGTCGTAGCCCTCGATCCGCAGTGGTGCCTCGGCCAGGCCGAGGTAGTCCTGGAGCTCCTTGAGTGCCTGGCTGCGCAGGGTGAGGTCCCCGGCGCGCGCCACCTTGTGGCGGGTCAGGGACTGCTCCGCGTTGCGCCGAACCGTCTCCATCAGGCTCCGCTTGTCACCGCGTTGAGGAACGCGAACCGAGACGGCCGAGCCGCGCAGCCCGGAGAGCCAGGACACGACCGCCTCCCGGTCGGCCGGCAGGATCGGGACCAGGACCTCGCGGGGCACGGCATGGCGGTCGCCGTTCTCCTGGTCAACATCGCCGTAGACCTGCTGGAGCAGGTGCTCGATGAGGAGCGGCAGGTCCTCGCTCTCCTTCTCGACGACCCAGCCCCGCTGACCCCGGATCCGTCCGCCGCGGACGTGGAAGACCTGCACGGCCGCCTCGAGGTCGTCATCGGCCAGGGCGAAGACGTCTGCATCGGTGGCGTCTCCGAGGACAACGGCCTGCTTCTCCAACGCCTTGCGCATCGCCGTGAGGTCATCTCGCAGCCGGGCGGCCTCCTCGAACTCGAGGTTGGTAGCGGCCTCCCTCATCCGGGCCTCGAGACGCTTGCTGAACCGGCTCGTGTCGCCGGACATGAAGTCACAGAAGTCCTCGGCAATGGCTCGGTGCTCCTCGGCGGTGACCCGGCCCACGCACGGCGCCGAGCACTTGTCGATGTAGCCGAGCAGACACGGCCGGCCGCTCGCCGCGGCCCGCTTGAAGACGCCGGCGGAACAGGTCCGGATCGGGAAGACCCGGAGCAGCAGGTCGAGGGTCTCCCGAATGGCCCAGGCGTGACCATACGGACCGAAGTACCGCGTGCCGCGCCGCTTGGCGCCCCGCATCACCTGGGCACGGGGGAACTCCTCCCCCATCGTCACGGCGAGGAACGGGTAGGACTTGTCGTCGCGGTACTTGACGTTGAACCTGGGGTCGAACTCCTTGATCCACGAGTACTCGAGAGCGAGGGCCTCGACCTCGGTGCGGACCACGGTCCACTCGACCGACGCGGCGGAGGTGACCATCGTGGCCGTCCGCGGATGGAGGGCGGCCAGGTCCTGGAAGTACGAGGACAGCCGTGGCCGAAGGGACTTGGCCTTGCCGACGTAGATGACACGTCCGTGAGCGTCCCGGAAGCGGTAGACGCCCGGGTCGAGCGGGATCTCGCCCGGTCTGGGGCGGTAGGTCGTCGGATCGGCCACACCACCACCCTATGTCGGGTCACCGACGCGCCCGTATGCCGCTGGGCTGGGCCACGTGCCCACCCGCGGACCCGCCCGGGGCCGGTTCACGACACGGAGAACCGGTCTCCTTGCACATGCACGGTCATCGCCGCCAGGGGCTGTTTCGCCTGGCTGTCCGGGGTGGGGGCACCGGACGTCAGGTCGAACTGGCTCCCGTGACATGGGCAGATGATGTGGCCGCCCTCGATCATGGTCACGGCGCAGCCCTGGTGGGGGCACGTCGTCGAGAAGGCCTTGAACTCGCCGGCGGCGGGCTGCGTCACGACGACCTGCTGGTCGGGGAAGATCCTCCCGCCGCCGACCGGGATCTCGGCGACAGGCGTGCCCGCGGGGCTCGGGGTGGCGCCGCCACCCTCGGCGGCGGGGCTCCCGGCCGCCGAGCTGTCACCCGGGTTCTCGGGCGCAGGCACGGGAGGGCTGCTGCAGGCCGCCAGCGTCCCTGCACCGACCCCTACTCCGATGGCACCGATAAGCACGGTCCTGCGGCCCGTGACAGGCTCGGTCATGCGGTTCCCTTCTGCGTTCGCGTCGTTCGCGTCGTTCGCGTCGGATTCGTCGATCGGGTCGAACGCGCGCCTCCCGCATCCGACGTCCGGGCCTTGGTGCGGACGGTGACCGATGAGGAGGACTTCGTCGCGGCGGCCGTCGTTCTGGCCGCCGTGCCGCCCACCTTGCTCTTCGCGCCTGTGCGAGCGCTGTCGCCGGCCTGTGAGGTCCGTTTCCCGGGCGCCTTGGCGCCTGCCGTCGACCGCTCCGGCGTGCGGGCGGTCCGCTCCAGGATCGGCCGGAGGAACCGCCCCGTGTGGCTCGCCTCCACGAGGGCCACGTCCTCGGGTGTGCCTTCGGCGATCACCTCACCCCCGCCGGAGCCGCCCTCGGGACCGAGATCGATGAGCCAGTCGGCGTTCTTGATCACGTCGAGGTTGTGCTCGATGACGATGACCGTGTTGCCCTTGTCGACCAGCCCCTGGAGGACGTCGAGCAGCTTGCGGATGTCCTCGAAGTGCAGACCGGTCGTTGGCTCGTCGAGGACGTAGACCGTGCGCCCGGACGAGCGCTTCTGCAGCTCGCTCGCCAGCTTGACGCGCTGCGCCTCGCCGCCCGACAGCGTCGGTGCAGGCTGGCCGAGTCGGACATACCCGAGCCCGACGTCGTTGAGCGTCTTCAGGTGCCGCGAGATCGCCGGCACCGCCTCGAAGAAGTCGGCCGCCTCCTCGATGGGCATGTCGAGCACGTCCGCGATGGTCTTGCCCTTGAAGTGCACTTCGAGGGTCTCCCGGTTGTAGCGGGCGCCGTGACAGACCTCGCACGGAACGTAGACGTCCGGCAGGAAGTTCATCTCGATCTTGATCGTGCCGTCGCCGGCGCAGTTCTCGCAGCGTCCGCCCTTGACGTTGAAGGAGAACCGGCCGGGCTGGTAGCCCCGCACCTTGGCCTCGGTCGTCTCGGCGAACAGCTTGCGCATGTTGTCGAAGACGCCGGTGTACGTGGCCGGGTTCGACCTCGGCGTGCGCCCGATCGGGCTCTGGTCGACGTGGACGACCTTGTCGAGGTGGTCGAGTCCGGTGACCGCCTTGTGCCGCCCTGGGACCCTCTTCGCGTTGTTGAGCCGGTTGGCGAGGACGTTGTAGAGGATGTCGTTGACCAGGGTCGACTTGCCCGAGCCCGACACTCCGGTCACCGCGACGAGGTTGCCCAGCGGGAAGTCGACGGTGATGTTCTTGAGGTTGTTCTCCTTGGCCCCCGTCACGGTGAGCCGACGTCCGTCGTGACCGCGCCGCACGACGGGCACCGGGATTTCGCGACGGCCGGACAGGTACATGCCGGTGAGCGAGTCGGGGTGCTCGAGCAGGCCCTGGACCGAGCCGGAGTGCACGACATGACCGCCGTGCTCGCCGGCACCCGGACCGATGTCCACCACCCAGTCCGCCGTGGCGATGGTGTCTTCGTCGTGCTCGACGATGATGAGCGTGTTGCCGAGGTCGCGCAGGCGCGTCAGGGTGTCGATGAGCCGGTGGTTGTCCCGCTGGTGCAGGCCGATGGACGGCTCGTCGAGGACGTAGAGGACGCCGACGAGCCCCGACCCGATCTGCGTCGCAAGCCGGATCCGCTGCGCCTCGCCGCCCGAGAGCGTGCCCGCTGGCCGGTCGAGCGAGAGATAGTCAAGACCGACGTCCACGAGGAAGCCGAGCCGGGAGTCGATCTCCTTGATGACCCGCTCGGCGATCTGCTGCTCGCGCAAGGTGAAGTCGACGTTGTCGAGGAATCCGGCCGCATCACAGATGGCGAGCGCACACACCTCGGAGATGTTCTTGCCCCCGACGAGCACGGCGAGCGACTCGGGCTTGAGCCGGGCGCCCTTGCACACGGGACAGGGCACCTCGCGCATGTAGCCCTCGTAGCGCTCCCGGCTCCAGTCCGAGTCGGTCTCGGCGTGCCGGCGCTTGATGAAGGGCACGACCCCCTCGAAGCCCGTGGTGTAGGACCGGTCGCGGCCGTAGCGGTTGCGGTACCGCACGTGGACCTTGTAGTTCTCCCCGTGCAGCAGCGCCTGCTTTGCGCGGCTCGGCAGCGCCTTCCACGGCACGTCCATGGAGAACTTGAGGTCCTCGCCCAGCGCGGACATGACCCGCTGGAAGTACTCGGCAGACCCTGACCCCTGCGCCCACGGCTGGATGGCCCCCTCAGCGAGCGTCAGGTCGTCGTCGGGCACGGCGAGCTCCGGGTCGACCTCGAGCTCGGTGCCGATGCCGGTGCACTCGGGGCACGCGCCGAACGGCGAGTTGAACGAGAAGGACCGGGGCTCGATCTCGTCCATGCCGAGCGGGTGGTTGTTGGGGCAGGCCATCCGCTCGGAGAAGCGCCGCTGGCGCTCGGGGTCCTTGGGATCCCGATCGACGAAGTCGACGAGCACGATGCCACCGGCGAGGCCGAGGGCGGTCTCCACGGAGTCAGTGAGCCGGCGCTTGGCGCCCGTGTCGTCACCCTTGGCCACCAGCCGGTCGACGACGACCTCGATCGTGTGCTTCCGCTGCTTCTCGAGCTTCGGTGGCTCGGACAGCGACACGACCTCACCGTCGACGCGCGCGCGGGCGAAGCCCTTGGTCTGTAGCTCCGCGAAGAGGTCGACGAACTCCCCCTTACGCCCTTGCACCACCGGGGCCAGGACCTGGAAGCGGGTGCGGTCCTCGAGGGTGAGCAGCTGGTCCACGATCTGCTGTGGCGTCTGCCGGGTCACCGGCTCACCGCACACGGGGCAGTGTGGGCGGCCCGCCCTCGCGAAAAGCAGACGCAGGTAGTCGTAGACCTCGGTGATCGTCCCGACCGTCGACCGCGGGTTGCGGCTGGTCGACTTCTGGTCGATCGAGACCGCCGGCGACAGGCCCTCGATGAAGTCGACGTCCGGCTTGTCCATCTGCCCGAGGAACTGCCGGGCGTAGGACGAGAGCGACTCGACGTAGCGCCGCTGGCCCTCGGCGAAGATCGTGTCAAAGGCGAGCGACGACTTGCCCGAGCCGGAGAGGCCGGTGAACACGACGAGGCTGTCGCGGGGCAGGTCGACCGACACGTCCTTGAGATTGTGCTCGCGCGCACCGCGGACGACGAGCGTGTGGGGGTTGGCGTCCCTATGGGCGGGCGTAAGACTCACGCGCCCCATGCTAAGTCGGTCCACCGACAGTCCCCCAAACGCATGACTGGCCGTATGCCGCTGGGCCTGCTCCCGACGTCCCCGCAGTCCCCGCCGCGCGGGCCTTTGGGGGGTGCCTTGGGCGCGGAGCCCCCCATGGGTCGGCATACTGCATGAGTATGAGCGGGAGCCAGCCGACCTCGAACGTCACTCCCATCGAGGACTACGCCGTCATCGGCGACACCCAGACGGCCGCGCTCGTCAGCCGGGAGGGCTCGATCGACTGGCTCTGCCTGCCGCGGTTCGACTCCCACGCCTGCTTCGCGGCGCTCCTCGGAACCCCGAACAACGGTCGGTGGCTCATCCGACCGGTCGATCCACATGCCAGGACGACGCGTCGGTACCTCGATGACTCCTTCGTCCTCGAGACGACCCACGAGACCTCGACCGGGGTCGTCCGCGTGCTCGATGTCATGCCGCTCGGCGACGGACGAGCCGACGTCCTCCGGCGCATCGAGGGCGTGTCGGGAACCGTGCGGATGCGTCACGAGTGGATCGTGCGGTTCAGCTACGGCCGGACCAAGCCGTTCGTGAGCCGGCACACCGAGGAACGCGAGGCCGGGATCGACCAGATCATCACCGCGATGGCTGGACCGGACATGATCGTCCTCCGCGGTGCACGACTACCCCATGCCGAGCACTGGACCCACGTCGATGAGTTCGACATCGCGGAAGGGGAGAGCCTCGCCTTCGCGACGACCTGGTTCAGCAGCGTCGAGACGATCCCACCGCCGCTCAGGGTCCTCAGCCGCATCGCCGAGACCATCGAGCGCAGCCGCCGGTGGGCGGCCCGGAGCGACTACGACGGCCCCTACGAGAACGCCGTGACCCGCTCCGTCCTGGTGCTCCGCCTGCTCACCCATGGAGTCACGGGCGGCATCGTCGCTGCACCCACGACCTCCCTGCCGGAGGACTTCGGTGGTGAGCGGAACTGGGACTACCGCTACTGCTGGCTCCGGGATGCGGCGCTGACTCTCGAGGCCCTCCTCGGATGCGGCTACGTCGAGGAGACCGAGTCGTGGCGCCAGTGGCTGCTCCGCGCCGTCGCGGGCGACCCGGAGGACATCCAGATCATGTACTGCGTCGACGGCTCGCGGGACCTCCCGGAACGCGAGCTCGACCACCTGCCCGGATATGCCGACTCGCGGCCGGTGCGAATCGGCAACGGCGCCGTGCAACAGTGGCAGACCGACGTCCTCGGCGAGGTCATGATCGCCCTCGAGCACGCTCGCCAGCAGGGCCTGTCCGACAACAAGGACTCGTGGATGCTGCAACGGGTCCTCATGGACAACCTGGCGGAGCGCTGGCAGGCCCAGGACAACGGACTGTGGGAGGTCCGCGGCCCACAGCGCCACTTCACCCACTCTCGGGTCATGGTCTGGGCCGCCTTCGACCGGGCGATCCAGGGCGTCGAGGAGCACGGGCTCGAAGGTCCGGTCGACCGCTGGCGGGAGCTGCGTGAGCAGGTCCGCACCGAGGTCATGGAGAAGGGCTGGAACGAGGAGAAGCAGACCTTCGTGCAGCACTACGACACGACCGAGGTCGACGCGTCGCTGCTCACGCTGTCGGCTGTTGGCTTCATTGCCGGCGACGACCCGAAGATGCTCGGGACGATCCGCGCCGTGGAGCGCGAGCTGATGCGGGACGGCCTCGTCCTGCGCTATCGCACCGAGGTGGGCGTCGACGGGCTGAACGGCGACGAGCACCCCTTCCTGGCGTGCTCGTTCTGGCTCGTCACCGCCTATGCGAAGGCGGGCATGCTGGCCGAGGCGACGGCGCTCATGGACCGCCTCGTCGGGCTGGCCAACGACGTCGGGCTGCTCTCGGAGGAGTACGACCCGATCAACAAACGCATGGTGGGCAACTTCCCCCAGGCGTTCTCGCACCTCGCCTTGGTCGGCGCAGCCCTGGCGCTGGCCGAGGCCACCGGAAAGGCACGGCATGCACCTCATTGACCTGTCCACGACGCACCTGCCCAGCGAGACGGAGCGGCTCGTGGCGACGGCCGAGCGGCTGGGAGACCCTGACGTCCGGGCTCCCTCACTGTGCGAGGGGTGGACCCGCGGACACGTGCTGACCCACCTCGCCCGCAACGCCGAGGCGCTCTCGCGCGTGTGTGCGGCAGTGCTGACCGGGGAGCCCGACACCATGTACGACTCGGTCGAGGCGCGCGATGCCGACATCGAGGCGGGAGCCGGACGGTCGGGAGCCGAGCTTGCCTCGGACGTCCGGACGACGGCGGCGGCGTTGGCGCCCCAGATCAGCCGGCTGGGCGTCGAGCACGTCGGCACCACCGTGGAGCGAGTGCCGGGCGGACAGCTCATCTCCGCCGAGCGTGTCCCCTTCATGCGCCTGCGCGAAGTCGTGTGGCACCACGTCGACCTCGATGCCGGCTACGGGTTCGAGGAGACGCCCGACGAGCTCGTCCACCTCTTCCTCGATGACCTGGTCGCACGACTGGCCTCGTCGGACGGCGCTCCCGGACTCGAGATCCGGACCGACGAGGGCGACGAGTGGACCATCGGGGACGGCGGCGCAACCATCGCCGGCCCGCGCTGGGGCGTGCTGCTCTGGCTGGGCCGGAGTCGCCCCGACGGGCTCACGGAGCCGACAGCCTCGCTCCCCCACCTGCCGTTCGGAGGTTGAGCCATGTCCGACACCTACACCGGACGAGTCGTGCCGGGCGGCCCCGTGGACGTGCGGGAACTGCCGCACCTGACGATCCGCAAGCTCGCCGTGTCGCAGATGAGCAACAACGTCTACCTGCTGACGTGCAGGACGAGCCGTCGCCAGCTGCTCATCGACGCGGCCGATGAGGCCCCCCGCATCCTCGAGCTCGTCCGGGACGGCGGTGACGGGCTGGACGCCGTCCTCACCACACACCGGCACTGGGACCACGTGCGGGCCCTCGAGGAAGTCGTCGCCGCGACGGGGGCTCGCACCCTCGCCGGCGCCCAAGACGCGGACGGGCTGACCGTCCCCGTCGACGAACCTCTGGGGCAGGGGGACCAGGTACGGTTCGGCGAGATCACGCTGGACGTCATCCACCTGCGCGGGCACACCGCTGGCTCCGTCGCCCTCGCCTACCGGAACCCGGAAGGCGCCACTCACCTGTTCACCGGCGACTCGCTCTTCCCTGGGGGCGTCGGCAACACGAAGAATCCGGGGCAGAGCTTCGACTCGCTCATCGACGACGTGACGGCGCGGATCTTCGACGTGTACGACGACGACACCTGGTTCTATCCGGGCCACGGCGACGACTCCACCCTCGGCGCGGAGCGACCGCACCTCCAGGAGTGGCGCGCGCGTGGCTGGTGACCAGCGCTGAGGCGCCCTGAGCCGTACTAACTGGGCTCAGCCGTCCGTCAGGACTACGCCGGAACGGTCACCTGGTCCGAACCCGCATCGAGCTCGGCGATGAGGGACTCGAGCTCGGCGCGCACGACCTCGACGTCGTAGGGCACGTTGGTCACGACGAAGTGGCGCCTCGGGTTGTTTGCGACGCACAGACCGATGCCCAACCGCGACCGGCCATGCTTCTGGTTCCAGAGCCGCTCCAGAGCAGTCCCGTCCCAGGCAGGGGGTGCGTGCAGCCAGCCCTGCATGACGACCAGGGAGTCCTCCGGGTCGGGGCGGTGCTTCGGAGCATCGATGGCAACGACCGTGATCTCGCCCATGACTTGACGGTACGACGACGGCCCGGTTCGTGTCAGCACTTCTGGCCTCAGGAGTCCCGCGTGTCACATGGAAAGATGACGTCCGTGTCTCCTGGCCGCCAGTTCCCGACCCCAGGTCACCCTGACCACGTCCTCGCCGATCCATGAGGATCGATCGCTCGACCGCACCGCTCCTCGTCCTCGCCGGTGTCGTCTCAGTCCAGTTCGGTGGTGCGCTCGCCGCCACGCTCGTGCCGAGGATCGGGGCCGTCGGCTCGGTGCTGCTGCGCCTCACCTTCGCCATGGTCATCCTCTGTGCCGTTGTCCGACCTCGGGTCCGTGGGCGCTCGCGCAGGGCCTGGGTCACCGTGGTCCTCTTCGGCCTCGCGCTTGCGGCCATGAACACGGCCTTCTACTCGTCGCTCGCCTACCTCCCGATCGGCGTCGCGGTCACCGTCGAGTTCCTGGGGCCACTCACCCTGGCCGCCGTGCTGAGCCGGCGACCGAGAGACGTCGCGGCGGTGCTCGCCGCGGGTCTGGGGGTCGCGCTCGTCTCCGGAGCGACCGGAGCCTCATGGGGTCGATTCGAGCCGATCGGCCTGTTCTGGGCGGCGGTGGCAGGGGCGATGTGGGCCGCCTACATCGTGCTCAGCCAACGCACCGGGACCCTGTTCAGCGGCCTGGACGGACTGGCCCTGGCCCTGGTCGTGTCGACCGCCGTCGTGGCGCCGTTCGGGCTCTTCTCCGTCGACAGGTGGACGCCGGAGATCGTGGGTCTCGGCCTTGGCATCGCCGTGCTGAGCTCCGTCCTGCCGTACTCCCTGGAGCTCATGGCCCTTCGGCACCTGAGCCAGAGCGTCTTCGGCATCCTGCTCAGTATCGAACCAGCCGTGGCCGCCCTCGCCGGTCTGCTCGTCCTCGACCAGGTCCTCGACCGTGGACAGGTGGTCGGCCTGTTCCTCGTCGTCATCGCGAGCGCTCTCGTGCTCAGCGCGAAGGCGAAGCCGGACACCCCGGACATCGTGGTCGGCTCGGGCTGAGCCCCGGAGGGTCAGCTCGAGCCGCGACGCGAGCCGGAATCCAGGTCGATCGGAGCGGTTGGGCCGCCTGCCGCACGGGCGTCGCG
The DNA here is from genome assembly GCF_036566125.1 of Intrasporangium sp. Classification (GTDB taxonomy): domain Bacteria; phylum Actinomycetota; class Actinomycetes; order Actinomycetales; family Dermatophilaceae; genus Intrasporangium. The sequence goes on from NZ_DATCWX010000167.1 coordinate 85,034, forward strand.
GCGCGTCTTCAGCAGGCTCGCAACCGTCGTGACGCCGAGGATGAGGACGATGGCACCCAGTGAAACGGTGATCGGGATGTCGGGCACACCGTGGATCGGCTCCCCGCCATTGACGAACGGCAGGTTGTTCTCGTGCAGGGCGTGGAAGATCAGCTTGACGCCGATGAAGCCGAGCAGGACCGCGAGACCGATGCTGAGGTAGACCAGGCGCTTGAGCAGGCCGCCGATGAGGAAGTACAGCTGACGCAGACCCATCAGCGCGAAGATGTTTGCCGTGAGGACGAGGTACGGCTCCTTGGTCAAGCCGTAGATCGCGGGGATCGAGTCGAGCGCGAAGAGCAGGTCGGTCGTCCCCAACGCGAGGATGACGATCATCATGGGCGTGATGAGGCGCTTGCCGTTCCGGACGATGGTGAGATGGACCCCGTGCCATTCCTTGGTCGCCGGGAAGGTCTTCTCGACCCACACGAGGAAGCGGTTCTCGTGGTACTCGTCGTCGTCGGTCTCCCCACCCTTGGCCAGCTTGATCGCCGTGTAGATGAGGAAGGCCCCGAAGATGTAGAACACCCAGGCGTACGCATTGATGACGACGGCGCCGAGGGCGATGAAGATGCCACGGAGGACGATGGCGATGACGATGCCGATCATCAGCGCGGACTGCTGGAACCGCTGCGGAACCCGGAAGCTGCTCATGATGAGCAGGAAGACGAAGAGGTTGTCGACCGACAGCGAGTACTCGGTGAGCCAGCCGGCGTAGAACTCACCCGCAAACCGCCCGCCCCACTCCCACCACACGAAGAGCCCGAACAGGACCGCGGCGGTCACGTAGAAGGCGAGGTGGCGGCTGGCCTCTGCCATGGAGGGAACGTGGGGCCGGCGAGCTATGACGAAGACGTCGATGATCAGCACGACCGTCATCAACCCGATCGTGACAAACCAGCCCCAAGCGGGGACGTTCATGTGGGCACCTTCCGGTTACAGCGTCGGTCAGGACAGCGTCAGCAACCGGAGGTCTCTCCCGCCCAGCAGGCCGGCCGACGGGCCCGGGACCGACTGAGTCGGAGCCGTGATGACGAGCCCGTCGCTTCGGGGATACTCCCCTCCGTGAACGCCTGAGTCTTACATCCCACGGCCCTGCGTTCAACTCTCGTCTGACCGGTGGACTCGTCCTGGTCGGAAGGCCCGTTCAGCGGGTGGCCGCGGTCAGCTGCCGGAGCTCCTTCTTCAGCTCGCTCACCTCGTCCCGCAGCCGCGCCGCCAGCTCGAAGTGCAGCTCGGCCGCCGCCTGGTGCATCTGCGCGGTCAGCTCCTGGATCAGGCCCGACAGATCGGCGGCGGCGAGGTCGGACGGCCTCTCGCCCCGACCACCCACCGACACACCGACGTCCGCCGCCACCGCACCTCGCCCGGCGCCGCTCTTCCCGCGGGACTGCATGCGCCCAGAGCCGATGAGCTCCTGGGTGTCGGCGTCCTCCCGCTGGAGCAGGTCGGTGATGTCCGCGATCTTCTTGCGCAGCGGCTGCGGGTCGACTCCCATCTCACGGTTGTAGGCGAGCTGCTTCTCCCGGCGGCGGTTCGTCTCGTCCAGCGCGTCCTGCATCGAGGGCGTGACCTTGTCGGCATACATGTGGACCTGACCGGAGACGTTGCGGGCGGCCCGACCGATGGTCTGGATGAGCGATCGCGTCGACCGCAGGAAGCCCTCCTTGTCGGCGTCGAGGATCGACACCAGTGACACCTCGGGCAGGTCGAGCCCCTCACGCAGCAGGTTGATCCCGACGAGCACGTCGAACACGCCGGTGCGCAGCTCCCGCAGCAGCTCGACCCGCCGGAGCGTGTCGATGTCGCTGTGGAGGTAGCGGACGCGGATCCCCTTGTCCAGCAGGTAGTCGGTGAGATCCTCGGCCATCTTCTTCGTCAGCGTCGTCACGAGGACGCGCTCGTTCTTGTCGACGCGCAGCTGGATCTCGTGGATCAGGTCGTCGATCTGGCCCTTCGTCGGCTTGAGCACCACCTCGGGGTCGACGAGGCCGGTCGGGCGAATGATCTGCTCGACGGGCGGCCCGCCCTTGGCGGACTTGGCGAGCTCGTACTCGCCCGGCGTCGCGGAGAGGTAGACCGTCTGCCCGATCCGCTCGAGGAACTCCTCCCACTTGAGCGGCCGGTTGTCCATGGCGCTCGGCAGGCGGAACCCGTGCTCGACGAGCATCCGCTTGCGGGACATGTCGCCCTCGTACATCGCGCCGATCTGGGGCACCGTCTGGTGCGACTCGTCGATGACGAGCAGGAAGTCCTCCGGGAAGTAGTCGAGCAAGCAGTTCGGGGCCGACCCCGGACCGCGGCCGTCGATGTGTCTCGAGTAGTTCTCGATGCCGGAGCAGAAGCCGACCTGCCGCATCATCTCGACGTCGTAGGTCGTGCGCATCCGCAACCGCTGTGCCTCGAGCAGCTTCCCCTGCTTCTCGAACGTCGCGAGCTGGTCCTCGAGCTCGAGCTCGATCCCGCGAATCGCCCGGTCCATCCGCTCCGGCCCGGCGACGTAGTGCGACGCCGGGAACACATACATCTCCTGCTCCTCGTGCACCACCTCGCCGGTGACCGGATGCAGGGTGTAGATCCGCTCGATCTCGTCCCCGAAGAACTCGATCCGGATCGCGAGCTCCTCGTAGACCGGGATGATCTCCACCGTGTCACCGCGCACCCGGAACGTCCCGCGCGTGAAGGCGAGGTCGTTTCGGGTGTACTGCATCTCGACGAACCGCCGGAGCAGGGAGTCCCGGTCGACCTCCTCGCCGACCTTGATGCGCGCCATCCGGTCGACGTACTCCTGCGGCGTCCCGAGGCCGTAGATGCATGAGACAGACGCGACGACGATGACGTCCCGCCGCGTGAGCAGCGAGTTCGTCGCCGAGTGACGCAGCCGCTCGACCTCGTCGTTGATCGAGCTGTCCTTCTCGATGTACGTGTCCGTCTGAGGGATGTACGCCTCGGGTTGGTAGTAGTCGTAGTACGACACGAAGTACTCGACGGCGTTGTTGGGCAGCAGCTCGCGGAACTCGTTGGCCAGCTGCGCGGCGAGCGTCTTGTTCGGCGCCATGACGAGCGTCGGCCGCTGGACCTGCTCGATGAGCCAGGCGGTCGTGGCCGACTTGCCCGTCCCTGTGGCGCCGAGGAGCACGACGTCCTGCTCCCCCGCCGTGATCCGGCGCGCGAGCTCAGCGATGGCCGGGGGCTGGTCACCGCTCGGCCGGTAGTCCGAGATGACCTCGAAAGGTGCCACCGTGCGCTGGAGGTCGGTCGTTGGACGCATGGCTACACGTTACGTCGCGATACCGACAACACCGATGTCGTATGCCGCTGGGCCGGCTCCCCCACGCCGCTCACGGCACCCGGTGAGTCCAGTCGGGCGTCGCGAACTTGGCCTCGACGAGTTCCTTCGCAGCGCTGAGCTCGGCCTCCGAGTACGTCGCCGACGTCGTGCGATGCGCCCGGGTGAACGAGGCGATGAAGCTCTCGATGATCGCCTCGCGGGTCATCCCGGTCTGGGAGCGCATCGGGTCGACCCGCTTGTTCGCCGACTTCGTCCCCTTGTCGGAGAGCTTCTCCCGCCCGATTCTCAGCACCTCGAGCATCTTTTCCGCGTCGATGTCGTAGGCCATCGTCACGTGGTGCAGGACGGCGCCGGACGCGAACCGCTTCTGCGCCGCCCCGCCGATCTTGCCCTTGTCGCTCGCGATGTCGTTGAGGGGCACGAAGTGCGCGCGCACGCCGATGTCGGCGAGCGCCCCGATGACCCAGTCGTCGAGGAAGGAGTAGGACCGCTCGAAGCTGAGACCCTCGACGAGCGAGCTCGGCACGACGAGGGAGTAGGTGATGGTGTTGCCGGGCTCCATGAACATCGCCCCGCCGCCGGAGACGCGCCGGACGACCTCGATCCCGTGCCTGGCGGCCCCGTCCGGGTCAACCTCGTTGCGAACGCTCTGGAACGAGCCGATGACGACGAGCGGCCGGTCCCAGTCCCAGAACCGCAGGATCGGTGGACGCTCCCCCGCGGCCACCTCGTGGGCGATGACCTCGTCCAGGGCGACGTGCATCGCCGGGTCGAGCGTCACGGGCGGGATGACATCGAAGACGTGGTCGTGCCACCCCGTGGCCTTGCCGAGAGCGCGGCGCACCGCGATGCCGATGGCCTCGGGCGTGAAGCCGATGAGGGAGACCGTCTCGTCGAGCGCCCCGTCGATTGCCGACGCCAGCTGCTCGACGCCTGCGTCGGTGGACAGGCCGCTCAGTGCGGCGTTGATGTCCTCGAGGGCGTCGTCCGGCTCGAGGAAGAAGTCACCGGAGATGCTCACGTCCGCGAGCCGCCCGTCGGAGACGTCGAGATCCACTGCCACGAGCTTGCCACCGGGAACCTTGTATTCGCCTCTCACGCCTGCCTCAACAATTCCGTATGCCGCTGACTTCCCTCCCACGCGAACGTGACCTCAGCGTGGCGTCCAGTCGGTCTCCGCCGCCCAGCCCTGGGCCCGTGGGAATGCCTCGGTGAACCAAGGCTCCTTGGCCTCCGCGTAGGCGGTCGTCGTGTCGTGGAGGTCGAGGAGTCGGCGCTTCTCTGCCGCGTAGCCCTCACGTTCCTCGGCAACGTGGCTGAGCCAGTCACGGAAGAGCAGCGCGAATCGCCATGCCGGCGAACCCGCCTCACGGACGTGCACATGGGCGATCTCCCCCGGATCCGTCGACCCGAAGACACGTTTCTTCCAGCCATCCGGATCCGCGCCGCTCGGGTGGGGGGTATCCGCGGTGAGGTGATCGAAGCGCAGCAGCCCCGCACCGCGCATCGCAGCGCGAAACGGAGGGTCGTCCGCGACCGCGAGGTCACGGACACCGACCTGGATGTCGAGGACGTCCTTGGCCATCAGGTGGGGCACGGAGGTCGAGCCGACGTGCTCGACCTCCGTCACTGCGGCCATGTCCCTCAGTGCGTGGGCGATCTTGGCGACCAGCCGTGCGCCACGAGAGGCCCAGTCGGCGCGGGGTGCGACGACGGCGCCACGCTCCGGCCGACGGGAGTGTCGACCCGCGACGAGATTGTCGTTCCACGGATGCAGGCGACTCTGCCACAGCCGGTCGACGGCCGCGACGAGGTCCACCCGAGCCCCGTCGTTGGAGAGCACGACGTCACAGGCGGCTCTGCGCTCAGCGTCGGTGGCCTGCGCCCGGATCCGGTTGCGCACGTCCTGCTCGTCGAGGCCCCGCTGCTCGACGAGTCGCCTGACCCGCGTCTCGAGGTCGGTCTCGACGACGATCGACACGTGTTCACCGACCCAGAGCCCACGTTCGACGAGCAGCGGCATGTCGTGGACGGAGACGACGCCGGCCGGCGCCGCATCGCGCAGCTGCGCGATCCGCGCGCCGATGGCAGGCCCGGTGAGGGCGTCGAGCGCCGCAAGGGCCGGTGGATCGGTGAAGACGATGGCGGCCAGCCCCGCCCGGTCGAGAGTGCCGTCGGCGCGGATCACCTCGTCGCCGAAGCGTTCACGAACCTGCTCGAGGACCGGCTGACCGGGCTCCATGATCTCGCGGGCAACGACGTCCGCGTCGATGACCATTGCCCCGAGCTCCCCCAGCCGACGCGCCACCGTGGACTTGCCCGAACCGATTCCCCCCGTCAACCCGACCCGCAGCATGCGGTCACGCTACGGCATGGGCAGACGTCGGCAGCTCACCGCCTGGATGCGCGCTCGAACGCAGCGACGAGGACGTCTTCGAGCCAACGGACGTACGCCTCGTGGGACCAGCCGCGTCGCCGGACCAGACGGTCATAGATCTCAGGGGCGGTGAGGCACCAGACCTCGTCGAGGAAGACGTCCCGAGGGAAGCCGTCCGGGAGCCCGTGAACCGCCTCGAGGGTTGCGAGCATGAGGGTCTGATCGGTCCTGCGCTCTGCCTCGGTCGAGTCCACGAACGTCGACAGCCCAACATCCGAACCGGTGCCCTGTCCCAGAACGCTCCCGAGGAGCGGGCCGACACGCTCGTAGATGAGCCCGCACAGGCGGGCGTAGGCAGCGATGAACGCCGGCTGGTCGGGTGCGTCCGACATCGCCCTGAACTCGGGCCGGTCGGCCATGGGGACCGGCTCTTCATCCCCCGCGAGCAGGATTTCGTGGACGAGCTTGAGCACGTCCGCCTTGCCCCCGATGGCGTTGTACACCGTCTGCGGGCTCACCTCGGCCGCCTTGGCGAGCGCCGACACGGACATCGCGTGGTAGCCATCGGACAGGAGCAGCTTCGTGGCCGCGGCGATGATCCGCCGGCGTGTGGCACGGGTGGACTCGAGCCTCCCCCCTGCGTGCCGAGATCGGTTTGTTGACACCCGCCACCTCCGCCGCCACCATGAGCACACTGGAACGCCATTCAAGTGAGTTGCCGCCCGGTCCGTCAGGTCCTCTCCCCTGTGACGCGACTCGCCAGACGCAGTGTCACAGAGAGTCTGTCAGACGGGGCCGGGACCTCTGGGGGCCATGCGAGGGGGACGAGGGTCCGGGCCAAGCCCGGACCCTCGTGGCGCATCAATCGTCCTGATCTCGTCTACCGACCGGTAGCATCCGAGCGTGCCCGCAGCCGACCCGTCGCAGCCGTCTACGCCCGACTCGTCCACCGCTGGAACGCCGATCGTCACGCCTCGGCGCATCTCCGCCCTCGACGGGCTGCGCGGACTCGCGGTTGTCCTGGTGGCGCTCGGGCACGCCGGCGGGCTGCTGTGGCCGCGCCAGCCGCTCGACTCGGTCCCCGTGCTCCGAGGGTTCTTCGGTGGCGGCGCGGTCGAGATCTTCTTCATCGTTGGCGGCCTCATCGTGACCCGCGGGCTCCTGCGCGAGCACCAGCTCGGTGTGCTCGACCCTGTGCGGTTCTACCTGCGCAGGCTCGTCCGCCTCGGGGTTCAGCTCGTGCCGCTGGTCCTCGTCATCGTCCTCATCCACCACGTCGACCCGATGGATCCGTGGACGGATCGCGGCACCTACTTGACAGCGGCACACACCCTGACCCACACGTCGAACGTCTGGGCCGCCTCGCACCTTCTCGAGGTCCGCTCGGACCTCGGACACCTCTGGTACCTCAGCGTTCAACAGCAGGTGTACATCGTGCTGCCCCTCGTCATCCTCCTTCTCGCCCGTCGTCAGCGGGCCCTCGCGGGCCTGCTCGCGGCAGGAATCGTTGCGGTGACCATCTGGCGCTACCACGTACTCGAGCACGAGGGATGGCTCATCGCCACCACCTCGACCCTGACCCGGGCCGATGGCGTCCTCTTCGGTGCCCTGATCGCGGTGACCCTCCTCTGGTGGCGTCGGTGGAGCCGGTTTGCCGGCACGCTCATGGCTGTGACGGCTGTCGGGCTCCTTGTCCTCATGGCCAGCCTGCACGAACTGCCCGAGCTGGTCTTCCTGCGCGAGTGGGGCATCGCCTTCAACGTCACCGCATCGGCCCTGGTCCTCGGCATCTACCTCGCCCGTCAGTCCACCGCCGTGGGGCGTGTCCTGTCACTCCCGCTGCTCACCTATCTCGGACGAGCCTCCCTCGCGATCTTTGTGTGGCACCTTCCGATCTTCACCGTCGTGGCCAGGCACACCGGCGACTGGGACTGGTTCACCCGCACGGTGCTCGGGGTCGCGATCCTTGCGGCCGTCGTCGTCGTGACGCATCGCTGGGTCGAGGAGCCGGCCCGACGGTGGCTCGCCACCCACCTCCGGGCGCCCGAGCCACCGACGGAACCCACCACCGCCCCGCCGCATCGTCCGGAGGCTGCCACGTTGGGAGGATGGCGATGAACGCGATGGGGGCTGGGGAACAGCAGGCCGCGCAACGCCCGGGGCGTCCCCGCAACGACCTCCTCGACGGGTTTCGCGGCATCGCGATCGTGCTCGTCGTGCTGTCCCACTTCGGCCTCGTCTGGTCACCGCTGACGCGCTGGGACCTGGGGCCGATCCAGAGCCTGTTCGAGGCCGGCAACATCGGTGTGTCGATGTTTCTCGTCATCGGCGGCTTCCTCGTCACCGCGAGCCTGCTCCGCGCCAGGTCCGAGCGCGGGTGGACCGGTCCCATCTCGGCGCTGAGCCGCCGCACCGTTCGGATCTCGATCCAGGTCTATGTGCTGCTGGTCGTCGTGCTGCTGATGGCGCGACTCGACCCCACCGACACGACACGGGAGTCGGCGACGCTGTCCTCCGTCCGTGCCGTCGCCACCTACACCTGGAACGAGTACGTCCGTAACAACGCGCTCAACGCTCGATCCGACCTGGGCGCGCTCTACTACCTCAGCATCGAGCTCCAGGTCTATCTGGTCCTCCTCGCGCTGCTCCTCGTCCTGTGGCGTATCAGGACACTCCTGATCGTGCTCGTTGGACTGGCCATCCCCGTGGTCACCTGGTGGCGCTGGTATGTCTTCGACAGCGACGGCTGGTACCAGGCGAGCCTGATGACCACGACGCGGATGGATGGCCTCCTCTACGGCATCCTCGCGGCACTGCTCGTGCATCGTCTGGGTTTCATCCGTCACCACGCCGGCGGGCTCCTCGGCTCCGGACTCCTGCTCGTCGTCGCTGCGGTGGTCAGCACCGCCTTCACGGGGGTCGGCGCCTACTACCGCCTCCAGGGCGTGGTCATCGCCGTCGCCACGACGCTCTATGCGCTCGGAGCCGTCAGCTCGCCGGACCCCCGCTCCTACGGAGTCCGGGCCATGAGCTGGAGACCGCTCGGGTGGCTCGGTAGACGGTCGATCACGATCTTCATCTGGCACGTGCCCGTCTTCGCCTTCGTCACACGCCGCACGGAGAGCTGGGCACCACCCGAGCGCGCTGTGGTGGCCGTGGCGTTCCTGACCGTCGTGGTTCTCGTCGTGGACCGCTTCGTGGCGGAGCCGGCAACCCGCCTCGTGGCGGGCTGGTGGCGGGGCGCGCGGGCTCGACGCGTCCCGGGCGACCGCGGTGCGCTCGGATCAGCGGGCCGGCGCACGACGAGGCGGATCGAGGAGTCGTTCGCGGACGACCCCCTGTTTCCCGACGACCCGCTCCTGCTCGACGACCCACGATCAGATCTCGGCGCACACGAGCCCCGGTCCTCCACGCTGTGAAGGACCGGGGCTCGGTGCGAGCGTTACCGCGTGAGCGAGCTCAGCGGCATACGGAATGCGTTGTTCAGTTGCCCGTCAGCTTCTCGCGAAGCGCGGCCAGCGCCTCGTCCGAGGCGAGCGTGCCCTCGGCCGGCGTCGCGGCCTGGCTCTCCGGAGCGCCACCACTGCTCGCCGACGAGTAGGAGGTGGCGGTCCCGGCGTTGGAAGCAGCCTCGGCGTCGGCCTTGTGGGCCGCGTCGACCTGGGTCTTGTGCGCCTCCCAACGCGCGTGGGCCTCGGCGTACTGCCGCTCCCACTTCTCGCGCTGGGCCTCGAAGCCCTCGAGCCACTCGTTGGTCTCGGGGTCGAAGCCCTCGGGGTACTTGTAGTTCCCCTCCTCGTCGTACTCGGCCGCCATGCCGTAGAGCGTCGGGTCGAACTCCGACACCGGCACGCTCTCGTCATTGGCCTGCTTGAGCGACAGGGAGATCCGGCGACGCTCGAGGTCGATGTCGATGACCTTGACGAAGATCTCGTCACCGACGTTGACGACCTGCTCGGGCAGCTCCACGTGACGCTCGGCGAGCTCGGAGATGTGGACGAGGCCCTCGATGCCGTCCTCGACGCGCACGAACGCACCGAACGGGACGAGCTTGGTGACCTTGCCCGGGACGACCTGGCCGATCGCGTGGGTGCGCGCGAAGTGCTGCCACGGGTCCTCCTGGGTCGCCTTGAGCGACAGGGAGACCCGCTCGCGGTCCATGTCGACGTCCAGGACCTCGACGGTGACCTCCTGGCCGACCTCGACGACCTCGGACGGGTGGTCGATGTGCTTCCAGGACAGCTCGGAGACGTGGACCAGGCCGTCAACGCCGCCGAGGTCGACGAACGCACCGAAGTTGACGATGCTGCTGACGACGCCCTGGCGGACCTGACCCTTCTGGAGCTCCTTGAGGAACGTGGTGCGGACCTCCGACTGCGTCTGCTCGAGCCAGGCGCGGCGCGACAGGACCACGTTGTTGCGGTTCTTGTCGAGCTCGATGATCTTGGCCTCGATCTCCTTGCCGACATAGGGCTGGAGGTCACGGACGCGCCGCATCTCGACGAGCGAGGCCGGCAGGAAGCCGCGGAGGCCGATGTCCAGGATCAGGCCACCCTTGACCACCTCGATGACGGTGCCGGTGACGACGCCGTCCTCCTCCTTGACCTTCTCGATCGTGCCCCAGGCGCGTTCGTACTGCGCGCGCTTCTTGGACAGGATGAGGCGGCCTTCCTTGTCCTCCTTCTGGAGGACGAGGGCCTCGACCTCGTCGCCCACACCGACGATCTCGGAGGGGTCGACGTCGTGCTTGATGGACAGCTCACGCGAGGGGATGACGCCCTCGGTCTTGTAGCCGATGTCGAGCAGGACCTCGTCCCGGTCGACCTTGACGATGCGACCCTGCACGATGTCGCCGTCGTTGAAGTCCTTGATGGTCGCGTCGATGGCGGCAAGGATGTCTTCCTGAGAGCCGATGTCGTTGATGGCGACCTCAGGCGCGGTCTTCTCGACCGTGTTGGCAGTCATGTAGTAGGAACTCCGATTGTGGACTTTGAGATTGGCGACGACCAAGGGCCGCCGTGCGGACATGGTGAACTGAGCACACGAGTGCGCTCGAGCATCCTATCCGTGCTGCCGGGAACCGGTCAAAGGCACGACTGGCTGCGCTCGACGTGAGCCACCAGCCCTGTCCTCAGCCGGAGGCGCTGCGCCGGCCCGCCGCGCCCGACGAGTCCGCACGGGCCAACCGGACCTGGTGGGATGCCGAGGCCGACGGCTACTACGCGGAACATGGCCGGTTCCTGGGAGACGCGGATTGCATGTGGGGCCCCGAGCGGCTCCGGGAGGCTGACGCGGGACTGCTCGGGGACGTCCGCGGCCGCCGGGTGCTGGAGATCGGCGCCGGTGCCGGCCAGTGCGCGCGCTGGGTGCGGGCAGCCGGCGGGCAGGTGGTGGCCACCGACCTCTCGGCGGGCATGGTGGGTCAGGGCCGCGCCATCGAC
>NZ_DATCWX010000199.1:0-40411 GCF_036566125.1 Intrasporangium sp.
CCGGCCCTCGAGGTCGGTTCGTTCGAGACTGCCGGTGCTCATGTCCCCATCGTGACATCGTTTTGCGACGGAGGGGGAGTGACTACGTCCGCGGCCGTATGCCGCTGAGCTGGCTTGTGCTGCAAGCCGCGCTACTGCTCCGGCCATGTTTGAGTCGAAACGTGCCACTCCGTCCGGGAGCAATGACGGGACCGAAACCCGGCCGAGCCCGGTGCCCACGCAGGAGCCGCAACACCTCGTCCCGTCATTCGTCCCTCAAGGCCCGACACTTGTCATACGGGAGTGAGCGCCGGCAGGCCAGTCACGGCCGGCGGGCGTACTGGCGGTGGACCTCCCGGTCGGTGAAACCCAGATTTGCGTACGTCCGGACGGCTGCGACGTTGTCCTCGTCGACGTAGAGGACCACGTCGCGCAGCCCGCGGGCCTTGAGGTGGTCGAGCCCGAGGATGGTCACCGCTTTGCCGAGGCCCTCGCCCTGCCGGTCCGGGCAGACGCCGACGACGTAGACCTCGCCGGTGTCGCCGTCGGGCGGGTCGACCTTCGTCCAGTGAAAGGCGGCGACGTGGTCGGTGTCGCCGGTGGCCGACTCGTCGACGACGAGGATGAACCCTTGAGGGTCCCACCACGGCTGGGCCATCCGCTGCTCGAGGTCCCGGCGGGTCAGCGCCCCCTGCTCGGGGTGGGATGCAAACGCCGCGGCGTTGACCGCGACCCAGGCGTCCTCGTCGCGGCCGGACTCGAAGCTCCGGACGGAGTAGCGCTCCGGCACGGCCGCAGCCGGCCAGGGTGGCCCGTCCACGAGCGAGCGCCCCATGACGTGCAGGGATCGCACCGGTTCAAGCCCCATCGCTCGGGCGAACGCGTCGGCTGCCGCCGCAGCCCGTCCCGTGGCGTGGCTCCACACCCGTGCGTCCTGGGGGAGGGCCGCCAGCAGCGCAGACCCCACCCCTTGGCGGCGCCAGTCCGGGGCCACGACGAGCTCGGCGGAGGGGGGTTCCTCACCCGACCCCGCGCGGACCTGTGCGTAGCCTGCGAGAGCCGGCTCGGCGGCATACGACAAGACGTGTGTGACGTCCGGGTCGCCCGACTCGACGGACAGGCGGAACTGCTCCGACAGGGGTGGCGACCCGTCGGCTGCCTCGGCCTCCTCGGCGATGTGGAGGACTTGGCGTACCTCCCCGGGCCGGAGAGGCTGGCCGTCACGCAGCTCGATGTTCACGCGCTGGTGGCCTTGTCCGGCACGAGGCGGTAGCCGACGTTGCGCACGGTGCCGATGAGCGCCTCGTGGTCGGGCCCGAGCTTCGCGCGGAGGCGACGGACGTGGACGTCGACCGTACGGGTACCGCCGTAGTAGTCGTAGCCCCAGACCTCCTGGAGCAGCTGGGCCCGGGTGAAGACCCTGCCGGGGTGCTGGGCGAGGTACTTGAGCAGCTCGAACTCCTTGTACGTCAGGTCCAGTGGCTGGCCGCGGAACCGCGCCGAGTAGCTCGCCTCATCGATGACGAGGTCGCCCGACGTGATCGGTGCGTTCAGGTCGACCTCCTCGCCCTGGCCGCGCGTCATGGCCAGGCGGAGCCGGGCGTCGACCTCCGCCGGACCCGCCGTGTCAAGCAGGACGTCGTCGAGCCCCCATTCGCCCGTGAGAGCAGCAAGGCCGCCCTCGGTGAGGACGGCCAGCAGCGGAGTCGCGATCCCGGTGGTGCGCAGCACCCGGCAAAGGGACCGTGCGCTCGCGAGCTCTCGCCGCGCATCGACGATGACGACGTCGCAGTCCGGGGAGTCGACGAGGGCGGTCGCCTCGGCTGGCAGGACGCGGACCGGGTGGGTGAGCAACCCGAGCGCGGGCAGCACCTCGGCACTCGGGGCGAGTGCGTTCGTCAGGAGGAGCAGCCGGGCCATCCCCTGCAGGATAGGCGACACTGGACCTGCGCCAGAGGGACTGGATGCACGACGAGACTCGATGAGTCTTGATGAGACGGGAGCGAGATGGGCGAGGTCGGCTCGGCCGAGCAGACGGTGACGGTGCGCTACTGGGCCGCGGCGCGGGAGGCTGCCGGGGTGGACAACGAGCGGCTCGGCCTCGGCGCCGACGCCACGGTGTCCGACGCGGTCGCCGCCGCGGTGGCGGCGCACCCGGACCTGGCGCGAGTCGCGAGAGTGGCGACGTTCCTCATCGACGGGCGCGCAGCGGGCCGGGACGCGGTGCTGGCGTCGGGTGCGACGCTCGAGGTCCTGCCGCCGTTCGCGGGTGGGTAATGCACAATGACGACCGTGCCCGACGCCACCGATGCCTCTGATGCGAACGGTCCGACCGTCGGAGGCACCGATTCCAGCACCGACTCCAGCATCGATTCGGTGCCGTTCCAAGGCGGTTCGCTTCGACTCCCTCTCTCGCCCACCGGTGCCGACCACGTGCGCCCGGTGACGATCGGCGCCGTCGTCGTCGCAGCGGCGGCGCTGGCCGTGGCGACGGCAGGCGGATTCCGGCTCGTCCTCGTCGCCGCGCTGGTCCTGTCCCTGGTGCTCGCCTGGTGCTGGCCGGTCCTGGGCGGTTCGCACACGCCCCGGGCGACGTCGATCGTGCTGCTCGTCGCCGCACCGGCGATCATCTTCACCTCGCTGAGCGACGACCTCACGTGGACGGCCGCCGCGGTCGCGCTCGGCATCGTCCTGTCCTTCATGGGCCAGCTCGTCCGCAAGACGGGCCGGGCGGGGCTCGTCCTGACCCTGCTCGCGTCGTTCGGCGGCCTCGTCCCGATGGCCTCGGCCACCTTGGCGGTCGGCTCGGCCGACGTGCCCCGGGGTCGCGACTACCTCGTTGTCACGATGTCCGCTGCTGCCGCCGCGGTGGTGGCCGACCTGCTGGTCCGCAAGCGGGCACTCGCCCCGTTCCTCGGGGTGGTGGCCCTGCTCGCCGCGATTGCCGGCGCAGTGATCGCCGGGTTGTTCGTCGACGAGGTCGGAGGATGGGCGGCGGTCGGGGTGGCTGCTGGTGCGGGCTCCCTGTCGTGGTCCTGGCGGCGGATCTTCGCCCTGCAGCCGGCGATGCTCGGCACGCGTGGTCAGATCGCCGCAGGCGTCGGCTCCGTGCTGATACTCGGCGTCCTCGTGCACATCTTCACCGTTGTCTCCTGACCCTCATTTCCCCCTGATCGAGTGAACAGCTTTCGGGACCACCGCCCCGGATCTTGTTCTCTCGATCGGATGGGGACCGCCCCGTTAGGGGGAGCAGCGGGGGGAAGGGGGGAAGGTCAGTAGACGAGGGCCTGGGCGCCCGGCGCCATGACCTCCTCGACGAAGGCGGCCGCGCCTCGGATCGTCACCCCGGCGACGAGCGCATCCTCGGTGAGGTCCCGCCGCGCGGCGCACTGGGTGCAGACGGTGAGCCGGCCACCCGCGATCACGACGTCGCGCAGGGAAGCGAGCTCAGCGGCATACGGCAGCTCGAACTCCTCAGCCCTCCCGGGAACGGCCATCCACGTCGCTTCCCCGGTGAGCCACAGGCTCACGGTGACCCCGCTCGCCACTGCGGTGGAGGCCACGGTGAAGGCCTGCGACAGGCGTTCCGGCGCCTCGACGCCCGAGGTCAGCTTGACGACGAGGGATCGTTCGGGTGCGTCCATGCGCTCAGGTTACGATCACGAGCATGTTCCACCTCGATGCTGACCTCCCCGAGCCGGTGCGTCCCCTCGCCTGGCTCATCGGTCGCTGGGAGGGGGCCGGCGTGCTCGGCTACCCGACCATCGAGTCGGCCCATTTCGGGCAGGAGATCGAGGTGACCCACGACGGGCGGGCCTTCCTCAAGTGGGAGAGCCGCGCCTGGATCCTCGACTCGGCGACCGGCGAACGGGTGCGCCCCGCGGCAGTGGAGTCCGGCTTCTGGCGGCCTCTGCCCGACGGTGAGGTCGAGCTGCTCCTCGTGCACCCCACCGGCATCCTGGAGATGTACTACGGCACGATGGAGCCGGCGCGCATCCAGCTCAAGACCGACGGAGTCATGCGGTCCCCACGCGCCAAGGAGTACAACGCGGCGACCCGGATGTACGGCCTCGTCGACTCGCAGCTGATGTGGGCGATGGACATGGCCGCCGTGGGGCAGGAGCTCCAGAGCCACCTGTCGGCGACGCTCAAGCGGGTCGGGTGACGGAATGACCGGGATCGCTGGGATGAGGGTGGCTGCGAAGGGCGTTGCACGAGGGTGACCGACATGACTGAGCTTCCCGTCCTCCATCGCAGCCCGCTGCTCGACCGACCCGGTGCCGTGGCGGGTGAGGGCCTCGCCGCGGGCGTCGCTATCCACTACGGCGACCCGATGCGGGAGCAGCGTGTCCTCGAGGAGGGTCTCGCCGTCGTCGACCTCTCGCACCGGTCGGTCCTCACGGTCAGCGGCCCCGACCGCCTGTCGTGGCTGCACTCCCTGACGACGCAGCACCTCGTGGACCTCGGGGTGCGGGAGTCGCGCGAGGCCCTGATCCTCACTCCCAAGGGGCACGTCGAGCACTCGCTCCACCTCGTCGACGACGGCAAGACCACTTGGATCACGACGGAGCCGGGCGACGGCGATGGGTTGCGTGAGTGGCTCGACAGGATGCGCTTCATGCTGCGCGTCGAGGTCGCCGATGTGACCGCCGACTGGGGGGTCCTCGGCGAGCCCCACGGAGCCGAGTCCGCCCCGGGCGAGCCGCTCGCATGGCGCGACCCGTGGCCCGACCTGGTCGGGGACACGACCGCGTACGGTCCGGTCGAGGACCACCCCGGCACGAGATGGTCGTGGCGTGAGGTCATCGTCCCGCGCGCATCCCTTGAAGAGGCCGTCGGTGACCGCCCACTGGCTGGTCTCTGGGCTTTCGAGGCCCTCCGGATCGCTGCCTGGCGGCCGCGGTTCGGCGCGGAGACCGACCACCGCACGATCGTCCACGAGGTCGACTGGCTGCGCACGGCGGTGCACCTGCACAAGGGCTGCTACCGCGGGCAGGAGACCGTCGCCCGCGTGCACAACCTCGGCCGCCCGCCGCGGCGCCTCGTCTTCCTCCACGTCGACGGCTCCGGTCACGCCCTGCCGTCTGCGGGCGCCGAGGTTCGCGCGGGGGAGCGCGTCGTCGGCCACGTGACGTCGATCGCCCGGCACCACACCGACGGCCCGATCGCGCTCGCGGTCGTCAAGCGCAACACCGACCCCGAGCTGGTGCTGGACGTCGAGGGCGTGAGCGCGGCGCAGACCGTCATCGTCTCGCCCTGACCGCCCCGGGGTACCGGCCGCTGGCAGGATGGCGCCATGACGACCGCTCCCGCACGCAGTGCCGCGCGCACCCTGATCACCGTCGCCCCGACCGGGGCCGAGACCGCGAAGGCCGACGTCCCGGCCCTCCCCACGACCCCGGAGGAGCTCGTCGAGACAGCCGTCGCCTGCGAGGCGGCGGGTGCGGCGCTGATCCACATCCACGTCCGCGACTCCGACCACCGTCCGACGCTCGACCCGGTCCTGCTCAAGGAGGCGGTCGTCGCCGTTCGCGAGGCCACCGACCTCGTCGTCCAGCTCTCGACGGGAGGGGCGGTCACCGACGAACTCGAGAAGCGCCTCACCGTCCTCGACGCAGACCCGGACTCGTGCTCCCTCACCTGTGGCACGACGAACTTCGGTGACGACGTGTTCCTCAACCCGTGGGGCTTCATGGTCGACCTCTACCGCCAGGCGCAGGAACGGGAGGTCGTGCCGGAGTTCGAGCTCTTCGAGCTCGGGCACGTCCACGCGTTGCGTCGGCTCATCGACGAGTGCGGGCTGCCTTACGGCGGCAGGGTGCACGTCGACTTCGTCCTGGGCGTCCCGGGGGCGATGCCCGGCACCCCGCAGACTCTGCTGGCCGGGCTGGCGCTGCTCCCTCCGGAGGTGACGTCGTGGTCGGCGACCGGGATCGGCCGCACCCACCTGCCGATCGCCGCAGCCGCGCTGTCTGCGGGCGGCCACCTGCGGGTCGGGATGGAGGACAACCTCGTCTTCGCCAAGGGCCAGCCGGTCACGCACAACAAGGAGCTCGTCGCTCGCGCTGCGGAGCTCGCCACGATCATGCAGCGCCCCCCGATGTCGACGGGGGAGGCGCGGGAGCTGCTCGCCGTCAAGGACCGTCGCCCTGCCTGACACCGCCGGCAGGGTCCTCATCGCATTCCGAGGTGCCTGCGCACGGGCGAAGATGTGCCAAGCCACGCCCCGTTTCTGGGCAGAGTATGCCAGTGAGTGCGCTCGTGCGCGGACGTCACACTCGTGCGAAACACCGGACCCGAAGTTGCCTACGTCACACCGGCCGTAGCGTCAGAGGGCTCGCCGAGAGGAACTGCCATGACCCGTCTCCGCTTCCACTCCTTCGCGCTTGCAGCTCTCCTTGCGGGCTCCATGGGACTTGCCGCCTGCGGCAGCGGGGGCGAACCCACGGGGGACGAGGCAACTGGCGGCGACCTCAAGATTGCTGCGATCTTCTCGGGACCGACCAACGACGCGGACTACAACGCGATCGGCCTCGCGGCCCTGAACGCCGCCAAGGAGAACGGTGCTGAGGTCAGCTTCAGCGAGAAGGTCGCCGTTCCGGACATCGAGGCGAGACTCAACGAGGCGGTCGGTGACGGCAACACGGTGATCTGGACGCACGGTTCGCAGTTCGCCGACGCAACGGTCAAGGTCGCCAAGGACAACCCCGACGTCAACTTCATCGCCGAGTACGACGGTGAGTACAAGGACCTGCCGGCCAACGTCTGGACCATCGACCGCCAGTTCCACCTCGGCTTCTACGGCATGGGGGTCTTCGCCGCGAACCTGTCGAAGACAGGGACCGTCGGCTACGTCGGCGGCTTGTCGCTCCCGTTCTCCTTCGCTGAGGTGCACGCCATGGAGCAGGCGTTCGAGGAAAGCGGCTCCAGCGTGACTCTCAAGCCCGTGTGGACGGGTGACTTCAACGACGCTGCGAAGGCGCAGCAGTTCACCACGCAGCTGCTTGACAGCGGTGCAGACGTCATTGTGGGATCCCTCAACCAGGGTGCGACTGGTACGTTCCAGGCTTTCGAGGGCAAGCCAGCCGGTGCCGGGTGGGTGACAGCGAAGTACACGGACAAGTCGGCCGCCGCGGGAGAGCACTACGCCGGCTCGCTCGAGTACGACTTCACCAAGCCGCTTGCCGACGTCCTCGACAAGATTCAGGCCGGCACGACCACCGGTCGCTACCCGCTGGGCTTTGAGACCGGAGTCACGATCAACGTGAGCGACAACGTGCCGCCGGAGGTGAAGACTGCCGTCGATGAGGCAATGGCCAAGGTCAAGGACGGCACCATCACGGTCAAGCTCGACACCAGCAAGGTCGGCTGAGCCGGTGCCGGTCAGCCTCGGAGACGCGTGACGTGACAGCAGTTCAACCGGCGGCGGGGCGCACCGTCCCGCCAACCGTGCGCATGAGCGGCATACGCAAGACGTTCGGTTCCGTCACCGCGCTCGATGGAGTCGAGTTCGAGGTGGGGGCTCGGCAGGTTCACGGTCTGCTCGGCGGAAACGGTGCCGGCAAGACGACCCTGATGAACGTCCTCTACGGCCTTTACGCACCGGACAGTGGGTCTATCGAGATCGACGGGCGACGTGTGACCATCGCCTCTCCCCGCGACGCGATCACGGCCGGAATCGGAATGGTTCACCAAACCTTTCTGCAGGTCGACGTGTTCACCGTGACCGAGAACGTCGTCCTCGGGACCGATACCAAGGGTGTGGACGCCAAGGGCCGCATTGCGGAGCTGTCCGAACGGTTCGGTCTCGCCGTCGACCCGAGCGCCCGGGTCGCGGACCTTCCGGTCGGCGTACGTCAGCGCGTAGAGATCCTCAAGGCCCTGTACCGCGGTGCCAAGGTGCTCGTCCTCGACGAACCCACGACCAACCTCACCCCTCAGGAGGTGGATGCGCTCTTCGGCTCGATGCGGGCCATCGTCGACGAGGGCATGTCGGTGGTTCTCATCACGCACAAGATCCGCGAGACCATGGCGGTCTGCGACGAGCTGACGATCATGCGCGACGGCGCAGTTGTCGGGACAGTCGCCAAGACGGAGACGACCGCTGATGAGCTCGCCGCCCGCATGGTCGGCGACGCTGACGCAGTGTCCGAGTCCGCTGCCGTTGCGCTCGGCGAGACGACGTTGGGACAAGCGAGGATCGAGCTCCCCGATGTCGAGGTCACCGAGCAGCCAATACGAGTCAGCGTCCAAGATCTCACGGTCCCCGGTCCTGGAGATGCTCCGAGACTCGTCGATGCGGTCGCCTTCGAGCTGCGCCACGGAGAGGTGTTGGGCATTGCCGGTGTGGCAGGCAATGGCCAGGTCGAGCTCGCGGAGGCGCTCACTGGCTGTCGTCCCACGACCGGGTCGTTCAGCCTGGACGGTACGGAGCTCGTCGGGCGTCCAACAGCTCACTGGCTCGAGTCCGGCGTCGTCTACGTCCCGGAGGACCGTCAGCGAGACGGAATCCTGCCGGGAGGGGACATCACCGAGAACCTCGTTCTGGGTTCACATCGCTCGCGCGCCCGCCGCGGTCTCATCCCTTGGGGAGATGCCCGTGAGCAGACAGCCGCTGCCATAAGGGAGTTCCGGGTGAAGACCCCGAGTGCCTCGACGCCATGCGGTCAGCTGTCCGGGGGCAACATCCAGCGCGTCATCCTCGCCCGGGCCTTCGCACGCGATCCGAAGGTCCTTGTCCTCCACAACCCGACTCGCGGCCTGGACATCGCGTCGACGCAGTTCGTCTACGAGCGGATCCGGCGGGCGGCCGCGACCGGCGCCGCGATCATCGTCATCTCGGAGGACCTCGACGAGGTCATCGCCCTCGCGGACCGCGTCCGCGTCATCTACTCGGGTCGACTCGTCGGAGACACGCCGCGCGGCGAGACCGACCCATATCAACTCGGACGGCTGATGACGGGAGTCGGGGCATGAATGTCGCCACCATCCTGCGCCGCGCGGTCCCCTATGTCCTGGCGGTGCTCGCTGCATTTGCCGTCACTGCCGTGCTCATCGCGCTTCTCGGGCATGATCCACTCGAGGCCTTCCGCGCCGTCCTGACGAACTCGTTCAGGAACACCTTCGGCATGGTGCAGACCCTGCACAAATGGACGGCACTGACCCTCCTCGCGCTTGCCTTCGCGATCCCGTTGGGGGCTGGCCGCTTCAACATCGGCGGCGAGGGCCAGCTGATCCTCGGGGCAGTCGGGGCAGTCGCGGTTGGCATCACCTTCAGCGAGCTCCCTCTGCTGGTGCTGCTCCCGCTACTCCTCGTGTCCGCCGTGCTGGCTGGTGCCGTGTGGGCGTGGATCGCGGCATGGCTCATGGACCGCTTTCGGGTCAACGAGATCCTGTCGACGGTGCTGCTGAACTTCGTCTCGTTCGAGATCCTCGACTATCTCGCCTCGTACACCTGGCCCGACGTGGGGGCCGGTGGGGCGGTCACCCTCCCGATCGGTGCGGGGGGTGAGCTCCCCACCATTGGAAGACCGCCCATGCATGTCGGCGTCGTCCTGGTGGTGATCCTGGTGATCGCCCTCGCGTTCCTCGCCAGACGCAGCGTCCCCGGCTTCGAGCTGCGAGCGGTTGGTCTGAACGAGCGGGCTGCTGCACTCCACGGCATCCGAACGAGACGGGTTGCGGTCGGGTCGATGGTCGTCGGCGGGGCGCTCGCCGGCCTCGCTGGTGGCATCGAGGTCGCTGGAGTCCACCACCGGATGCTCGAGGGCATCCAGTCCAACTACCTCTTGCTCGGGATCATCATCGGCCTCATCGCCCGTGGGTCGCTCGTCGCACTACCGTTCGTCGCGTTCGGCATTGCCGTGCTGGAGGTCGGCGCCGGCTCGATGCAACGCGTCTCCGGCGCCCCGGCGGAGCTCGTCCTCATCCTGGAGGGCTTGATCCTGCTCTTCATCCTCATGTCGGACGTCGTCGTGGGGCGCGTGTCCGCACGACGCGCGAGAGTGGCGGTGACCTGATGGAGTTCCTTGCACTCGTGATCACGGCGATGGTTCCGTTCCTCTTCGTGGCCCAGGGCACGATGCTGTCCGGGCGGGCCGGCATCTTCAACGTGTCCCAGGAGGGCCTCATGCTGCTCGGAGCAGCCGTGGGCTACCTGGTCTCGCTCGAGTTCGGCTCCAACGCAATGGGCTTGGTCATTGCGGCGCTCGCCGGCGCCCTGTTCGGTGCCCTCCTCGCGTGGGCGACCACCTACCTGCGGATGGACCAGTTCGTCGTCGGCCTGGCGCTGTTCTTCTTGTCCGGAGGCCTTGCCTCGCTGCTGTACCGAGTCGTCATCGGCCAGGACCAACCACCGCGGATCAAGCCGCTCCCGGACGTCATCTTCGGCCAGGACGTCCTGGTGATCATCGCGATCGCCCTGTCCATCGCACTCTGGTGGTGGCTGTATCGGACGGACTCGGGAACGCGGCTGCGATCGGTCGGTGAGAACCCCAAGGCGGCGGACTCGTTGGGCATCGACGTCACTCGCACGCGCATGCTGGCCGGGACGATCGGTGCGGCCCTCATGGCCATCGGTGGCGCGTACCTGCCCATGGCCTTCTCGGGCGTCTACGCCGACGGGATCGTCGCGGGTCGCGGCTGGCTCGCGATCGCACTCGCCTTCTTCGGCGGCTGGCGGCCGCAGTTCATCCTCGCCGGCTCGGCCTTCTTCGCCGCCATGGACGTTCTCGCACAGCGCGCCCAGGTCGTCGGCATCGGGATCCCGCACCAGTTCGTGTCGATGTTGCCGTACGTCGCGACGTTGCTTGTCATGGTCTTCGCCTTCCGGTGGGCCCAGGCGCCCATGTTTCTTGGCAAGAACTATGACCGGGAGTCCCGAATCGTCGGTTGACGGGGGTGAACCTCCCTCGATGCCGTATGCCGCTGGGCTCGCTCGCGTCGTCGCCTGCGATGACGGGTGGCTGGGACCGGGCTCGTTTCACTCTGCATCCCATGGGTAGGCCACGTGGAGGTGCTGCGCCCGGCGCGGCTGTGTGTGCGGTGTCACGCTGTCTGGAGTTTGCATTCTGCTTGCTTTAGTTAGCATAATGGAGGTGTGAGCAGGCTTCCCGATCTCGGCGCGTACTTGCGTGAGCAGCGCGAGAACGCCCAGCTGTCCCTGCGGCAGCTCGCCGAGATCGCCGGAATCTCGAATCCCTATCTGTCGCAGATCGAGCGCGGCCTGAAGAAGCCGAGCGCCGAGATCCTGCAGCAGATCGCAAAGGGGCTCGAGGTGTCCGCGGAGTCGCTCTACGTCCGGGCGGGAATTCTCGACGAGCGGGTCCTCACCAACGGGTACCCGGCCACCGCCCCGGGCGTCCTCGAAGCCATTGCGGCCGACCCGGTCCTCACCGACCGGCAGCGCGCGGTGCTCGTCGAGATCTACGAGTCGTTCGTCGGCCCGAAGTCGCGCCGGGGCGGGACGGCACCCAAGACCCATGGGAAGCGCAAGGCAACCCAGAAGGAGAACTGAGATGGCTCTCAACCAGAAGAAGATCAGCAAGGCCGTCAAGGATGCCCAGAAGCAGGCGGAGGCAGCCGTCGCCGACATGCGCAGCCAGATCGACGACCGGCTACCCGACCTGACGGTCGACCCGACGCCGTTCTTCGCCGTCGTGGGCGCCGCCACCATCGCGGTCGACACGGTCCGGCACGCCCGTGACGAGCTGCAGGTCGCTGCCAAGGAGGCCCGGACCGCTGACGTGCGCAAGGGTGCCAAGAAGGAGGCGAAGCAGCTGCAGAAGGACCTCCAGAAGCGGCTTGACGAGCTCCAGGCACGCACCGCGGAGCTCCAGAAGATGGCGACGCAGTACGCGGACCGCTTCATCAAGGAGGCCCAGGAGCTCCCTGCCCAGGTGCTCAACCAGGGTCTCGTCCTCGCGAGCAACGCCAAGGACCAGTACGACGCCGCCGCAGCGCGCGGTGAGCGAGTCGTGGCCGACCTGCGCACCGAGGGCACCAAGGCCGCCGTCGGCCTGGCCGAGCGGTCCGAGTCCGTCATGGCTCGGGGCCGCAAGGTCGCGAAGACGGCGCGGACCGAGGGCGAGAAGGTCGCCCGGACGCTCGCCGACACGGTGTCCGACGACGCCCAGAAGGTCGCAGCCCAGGTCGAGTCCTCGGTCCAGTCGGTCGAGCGGGCCGCCGAGCCTGTCCCGGTGAAGCGCACGCCGGCTCGCAGCACCGCCGTCCGCTCGGCAGCGGCTCGACAGGGTGCGGCGACGCGCAAGGCTGCCCAGGTCGAGGGCACGACGACCCGCAAGGTCGCCGCGCGCAGCGCCGCCGCCAAGAAGTCCACGGGGACCGCCACCGCCAAGAAGGCTCCGGCGAAGAAGACCCCCGCGAAGACGACCTCGGCAAAGAAGACCGCGGCCAAGAAGACCGCGGAGTGACCGAAACGTCACACGATCGGGCCGTCACCCTCATGGGGTGGCGGCCCGACTGCCGTCCTGCGGCATACTTCGGGGCGTGCCCGCCGACGCCGAACTGTCCCTGCCCGTTGACGCGTGGGCCTCGTCGGCCCTGACCAGCGCGCCGGTCGTCGCCCACGTCGTCAGGGGTGGTTTCGTCGAGTCGGTGCATCACGGCCTGGCCGTCGTCACCGCTCCGGACGGAAGCCTCGAGCTCGAGGTGGGCGACTCGGCGGGCCCGGTGTTTCCTCGCTCGTCGAGCAAACCCATCCAGGCTCTCGCCATGCTGCGCCACGGCCTCGACTCGGATGGAGCGCTTCTCGCGTTGGCCTGCTCGAGCCACTCCGGCGAGGAGTTCCACGTCGACGCCGCCCGGGAGATCCTCGCCCGGGCGGGTCTGTCCGAGGCGGACCTGCAGAACACGCCTGACTACCCCTACGACGAGGTCGCTCGAACCGCGTGGATCGCCGCCGGGCTGCCCAAGCAGTCCATCGTGCAGAACTGCTCCGGCAAGCACGCGTCCATGCTCGCGACGTGCGTCGCCAACGGTTGGGACATCGCGACGTACCGCGAACCCAGCCACCCACTCCAGGTCGTGATCTCCGAGACGGTCGCCGAGCTGGCCGGCGCGATGCCGTCGGCGGTTGCCGTCGACGGGTGTGGTGCACCGATCCATGCCATCCCGCTCGCCGGGCTGGCGCGATCGTTCGGCCGCCTCGCCGCGGCGCAGGAAGGCCCGGAGGCGCGGGTCGCGCAGGCGATGCGGGACTTCCCCGAATACGTCGGCG
This sequence comes from Intrasporangium sp., assembly GCF_036566125.1. Lineage (GTDB taxonomy): Bacteria > Actinomycetota > Actinomycetes > Actinomycetales > Dermatophilaceae > Intrasporangium. The sequence continues at coordinate 13,217 of NZ_DATCWX010000199.1, forward strand.
GCACACGACGTGACGTGACCACGCTGATGCGTCGCGTGCCAGGTCTCGTTGCCAAGGACGGCGCGGAGGCCGTCTATGCCGTCGGGCTGGCCGACGGCCGCGGTATCGCCGTGAAGATCGCGGATGGCGGCTCACGTGCGCGCGCGGTTGTCGTCGCGGCCGTGCTCCGCAGGCTCGGTATCGAGGATGACGAGGTGCTCGCCGCCCTTGAGCATCAACCCGTGCTGGGCCATGGTCACCCCGTCGGCGCGGTCGTCGCGGTCGAGATCTGACACCGCCGTGCGGGCGGTGCTCCAGCGGGTGACCCGGGCGAGGGTCGAGGTCGATGGCGAGGTCGTCGGAGAGATCTCCCGTCCAGGGCTGGTGGCCCTGGTCGGCGTCACGCACGACGACGGGCCGGAGCAGGTCGAGCGGATGGCGCGCAAGATCGCCGAGCTGCGCATCCTGCGCGATGAGCAGAGCCTCGTGGACGCGGCCGCACCGGTCCTCGTCGTGAGCCAGTTCACCCTCTACGCCGACACCCGCAAGGGTCGGCGGCCCTCGTGGTCGGCGGCCGCACCCGGACCGGTGGCCGAGCCCCTCGTCGAGGCCGTCGTGGCCGCGCTTCGTGCTCGAGGCGTCGAGGTGGCCACCGGCCGCTTCGGCGCGATGATGTCCGTCTCGCTGACGAATGACGGACCGGTCACACTCGTCGTGGACGCGTGACCGCTCGCGATGCGAGCGAGGCGTCGCGGCCCGGGGATCACCCTGGAAGATCCCCCAACTCGACCCGATCGTGATGACGGCGTGGTGGTTCGGGCCACATCGGCAGTTAGGCTTTCAGCATGCAGCTGTTCTACGGCTTCCAGAGCGCCGTCCAACTCGTCATCGGGATCGTCGCCTTTGCTGCGGAGGTCTTTGCGTTCGTGGATGCCCTGCGCCACCCCGAGCGGGCCTACCTCGCGGCGGGCAAGCGCACCCGCGCCTTCTGGCTCGTGCTGCTCGGAGTGGCGGTCGCGATCGGCTTCGTGACCATGTTCAACCCGCTCTCCATCTTCGGACTGCTCGCGATCGTGGGCGCCGCCGTCTACCTCGCCGATGTGCGTCCCGCCCTGCGCCAGGTGCGCGGGATCGGCGGATCGCGGGGCCAGTGGTGACCATCGGGTGAACTGGGCCCGAGCGCTGCCGGGATGCGGCACACTGGGCACTCACGAGCCAAAGGGGAGGGCATGAGCAACAACCAGACCGCTGGGTCGACCGCGACGGAGCTGCCGGACGTGGATGACGGCGGCCACCAGCCGCTGTCGCATCACACCCCGGACGACTACGTGCTGGGCGACCGTGACCCGACCGACGACATCTTCGTCGCCGAGCGCCCGTGGGGAACCTTCCAGCAGTTCGTCTCGAACGAGCAGGTGACCGTCAAGATCATCACGGTCGAGCCCAGCCACCGGCTCTCGCTCCAGCGGCACAACCACCGGGGTGAGATGTGGCAGGTGCTCGACGTGCCCATCGACATCACGGTCGACGACCGGACGTGGACGGCCGAGGTCGGCGAGACCGTCTGGGTGCCGCGCGGGTCGACGCACCGCATGGGCAACTCCGGCTCGCACCCGGGACGTCTGCTCGAGGTGGCGTTCGGCCACTTCGACGAGGGTGACATCGAGCGACTTCAGGACGACTACGCCCGCTGACGGCGCGTCCGCCTCTGGGCGTCAGGGACGCGGGGCCACCGCCTCCCACGCGACGGTGATCTCCCCGAGACGCCACCGCGCCGGGCCGTCGAGCAGGGGCCAACGCTCACCGACCTCGGCTGCAGCGGCGAGGAACCGCTGGCGCGCACCCCACGACGAGTGAGGCGCGCTGCGGGCCCACGCCCGGTCGAGGTCTGCCAGGAAGGCATGGATGCGCTCACCGGCGACGTTGCGGTGGATCAGCGCCTTGGGCAGTCGCTCGGCGACGTCCGACGGCCACGCCAGACCCCCGAGTCGCAGCGACAGGGTCAGCGACACCGGTCCCGTCGCGTCCACGGCTACCCACGTGGCACGCCTGCCGATCTCGTCGCACGTGCCGTCGACAAGGAGGCCGCGCGGCGCGAGGCGCTCCTGGACGCGCGCCCACGCGGCCGGTACGTCGGCCTCCCCGTACTGCCTCAGCACGTTGAAGGCACGGACGACGGTCGGCCGAGTCCCATCACGGAGCGGTATCTCGAAACCACCCCTTCGGAAGGCCAGCCCCTCACGCTCCAGCGGCTTGGCCGCTGCGACGCGGTCGGGATCGATCTCGATGCCGACCACGTGGACGTCGTGCCGTACGTGGCGCATCCGGCGATGCAGCTCCACCGCCGTGACCGGTGACGATCCGTAGCCGAGGTCAACGACGATCGGTCGGGTCGGACTGCGGCGCAACCGCCAGGCCTGCGGTCCGGCAAGCCAGCGGTCACAACGACGGAGCCGGTTCGGGTTCGTCGTGCCCCGGGTGATCGTCCCGACGGGGCGAACTGGGCCGGACACGGCGCGCAGCATAACGTCCGGGGACGGCGAGCCCATGCCGGTGACCACGGGACGAACGGCGGAATACATCAAATCGACCGTGTGGTTGAGTCAGGAGAGACAGGGGCGAGGAGAAGGACGCAGATGTCGGACGAGCCCAAGCGCGTGGCGATGATCAGCGTTCACACGTCCCCGCTGGAGCAGCCGGGCACCGGCGATGCGGGTGGCCTCAACGTCTATGTGGCCGAGACGGCGAAGGAGCTGGCCCGCCGCGGCGTCGAGGTGGACATCTTCACGCGGCGCACCACAGGTGAGTCGCCGATCATCGGCGGGCTCGTGCCCGGGGTCCGCGTGCTGCACGTGACCGCGGGTCCCTACGAGGGACTTGCCAAGGAGGAGCTGCCGGGCCAGCTGTGCGCGTTCTCCGCCGGGATCATGCAGGCCGGTCTGTCCGTGCCCGAGGACCACTACGACCTCGTCCACTCGCACTACTGGCTCTCCGGCCAGGTGGGCTGGCTGGCCGCCGACCGGTGGGGCGTCGCCCTCGTCCACACCATGCACACCATGGCGCGCGTCAAGAACCTGCACCTCGCCGAGGGCGACAGGCCTGAGCCGCGGGGCCGGGAGATCGGCGAAGCCCAGGTCGTCGAAGCCGCGGACCGGCTCATCGCCAACACCGATGGCGAGGCACGCGACCTCATCGCGCTCTACGACGCACCCGCCGGCAAGGTTTCCGTCGTCCCTCCGGGGGTGGACCTGACGACCTTCACCCCGGGCGACAGGCACCAGGCCCGGGCTGAGCTCGGGCTGCCCCGTGACGTGGACCTGCTCCTCTTCGTCGGGCGGATCCAGCCCCTCAAGGCGCCGGACCTGCTCCTGCGCGTCGCGGCGGAGCTGCTGCGCCGTGACCCGGGTCGCCGGTCGAAACTCTCCGTTGCGGTCCTCGGGGGTCCGAGCGGGACCGGCCTCGCCAGACCTCACGAGCTGGAGGACCTCGCCGAGCAGCTCGGCATCGCCGACGTCGTCCGGTTCGTCAAGCCGGTCGAGCGCCCGGTCCTCGCCCAGTGGTACCGCGCAGCGGACCTCGTCCTCGTCCCGAGCTACAGCGAGTCCTTCGGCCTGGTGGCCATCGAGGCACAGGCCTGCGGCACGCCGGTCGTCGCAGCAGACGTCGGTGGCCTGCCCACTGCCGTCGGAGATGCGGGCGTGCTCGTCGAGGGCCACGACGTCGCCGTCTGGACCGACGCAGTCCGGGAGCTGCTCGACGACGATGAGCGCCGCGCGGAACTCGGGCGTCTGGCCGTCAAGCACGCCTCGGCCTTCGGGTGGGAGGCGACGACGGACCGGCTGCTGGCCGTCTACCGGCAGGCGATCCACGACCGCACCCACTCTCCCATCGCGGAGGGGGAGGGGCTGGCGGGAGTCCCGCGCGCCGTGATCCCGTGAGCCCGCGGCTCGCAGCGCCGACCGGACGTCGACCCAGCGTTGGCAGAATGGCGGTGTGAGCGAGCCTGAGACCCAGCCAGCGACGGAACCGGTGACGGCCGCGGAGGAGCGGCTCGTGGCGTACCTCGAATCGGTCGACCTCGAGTGGGAGCTCGGTGGCCGCGAGGGTGAATACATCGTCACCCTGCCCGGCGAGAAGAAGCTGAGGACCGTCGTCTCGCTCCTCCTCCGGGCGCGGACGACCAGTGTGTCGGCCTTCGTCGTCCGCAACCCCGACGAGAACCACGAGGACTTCTACCGGACCCTGCTGCGCAGGAACCTTCGACTCACCGGCATCGCCTACGCGATCGACGGCGACGGCGACGTGTACGTCCGCGGGGAGGTCCCCACCAGTGCCCTCGAAGCGGAATACCTCGACCAACTCTTCGGTGTCATCCTCGCCGCGAGCGACGAGGCGTTCAACGAGCTGCTCGCCCTCGGCTTCCTCGGCTCGATGAAGAAGGAGTGGGCCTGGCGCGTCTCCCGAGGAGAGTCGACCCGCAACCTGGAGCCGTTCCGTCACCTGCTGGACGAGCCGGCTGACGGCTGAGACGGCGTCGCTAGGCTGGCGCCATGACCTACACCCTTGTCCTCGTCCGCCACGGGGAGAGCGACTGGAACGCCAAGAACCTGTTCACCGGCTGGGTCGACGTCGACCTGACGGAGAAGGGGCGGGCCGAGGCCATCCGCTCTGGCCAACAGCTCAAGGAGGCAGGCATCCTGCCGGACATCGTCCACACCTCGGTGCAGCGGCGTGCCATCACGACGGCGAACCTCTCGCTCGACGAGGCCGACCGGCACTGGATCCCGGTGAAGCGAAGCTGGCGGCTCAACGAGCGTCACTACGGCGCGCTCCAGGGCAAGAACAAGAAGGAGATCCTCGAGCAGTTCGGCGAGGAACAGTTCATGCAGTGGCGCCGCTCCTACGACGTGCCGCCGCCGCCCATCGACCCCGATGACAAGTTCGCCCAGACCGGGGACCCGCGGTACGCCGGCCTCGGTGCCGCCATGCCCCGCACGGAGTGCCTCAAGGACGTCGTGGCACGGATGCTGCCGTACTGGGAGCAGGAGATCCAGCAGGACCTCGCCGACGGCCTCACGGTCATGCTCGCCGCGCACGGCAACTCACTTCGGGCGCTCGTCAAGACGCTCGACGAGATCAGTGACGACGACATCTCGGGTCTGAACATCCCCACGGGAATGCCGCTCATCTACGAGCTCGACGACTCGTTCGTGCCGGTCACGCGCGGGGGCCGCTACCTCGACCCGGAGGCCGCCCGGGCTGCCGCGGAGGCCGTGGCCAAGCAGGGCCGCTGATCCTCACCCCTGCCTGATCGAAAGAACAGCTTTCGGGGCCTCCCTGACCCCGGAGTCGTCCTTTCGAGCGTCCAGGGCTGGCAGGCCACGTGGCGCTGGGAGCGAGCTCAGCGGCATACCCCCTTGTCCCCCAAGCCCAATCGATAGGACACGTTCCGGGCGCTCGTGCCCCGAAGTCGTTCTTTCGATTGGGGTCAACCGTTGCGCTCGATCTCCGCGATGACGTCGGCGTCCTCGGCCTCTTCGTGGTCGTAGCTGACCTCGGAGTCGTACTCACCCGTGACGAGGTAGATGACGCGCCGGGCCACCGACACGGCGTGGTCGGCGTACCGCTCGTAGTAGCGACCGATGAGGGCCAGGTCGAGCACGGTCGCCCGCGGCAGGGCGCGGTCCTCGTCGAGCAGAGCCGCGAACAGTTCGCTGTGCAGCTCGTCCATCGCGTCGTCGTCCTTGTCCAGAGCGGCCGCCGCCTCGACATCCTTGCTCGCGATGATGGAGCCGCACTTGGCCACGATGGCCTCGGCGACCTGCCCCATCTCGAGGATGTGCGACCGCAGGGCCGGGGGCACGGCGGAGTCGGGGTGCCGCAGCCGGGCCACCTTGGCCACGTGGCGCGCCAGGTCGCCCATCCGCTCGAGGTCCGAGCTCATGTGCATCGAGGTGACGACAATTCGCAGGTCGGTGGCGACCGGCTGTTGCTGGGCGAGCAGGTTGACCGACAGGTTGTCGAGGTCGATGCGGATCTCGTCAAGCTTCTTGTCGGCCTCGATCACCGACTCGGCGAGCTGCACGTCGGCGTCGAGCAGGGCGGTCGTGGCCCGAGAAATGGCGGACCGCGCGAGCCGGGTCAGCTCGACGAGCTGGTCCGTGATCCGGTCGAGGTCCTCGTGGAACTGGTCGCGCAATGTCTTCCTCGTCTCGTGCGGTCGTGCAGGCGGGTTCGGGGCCGAGGCTCCCAGTCGAGCGTAAATGGAGGGCGGCCTGCAGATGAACTCTCAGTTCTGTCCCAGCGTGCCAAGGCACCGGCTGGTCAGGAGCGTGCCACACGAATGCGTAACCTGAGGGTGTGGATCCGACGACCGCGGCGACCCTGGGCGGCATCGCCGGCCTGGCGCTCGGCGGTGTCGCGGTGCTCGCCGTCCGGCTCTCGGACCGGGCCAGGCGGAACGAGGTCGTCATCGCGCCATCGCCCGACCTGCCCCCGGGCGTCGCCGAGGTGCTGGCGGTACTCCGCTCGGGCGGCGTCGTCGTCGACCGCTCGGACCGCGTCGTGAACAACTCGCCTGCTGCCGTGGCGCGCGGCCTCGTGCGCGGCCAGGAGCTGGTCCACCCCGAGCTGCTCCAGCTCGCCCGGGCGGTCCGGCGCGACGGGGTGATCCGCGAGGTCGAGCTCGACCTGCGCAAGGGCCTCGGTGAGGCCCGGCTCGTCGTCGCGGTCCGAGTCGCACCGCTCGGCGGTGACCACGTGCTGGTGCTCGTCGAGGACATCTCCCAGGCTCGCCGCGTCGAGGAAGTCCGGCGTGACTTCCTGGCCAACGTCAGCCATGAGCTCAAGACCCCCGTCGGCGGGATCTCCCTGCTCGCCGAGGCCCTGCTCGACGCCGCCGACGACCCCGAGGCAGTTCAGCGCTTCGCGACTCGCATCGGCATCGAGTCGCGCCGCCTGACCAACCTCGTCAAGGAGATCGTCGAGCTGTCGCGCCTGCAGGGCACCGATGTCGTCACGGACCCGGCTCTCGTCGACGTCGGTGCGTGCGCCCAGGACGCCGTCGAGCGCTACCACCTCCTCGCCGAGGAGAACGGCATCGAGGTGGCCATCCAGGCGGAGCCCGGCTGCGAGGTGTGGGGAGACCGTGAGCTCGTCACCACCGCGATCGGCAACCTCGTCGGCAACGCCATCTCCTACTCGGACTCCGGTACCCGGGTGGGTGTGTCGACGCGTCGACGCGATGCAGGCCTCGTCGAGGTGGCCGTGACGGATCAGGGCCTCGGGATCTCGCCGGACGAGCAGAAGCGGATCTTCGAGCGCTTTTACCGGGTGGACGCGGCCCGGTCGCGGGCCACCGGGGGCACGGGTCTGGGGCTCGCCATCGTCAAGCACGTCGTCGAGAACCACGGGGGCACCGTCACCGTGTGGTCACAGGTGGGCCGGGGCTCCACCTTCACCATCTCGCTCCCGGCGGCGCCGCCCGTCCGAGCGGCAGCGGAGTCCGGCGCGGGCTCGCAGCCCGGCTCGGACTCGCAGCCCGGCGCGGGCTCGCAGCCCGGCCACCCGGACGGGTCTCCTCCTCCGGAGGCCGTCGGTCAAGCTCCAGTCCAGTCACATCCGGCCACCGCGGCCAGAGCCACGAGAGGTCAGCCTTGAGTCGAATCCTGATCGTCGAGGACGAGGAGTCGTTCTCCGACCCGTTGTCCTACCTGCTCCGCAAGGAGGGCTACGACGTCGTGGTGGCGGAGACCGGTCCCGAAGGGCTGACCGAGTTCGACAAGAACGGCGCTGACCTCGTCCTGCTCGACCTCATGCTGCCCGGCCTCTCCGGCATCGACGTCTGCCGGACCCTGCGCCAGCGGTCATCCGTCCCGGTCATCATGCTGACCGCCAAGGACAGCGAGATCGACAAGGTCGTCGGGCTCGAGATCGGTGCCGACGACTATGTCACCAAGCCGTACTCAAGCCGTGAGCTGCTCGCCCGAGTCAAGGCGGTGCTGCGCCGGCTCGCGGAGCCCGAGGACCTGCTCCCGTCGACGATCGAGGCCGGCCCGGTCCGGATGGACATCGAGCGGCACACCGTCACGGTGGACGGGAAGCCCACGGCCCTGCCGCTCAAGGAGTTCGAGCTGCTCGAGATGCTCCTCCGGAACGCCGGCAGGGTGCTGACCCGCATGCAACTGATCGACCGGGTCTGGGGCAGTGACTACGTGGGTGACACGAAGACCCTCGACGTCCACATCAAGCGTCTGCGCGCCAAGATCGAGCCCGACCCGGCGCGTCCCGTGCACATCGTCACGGTCCGGGGCCTCGGCTACAAGTTCGAGACGAACTGACCGGCCCCGCGACGGCGGACGGTCGGGTGGGCGATGAGCCCGGTCGGTCAGCTCGTCGTGGGCGACGAGGTCGGCGTCTCCGTCGGTGATTGCGTGGGCGTCTCAGTGGGCGTCTCGGTGGACGTCTGGGTCGGAGCCTTCGCGGGCGTGGTTGTGGTGGCCTCGGGGCCGCCGGCAGCCGGGGTCAGCGTCGCATAGGGGCCAGTCGCGGCAAGGACGGGGACGTCGACGATCGTCGTCCCACCCGGCTGTGCCGTCACAGCGACCGGGACGATCGTTCCCGGCTTCGCCGCGAGGCCCTCGAACCGCAAGCCCTTGTCGGCCAGGTTGACGTGCCCGCGCGGTCCCACCGCGACCTCCGAGCCGCCGCCTGAGGCCGCCTGGTCCTGCGGCACGACCTGGACCCTGATCGGCTCGTCACCGAGATTGATCACCGCGCCGGAGACGACGGCCGTCTGGCCGCCACCGCCAACGAGGAGCAGGTCCCGGATCGCGAGGTTGCCGACCTCGGCCGAGATGCCGTCCGCTGGCTCGTACGGCACGTCGGTCTGGACCGGGTTGAACACCATGCATCCGCTGGCGAGCGCGGCGACGGCGACACCCCCGACAACGGCGGCGGTGCGCCGGGAACGCGAGGCGGGCGCGGCGGTCTGGGTGAGGAATCGGCGCATCACGGGCGACAGCCTACCGGCGAACCCACGGCGTTCGTGGGCGACCCGGTTGGCGTGGCGCGCATCAGCGGTGGACGGCCCGAGGTGGCCCGTCGGCCAAGCCCCCTGAGCGCCCGTGAAAGCACGTGCAGCGGCCGGTTGTCAAGACGTGATGAGACGGCAAGGCGAGGGCGACAAAGGCTCTGACCTGCGCAGATGCCGCCGCGCCAGATCGCCGCGCACGCCGATCCGTGATAATCTGGAGGTCGCGAAAGGGGAAAACAGCACATGGTTTTCAAGGTCGGCGAGACGGTCGTGTACCCCCACCACGGGGCGGCACTGATCGAAGAGATCAACACACGCACGATCAAGGGAGAGGACAAGCTCTACCTCAAACTCAAGGTCGCACAAGGCGATCTGACCATCGAAGTTCCTGCAGAGAACTGTGACCTCGTCGGCGTCCGCGACGTCGTTGGTCAGGAAGGTCTGGACCGGGTGTTCGAGGTCCTGCGGGCCCCGCACACCGAGGAGCCGACCAACTGGTCTCGCCGCTACAAGGCGAACCTCGAGAAGCTGGCCTCCGGCGACGTCATCAAGGTTGCCGAGGTCGTCCGCGACCTGTGGCGCCGCGACCAGGACCGTGGCCTCTCCGCCGGTGAGAAGCGCATGCTCGCCAAGGCCCGCCAGATCCTCGTGTCCGAGCTCGCGCTTGCCGAGAAGACGGACGAGGACAAGGCCGAGTCGATCCTCGACGAGGTTCTCGCCTCCTGATGCAGCCCGCGTCGGCGGCGGTCGGCCTCATCGTCGTCGCCGCCGGCTCTGGTAGTCGTCTGGGCGCTGATGTGCCCAAGGCCTTCGTGCCCCTCGCGGGCGTGCCCCTGCTGGGTCACGCCCTGCGGGGGGCGTTGGCATGTCCGGACGTGGCAGAGGTGGTCGTCGTGTCTCCCACCGGGTGGCTGGAGGAAGCCCATGCCGTATGCCGCTGGGCTGGCTCCCAGCCTGGAGTGGCGTCCGCGCGACCGCCCTTTCCTGCCGGGCCAGCCTCCCCCGCTCAATCGAGTGAACAGCTTTCGGGTGTGCGCGTGACCGTTGTGGCCGGTGGGGCGGAGCGCGGTGACTCGGTTGCTGCTGGTCTGGCGGCACTGTCCGACCGGGTCGGGATCGTGCTCGTCCACGACGCTGCGCGGTGCCTCACCCCGGCCGACGTCTTCGGCCGCGTCGTCGACGCTGTCCGCCACGGCGCGGTGGCCGTCGTCCCGGGCGTTCCGGTCGTCGACACGATCAAGGTGGTCGACTCTGCTGGACGGGTGGTGGCCACGCCGGAGCGATCGCAACTCCGGGCGGTCCAGACTCCGCAAGGCTTCCGCCGTGACGTGCTCGAGCGCGCGCACGCGGAGTCGAGCGAGGCCACGGACGACGCCGGTCTCGTCGAGCGTCTCGGTGAGACCGTGCTCGTCGTCGAGGGCGATCCACGCGCGCTCAAGGTGACCACGCCGGCCGACCTCGAGGCGGCGGCCCGTATCCTCGCAGGGTGAGCGCTGACGAGTCATCCCAGGCGACGGCCCTGATCACGGGTGGTGGCACCGGAATCGGTGCGGCAACGGCTCGACGCCTGGCCGCCGACGGCTTTCACGTCGTCATCGCCGGCCGTCGACGCGAGCGGCTCGACGCGACGGCCACCGCGATCAACGTGGACTTTCCCGGCGCGGCCTCCGTCATCGTCATGGACGTGACGTCGGATGCGTCGGTGCGCGAGGCGGTGGCCGGCATCAGCCGCTGCGACGTCCTCGTCAACAACGCCGGAGGGGCACTCGGCGTGAGCCGCGTCGAGGACGGTGACCTCGCCGAATGGCAGCGAATGTATGACGCCAATGTCCTCGGCACGGTTCGCGTCACCCAGGTCGTCCTGCCTCTTCTCCGCCGGTCGCCGAGGGCCACGATCGTCAACATCAGCTCCGTTGCCGGCGAAAGCGTCTACGAGGGTGGCGGTGGCTACACCGCTGCCAAGCACGGCACGTCGGTCATTTCGGAGACGCTACGCCTCGAGCTCAACGGAGAGCACGTGCGGGTCGTCGACGTGCGGCCGGGGCTCGTCCACACGGAGGAGTTCTCGTTGACCCGCCTCCACGGTGACCAGGCCGCCGCGGACAAGGTGTACGAGGGGGTCGACCGACCACTCGTGGCTTCCGACGTCGCCGAGTGCGTTGGCTTCGTCGTCGGGCTGCCGCAGCACGTCAACATCGACACCCTCGTCGTCAAGCCGGTCGCCCAGGCCGCGGTCCACAAGCTGTATCGAGCGCCGATCGACTGGAAGACGGAAGCCTGACATGAGTGGCCTCCCGAGGGTGGGCATCGGCGTCGACGTCCATGCCTTCGCTCCCGAGGGCGTTGACCGTGAGCTGTGGATCGCCGGCCTGCTGTGGCCGGGCGAGCCGGGCCTGGAGGGACACTCTGATGCCGACGTGGCGGCGCACGCGGCCTGCGACGCACTCTTCTCGGCGGCGGGGATCGGTGACCTGGGAGCGCACTTCGGGACCGACCGTCCCGAGCTGGCGGGGGCCGCCGGCGCGACCCTGCTGGGCGAGGCGGCACGGCTGGTGCGGCGGGCGGGGTTCCAGATCGGCAACGTCTCCGTCCAGGTCATCGGCAACCGGCCGAAGATCGGGACTCGGCGCGATGAGGCCCAACGGGTGCTGACCGAGGTCGTGGGAGCCCCCGTCTCGGTGAGCGGCACGACGACGGACGGCCTCGGCCTCACCGGCCGCGGTGACGGGCTCGCCGCCATCGCGACCGCCCTGGTGGTCTTCCGTCCCTGAGCGGCGATACCCCCAAGCGGCGACATCCCTGATCGAAAGAACAACTTCTGGGCGGTGCGGGCCCCGAATGTCGTTCTTTCGATTGAGTCGGGCAAGAAGATGAGCGGAGGGCCCGCCCCCGGAACGGGAGACGGGCCCTCTGGTCAGCCGGTGATCGAGTCAGCCACTCACGGGGTGGGTGGGGTGATCTTGATCTGTGCGGCCTGGTTGCCGTACATCGACTTTGTCACGGTGACGACGGTGCCGAAGCCGACGCCGTCGTCAGCCGGGTTGCCAGAGCCCAGCGGAGTGATGGCGCCGATGTCGGCTCCGTAGTACTGCGGGAGCGCCGTGCCGTTGCTGTCGACGAAGCGCGTGCTGTACGGAGCGTTGCCCTTCGACGGAACGACAGTCGAGGCGTCGGCGTCGCGGTAGAACACCCGGCCATCGGGCCGCAGCTCGAAGCCCGGGTACCAACCCTTGTTGTCCGTGAAGGACTTCACCGGTGCCTGCGGCCCGAAGGTGTTGCACACCTCGGTGCCGGCTGCGTTGAGCTGGCACTCGTTGAACGCGTACGTCGACTGGAGGCCGAACGCGGCGTTCGAGGACTGCGGACGGGACGGCAGGTTCTTCAGGGTCGACGGGTCCGCGGCGGCGTTCGCACCGGAGCGACGCAGCGGCTCGTAGTGGCTGTCGACGATGAGCAGGCCACCCTTGGCACCCTCACTCGGCAGGGACGTGAGGTTGTTGAGCGTGTGGTTGGCGTTGCCGAACGAGGTGTCGCGGTACCAGACCAACGCGCCGGGGGCGTTGTACTTGATCTTCTCGACCTTCCACTGGCCTTCGCCGTCCTGGTAGGTCGTGTCGTACGCGTACTTCAGCCCCTCGTCGAAGCCGTCGAAGTTGCGCCACTCGACGAGGTAGTACTGCGCCCGCGAGCTCGTGCCGGTGTCGACGACCCAGCCGGCACCGACCGCCTCGCCCTGCACGAAGGTGCCCGTCGCGGCCGTCCAGCCGTTCGCGCCGCCTTCGACGTCGTCGGACCACGTCGTCGCGCCGGCGCCGGTGACCGAGAAGTCATCGGCGAACCAACCGCGCTCGACGAAGGCCGCGTCCGTGGCCTGGAGGAGCCGGATCTGCACCGTCTGCCCGGCGAAGGCCGACAGGTCGACGTAGTGGTGCTTCCAGCCATCCGTGGTCCCGGTCAAGCCGTACCTCTTGGGGCCGGCGTCGCCGCCGTAGTCAGCCATGCGGCCGTTGGGGTCGGCATAGCCATCCGGCGTCGTCACCGCGGCGCCGGCCTCGTTGTAGACCTTCTGCTCGGTCCACGTGGCGCCGCCGTCGGTCGAGACCTCGACGAAGCCGAAGTCCCAGTCCTTCTCGATGACGTAGTTGTTCCACATCCAGAACTTGGCATCCGACGCGTTCGGGACCTCGACCGAGCGGGTCAGGGTGTTCTTGGCCCAGTTCTGGTCGTTGTTGCCCCACCACATGTTGTCGCCGCTGTGCGGGGTGGCCAGCGTGACGACCTTGGTCGGCAGGTTGATCTTGACGCCGTCGGCCGTGCCCTTGAGCGGACGCGAGTTCTGTCCCACGACGACCGCCTTCGGGTCATCACCGGGGTTCATCTCGACGGGGTCCGCCCAGCCGAGCACCCACTTGTCCCACAGGCCCATGTGCGTCGGCATCGACTGGAAGATCGGGCCCGAGTGCGAACCGGACGACATGAGGTCCCAGAAGTCGATGTCGGAGTCCCCGCCGCTGGCGGTGTCGTAGAGGTCGGGCAGGCCGAGGTCGTGACCGTACTCGTGCGCGAAGACGCCGACGCCGGAGTCCTCCGGCTGCACGATGTAGTTCGACAGCTTCAGGTCGGTTCCGGGGATCGGAGCCCCACCGGCCACGGCCGACGAGTGCGCCCAGATGGCGTAGGTGCCCTCGGCACCGCCGCCGCCGGACTTGTCGGCACCGGCGTGCACGAGCACGACGTGGTCGATGACGCCGTCGGGCTCGTAGTAGTTCTTGTCACCGTCGACGTCGCCCTGGTCCTCGATGTCGTAGTCGGCCCAGGGGAAGTCGGGCTGCGCCTTGGCGAGGGCCGCCACGGCGTCGATCGGCAGCTGGCCGGGACCGAGCGGGTTGTCCGGGTGACCCTGCATGTCCTGGATGGCGCCGGCCTCGTACACGCCCTCGTCGTTCGGGTGGCAGACGCTCGCGCCGTAGTAGGCCTCCGAGTGGTTCACCGTGACCCACGGGGTCGCCTCACCGGTGACGGTGTAAGCACCGTGGGACATCTCCTCGTACATCGCCTTCATCGTGTAGCCGGAGATGTCGATGCCGGGCTTGCCGTCGGGGCCGGTCAGGTCGGGGCGCACCCGCTCGGTGATGCCCTCGTCGGTGAAGAGCATCTTGTTGAAGTGCTCAGAAGAGAAGTCGTCCAGCCAGAACGAGTTGTTGTCCTTCATCGCGCCGGTGGCGGGGTTCGGGATGTTGTTGTGCATCGGTCCGTTCTGGACCGAGCCCGGCTTGCAGGTCGTTGCTCCGAAGGCTTCGGGGACCTGGACGCCGGTGAAGTCGTCGTTGGCGTTCTCGTTGAACTCCACGAGGATCGTCAGGAGCTTGGCCTCCTGCGTCGACTTCGCGCCCTTGTAGAGGTTCTTGATCGACTTGGGGCTCTGGCCCGACGTGATCGCCTTGGCCTCGAGCTTGGCCAGCTCGCGTGCGGTGACCGGGTTGCCCTGGGCGTACTTGGCGTCGAACGCTTCCGCGCGGGCGACGACATCCTTGACGTCGACCTTGCCATTGGCGATCGAGCCGACGGCCTTGTCGTTGGCGTAGGCCCGCTCGATCTGGGGCGCGGCGTAGTTGATGTAGTAGCCGCTTGACTCCGATGCGCCGGTGGGCGAATCGGCGGGTGCCGCTGTCGCGGCCCCAGACACCGAAGTCGCAGCCAGTCCAGCGGCTGCGAGTGCGATGGTGGGGACGACAGCAACGGCGCGCCGGCGATGGCGCGCGACGGTGCTGATCCTCATGAACTCTCCCTTGAGATAGACCGACGCCACCCCGGCGCCGACTAAGGACTGCCTAAGGCAGTCCGGCCAGATCTTGCCGGTTCGCGGGCACGCACGGTGGATTAGCACCGAACAAATTTCCAGAGATGCCGTATGCCGCTGGGCCGGCTCGCGTTGTCGGGAGCAGTCGGGCGCCCAATCCCTAATCGAGAGAACGGCTTTTGGGCTCAGTCATCCCGGAAGGTGTTCTCTCGATTGGGCTGGGGGCGAGCCCAGCGGCATACGGCATCGTCGTGCCGAGCACCTCCGACAACTCAGCCTTTGCGCGCTTGTCGGCGCACTCTGCCGGGATGGGGCGTCGACAACCCACCCGCGGCGCGCTAGTCGGAGGAACCCTGCCCCGCGCGGGGTGGATCCGAGCGTCGGGCACAACTCCTCGATCGAGAGAACGGCTTTTGGGCTCAGCAGCCCGGAAGGTGTTTCTTTCGATGGGCGCTGGCTCGCGTTGTCGGGAGCGGTCGGGAGCGCCGATAGACTTCCGCGGGTGAGTCTGCATCTGTTCGACACCGCCACCCGTGAGCTGCGCGAGTTCGTCCCGCGCGAGAGCGGCAAGGTCGGCATGTACATCTGTGGACTGACCACGCAGGGCGCTCCCCACATCGGGCACATCCGCTTCGCCGTGGCTTTCGACGTCCTCCGGCGCTGGCTGGAGACGGGCCACGACTACCGGGTCACGCTGATCCGCAACGTCACCGACATCGACGACAAGGTGCTGCGCAAGGCGGCCGAGGCCGGCGAGGACTGGTTCGCCCTCACCTACCACAACGAGCGCCTGACGACCGAGGCCCTGGATGCGCTGGGGGTCAAGCCGGCGACCTACGAGCCGCGGGCGACGGGCCACGTGCCCGACATGATCACGCTCATGGAGACGCTCGTCGACAAGGGCCACGCGTATCCAGCGCCGGACGGCTCGGGCGACGTCTACTTCGACGTGCGGTCATGGCCGGAGTACGGCTCGCTGTCCAACCAGTCCCTCGACGACATGGTGGCCGCCGAGGACGCCGATCCGCGAGGCAAGCGGGATCCGCGCGACTTCGCCCTGTGGAAGGGACGCAAGTCCGACGAGCCGCTCAACGCGTCCTGGCCGACCCCGTTCGGAGTCGGTCGCCCCGGATGGCACCTCGAGTGCTCCGCGATGGCCCGGCGGTGGCTCGGCGACGAGTTCGACATCCATGGCGGCGGCATCGACCTGCGCTTCCCGCACCACGAGAACGAGCAGGCCCAGTCACGGGCCGCGGGGCTGGGTTTTGCGCGCTATTGGCTGCACAACGCCTGGGTCACCGTCAAGGGCGAGAAGATGGGCAAGTCGCTCGGCAACGCCCTCGAGGTGCGGCGCCTTCTCGAGGTGACCCGGCCGATCGTGCTGCGCTACTACCTCACGGCGGCGCACTACCGGTCGACGATCGAGTACCACCCCGGCTCCCTTGACGAGGCGGCCGCGGCAGTGGATCGGATCGAGGGCTTCCTCGAGCGGGCGGCCCGCCGCGGCGAGATCGCCGTGCCCGTGGACGGCCAGGCGGCGCGAGCAATCCTGCCGGCGGAGTTCATCGAGTCGATGGACGATGACCTCGGCGTCCCGGGCGCACTTGCCGTCATCCACGAGACGGTCCGGGCCGGCAACGTCGCCCTTGACGAGGGGGATGAGGAGGCGGCGCTCACGGCGGCCGCTCGGGTCGTTGCCATGAGCGAGGTCCTTGGCGTGAACCCGCTTGCGCCGCAGTGGACTGCGAGGGGCGACACGTCGTCGTCGGCTGCCGAGGCGGCGCTCGACGCGCTCGTGCAGGCGAGGCTAGAGGAGCGGCAGTCGGCGCGACAGGAGCGCGACTTCGAGCGGGCCGACGCGATCCGGGACGAGCTGGCGGCTGTCGGCGTCGCGATCACCGACACCCAGTCCGGCGCCGAGTGGTCGCTGGTCCGCACGGGTGGCTCGGGCTCACCGACCAGGGCCACGGGCGAGGAGGCCTGACATGGCAGGGAACTCGCAGCGCCGAGGCGCGGTGCGCAAGGGCGGCAAGAAGACCACCGTCGGGTCGGGTGGGCAGCGGCGACGCGGGCTCGAGGGCAAGGGCCCAACCCCCAAGGCGGTCGACCGTGAGTACCACCCGGCCCACAAGCGAGCGAAGGCGACGGCCAAGCGAGCGGGTGCGGGCGCTCCCCGCGGCGCGTCCGGAACGGGCCGTTCCCAGCGGCGCGCCAAGGGCTCGAGCGAGATCGTCGCCGGCCGCAACTCGGTCGTGGAGGCGCTTCGAGCCGGTGTCCCCGTCTCGACGATGTACGTTGCGACCCGGATCGACTCCGATGACCGCGTCCGGGAGGCACTCAAGCTGGCGGGCGAGCGCGGCCTCGCCGTCCTCGAGGCGCCTCGTGGCGAGCTCGACCGGCTCACCGACGGTGCCGTCCACCAGGGCCTGGCCCTTCAGGTGCCGCCCTATGAGTACGCCGACCCGAAGGACCTCATCGATCCGGAGTCGCCCGGCATCCCGCTCGTCGTCGCCCTCGACGGGATCACCGATCCGCGCAACCTCGGGGCCATCGTCCGGTCCATCGCCGCATTCGGTGGCCACGGTGTCGTCGTCCCGGAGCGGCGGTCGGTCGGAATGACAGCGTCGGCGTGGAAGACGTCGGCCGGGGCCGCGGCCCGGATCCCCGTGGCGAAGGCGAGCAACCTGAACCGGACCCTCGAGGACTTCAAGAAGGCCGGCTTCTTCGTCCTGGGCCTCGACATGGACGGCGACGTGGAGCTGCCCGATCTCACTCTCGCGTCCGAGCCGCTCGTCGTGGTGACCGGCTCGGAGGGCAAGGGGCTCTCGCGGCTCGTCCGGGAGACGTGCGACCAGATCGTCGCCATCCCGATGAGCTCGGCGGTCGAGTCGCTCAACGCGGGACTGGCCACGGGTGTCGCGCTCTACGAGATCGCCCGCCAGCGCCGCGCATGACCTCCGCAACCCACCCGGATAATGGAACCCAGGGGAACCTCGACGACCGTCCGGCAGTTGGTTCTTCGGGATGTTAGTGTCTCCTACGACGTGTAGTAACAACAGGACGAGGTGACTCGTGGCGAAGAGCAATCGTGCCGACGTGGCGGCGCGCGCTGCGGAGATGCGGGCGACACAGGCCCGCAAGGAGCGGCAGCAGAAGCAGATGATTGCAGCCGCCGTGGCGGTCGTGGTGGTCATCATCGCCGTGGCGGTGGGTGTCGTGGTGGCCAACAACAACGACGGCGGTGGCCAGACAGCCGCGTCTGACACTGCGTTCATCCCCAAGCTCACCTCGATCCCGGCGTCGGCCTTCGACGCGGCCGGTGCGCCCACCGAGGCCAATGCGGTCCCGCAGAAGGTCCAGGGCGGGGAGGTCCTCAAGGAGGACGGCAAGCCGCGGGTGATCTATGTCGGTGCCGAGTTCTGCCCGTACTGCGCCTCGGAGCGCTGGGCCATGGTGGCGGCGCTGTCGCGGTTCGGGACGTTCGAGGGTCTCGCGCCGACCCGGTCCGCAGTGAACGACGGCAACATCCCGACCGTCACCTTCACCAACACGAAGTACACCAGCGACTACGTGAAGTTCGGTGCCTGGGAGACGAGCGACCGCGAGCACAAGCCGCTACAGACCCTGCCGTCCGACGTCGAGGCGCTCTTCAAGAAGTACAACCCCCAGGGCGGCATCCCGTGGACGTTCTATGGCACGCACGAGATGTCCGGCTCGGGCATCCCGCTCGAGCCGCTGCTCGCCCACACCGGTGACAACGGCTGGAACGAGATCGTCGGCCAGATGCAGACCGGGACCGGCGACGTCGGCACGTCGATCAACGCGAACGCCAACATGATCTCGGCGCAGGTGTGCCAGCTGACCGGCGGCCAGCCGGCCAACGTCTGCACGAGCCCCGGAGTGACGGCAGCGGCGGCCCTGGTCCAGAAGTGATCTCCCGACCCCGGTGGCTCGCCCCCACCTCGCTGATCCTGTCGATCGTGGGGTTGCTCGTCTCGGTGTACCTGACGTTCGAGCACTACACGGGCAACGAGACGCTCGTCTGCACCGTCACAGGTGTCATCGACTGCGGCAAGGTCACGTCGAGCGCCTGGTCGACGTTCATGGGCGTGCCCGTGGCGCTGCTCGGGCTGCTCTTCTTCGTGGCCGTCACCATCTTGATGCTTCCGTCGGTGTGGCGCCGGCCGGAGCCCTGGCTGGACTGGCTCCGCTTCGGGTTGCTGACCGTCGGGCTCGGGATGGCGCTCTACCTCGTCTGGGCCGAGCTGTTCCGGATCCACGCCATCTGCTCGTGGTGCACCGTCGTGCACGTCGTGACGTTCGCGCTGTGGATCATCGTCCTCTTCGGGCAGATCCTCTCGACGCGCGGCGACGCGGTCGCTGCCGAACCGTCCGATTCAGGCGACGAGGCGCAGAGCCCGGTCAGTCGTCCCAAGCGATGACGGGCATCTCGATGGTGTCGACGCCGACGACGGACTTCTCGACCGGCTTGCTCGGCAGCACCGTGGCTACATAGTCCGCGAGGGCTTCGTCGATGGGAATGTCATGTCCGGCGAGCTCGCTCATGTACCAACGGTGTTCGAGGACCTCGTGGAAGATTTCCGCCGGCTCGAGGCGACCGGTCAGCTCGCGGGGCACGGAGCGGGTGATCGGTTCGTAGACCTTCGTCAGCCAGTCGTGCGCCACGATCTCCTCGTCGTCGCCCTGCCGGTCCGTCGCGGCCGCGTAGGAGTCGAGGTCGTTGAGCAGGCGCCGGGCCTGGTTCTCGCCGACGTCGAGGCCGGTGAGGCGGAGCAGGCGGCGCGAGTGGTGGCCCGCGTCGACGACCTTGGGCGTGATCTGGATCTGGGTGCCGCCGAGATCCGTCGTCATGGTCAGCTCGTCGACATCGAAGCCGAGGTCGTTGAGCCGGCGGATGCGCTCGTCGACGCGCCAGCGGTCCCCGACCTCGAACCGCTCCGTGCCCGTCAGCGCC
Organism: Intrasporangium sp.; assembly: GCF_036566125.1. Taxonomy (GTDB): domain Bacteria; phylum Actinomycetota; class Actinomycetes; order Actinomycetales; family Dermatophilaceae; genus Intrasporangium. The sequence continues at coordinate 33,005 of NZ_DATCWX010000199.1, forward strand.
TCCCACAACGAGTGGTAGCGCTCGATGATCGAGGCCGCCACCTCGAAGGGGTCCGCCTGCTCCTCGAGGAACCCGCCGGCGTCGAGGTCCATCAGCTCGCCGGCAATGTTGACCTGGGCGATGTCGAGGTCGTGTTGCCGCTGCCCGTCGCTCAGCTGCGCGTGCAGCTCGCCCGTCTCGGCATCGACGAGGTAGGCGGCGAAGGCACCGGCGTCGCGCCGGAAGAGGGTGTTGGACAGCGACACGTCGCCCCACCAGAAGCCATCGAGGTGCAGGCGGACCAGGAGCAGGGCCAGAGCGTCCATGAGCCGCACCGCCGTGTCCGGGCGGAGCGACTGGCTGAAGAGCACCCGGTACGGGAGGGAGAACTGGAGGTGCCGGGTGACAAGGCACGAGTCGAGGGGGACACCGTCGGCGCCGGTGCGGCCGTGCACGACCCCGAACGGCTCCACACAGGGCACGCCGAGCCGCCGCAGGTTGCGCAGCATCCCGTACTCCCGGTCGGCCAGCTCCGACTTGATCTCCTTGATGGCCAGGACCTGTTTGCCGAGCCGGACGAAACGCACGACGTGGCGTGAGATGCCGCGCGGCAGGGCCGCCAGGACCGACGCGGGCCAGTCCTCGAGCGGCGTCGACCACGGCAGGTCCAACAGGGCCGACTCGGGGCGTGCCGTGGTGATCGCGGGGCTCACCGCCCCATCGTGGCACGTCCATCCCGTATGCCGCTGGGCTGGCTCCCGCACGGATCTGCCCTCGTGACGCTACTGGGAGGGCAGGGACGTCCGGTGGGCTGGGAGCGAGCTCAGCGGCATACGGCATGTGGGTGTCGTGAACGCGCCAAACGGGAAGGGCCCGCGCCGTCGTCGCGGCGCGGGCCCTCATTCGTGCGGTGGGCGACGGTCAGTCGCTGATGCGCTCACCCGAGTCGGCGTTGAAGATGTGGACGTGGCCGGTCTTGGGGCGGAGGTGGACGAGCTCGCCCTTCTCCGGAGGACGGCGGCCGTCGACGCGCGCGATGAACGGCGCGTCGGTGGTCTCCTCGCCCTCAATATTGACCTGGTGTGCCTTGGCCGAGCCGTAGATGTAGGCGTCTGCGCCGAGCGATTCGACGACGTCGACCGTGACCGGGATGCCGGCGGTGCCCTCGGCCGTCTCGAGGTCCTCGGGGCGAACACCGATCGTGACGTTGGAGCCGGCGCCCTTGAGCAGGTCCCGCTCGACCGGGACGACATGGCCGCCGACGTCCACCCCGCCGTCCACGACGGGGGCTTCCAGCAGGTTCATCGCGGGGGAGCCGATGAAGCCGGCGACGAACACGTTGGTCGGGTGGTCGTACATCCGCCGCGGGCTGTCGATCTGCTGCAGGACGCCCGCGTTGAGCACGGCGACGCGGTCGCCCATGGTCATGGCCTCGACTTGGTCGTGCGTGACGTAGACCGTCGTGACGCCGAGACGGCGCTGGAGCGACGCGATCTGGGTGCGGGTCTGGACGCGCAGCTTGGCGTCGAGGTTCGACAGCGGCTCGTCCATGAGGAAGACCTGCGGCGACCGGACGATGGCGCGGCCCATGGCGACGCGCTGGCGCTGGCCACCGGAGAGCGCCTTCGGCTTGCGCTCGAGGTACTCGGAGAGGTCGAGGATCTTCGCGGCCTCCTCGACGCGCTTGCGGATCTCGGCCTTGTCGACGCCGGCGATCTTGAGCGCGAAGCCCATGTTGTCGGCGACCGACATGTGCGGGTAGAGGGCGTAGTTCTGGAACACCATCGCGACGTCGCGGTCCTTGGGGGACAGGTTCGTCACGTCGCGGTCGCCGATGAGGATGCGGCCGGCGTTGACCTCCTCGAGGCCGGCGAGCATGCGGAGCGCGGTGGACTTGCCGCAGCCGGAGGGGCCGACGAGGACGAGGAACTCACCGTCCGCGATCTCGATGTTGAGCTTGTCGACCGAGGGCTTCGGGTTGCCCGGATAGGTCTTGGTCGCGTTGTCGAACGTCACTGTTGCCATTGGCGTCTTTGCCTTTCCTTCACCGGCAGGAACGTGCCGGACGATCCGTTGTAAAGGTGCCCTCGGGGTGGGGCCCCTTGATCATGTCGTATGCCGCTGTGCTTGGTCCACCGGACACCCGCCTCCGCGGTGGGTTGAGTTGGGGTCGAGGGTTGGTCGAGTGGCCGTCCGGTGCCGTCGATCACCCCTTGGTGCCACCGGCCGTGAGGCCGGCGACGAGGTGCTTCTGCGCGAAGAAGAAGACGATGCCCGCGGGGATGACGATGAGGATCGCGGCCGGGGTCATCAGCTCCCAGAGCGGCAGCGTCGGCGGTCTGGGGACGAAGGTCTGCAGGCCGTAGGCGAGCGTGAACTTGTCGTTGGTGTTGATGAAGGCGCTGGCGTAGGCGACCTCGCCCCACGCGGTGAGGAACGTGTAGAACATCGTCACGGCCAGGCCGGGGCGGGCGAGCGGCAGCACGACCCGCCAGAACGTGCCGTAGGGACCGAGCCCGTCGACCGAGGCCGCCTCGTCGAGGTCCCGGGGGATCGTGTCGAAGTACCCCCGCAGCATCCACGTACAGAAGGGCACCGCGACGGTGCAGTAGGCGATGATGAGCGACGCGTGGGTGTTGATCAGGCCCAGCCTCGACATGATCGCGTAGATCGGCACGATGAGGATCGCCACCGGGAACATCTGGGTGACGAGGAAGGTCCACATGAGCGGCCGCTTCCCGGGGAAGTTGTAGCGCGAGATCGCGTAGCCGGCGGTGGCAGCCATGGCCACACCGAAGATCATCGTGAACGTCGCGACGACCACCGAGTTGCGGAACCAGACGAGGAAGTCGGTGTTGGCGAGCAGGTTTCGGTAGTTGTCCAGGGTCGGCTCGTCGATCAGGGCCAGCGACCCGATCTTGTCCTTCGGCTTGATCGAGGTGAAGGCGATCCACACGACCGGGAAGACGGCGATGAAGGTCGTGAGGACGAGGGTGGCGTGGATGCCGATGCTGGCCGCGGGCGACCGGTGTCCGCGGGGGCGGGGCTTGCTCATGATCACCAGACCTCTCCCTGCTTGCGCAGGAAGTAGCGATAGCCGATGGAGTACACGATGAGGATCGAGAGGATGAGCACGCCGTACGTGGCGGCGAGGGAGTAGTCGCGGATCCCCTGGAAGGCGGCCTTGTAGGCGCCCGTCACGAGGATGTCAGTCGTGCCAGCAGGCCCACCGTTGCTCATCAGGTAGATGATCGGGAACATGTTGAACGTCCAGATCGTGCCGAGCAGGATGACCGACGCCGAGACCGGTCGCAGGCTTGGGAGCGTGACGTTGAGGAATCGCTGCCAGGGCGTGGCACCGTCCATCTCGGCCGCCTCGTAGAGCTCGCCGGGGACGGCCTGCAGGCCGCCGAGCAGTGCGACCATCATGAACGGCACGCCGAGCCAGATGTTGACGATGATGACGGCGGTGAGCGACTTGGCCGTCGTGTCGAAGAAGTCGACGCGCTCCTGGCCGAGTGCGGCCAGGACGGCGTTGATGATGCCGTAGTCGCGGTCGTAGATGAACTTCCAGGCGAAGGAGGCGACGAAGGCAGGGATGGCCCACGGAATGATGAGCAGCACGCGGTAGAGACCCCGTCCCCTGATCTCACGGTTGAGCAGGACGGCCAGGGCCAGCCCGATGGTGTAGTGGAAGACGACGCAGGCCACGGTCCAGATCAGGGTGATCCGGAACAGCTGCCAGAAGTTGCCGACCTCGCCGGTGAGCAGGTTCTTGTAGTTGTCCAGTCCGATGAAGCTCCACTTGTTGGGGTTGGGCTGGCAGACCTCACCACCACCGAGCGTCTTGCTGCACACCTCGGCGGCCTGGTTCGCCTCGGTGAGGTTGGTGAAGGACATGAAGATGCCCTGGACGAGCGGATAGAACACGAGAAGGGCGAGCACGACGATGACGGGCGTCACCATCGCCCACGCGTACCAGTACTTGTCGAAGTTGGCGCGCAGCCGTTGCATTCCGGCTCCTTGGAGGCAGCGAGTGGTGGGGGTGAACGTCCAGCGGTGGCGGCGGGACGGGTCGTCCCACCGCCACCGCATGGTTCAGCGAGCCGGGCTCACTGAGTGGAGTAGTCCTTGACGACCTCGGTCTTGTACTTCCTGGCGACCTCGTCGAGCGCCTTCTGGGCGTCGTCGCCCTGGACGAGGATCGCCGTCGCGGCCTCGTCGAGCGGGCCGAACAGCTTGCCGCCCTCGGGGATCCACGCGCGCTCGACGGCGACCTCCATCACCGGCTTGAACTCGCTGATGATCGGGTTGGACACCTTGTCGTAGGCGGACGTGCGCGTCGGCAGGAGGCCCAGCTTGTCGGCCAGCTTGGCCTGGCTCTCGGCGCTCGCCATGAACTTGATGAAGGCGATGGCGCCCGCCGCCTTCTCCTGCGGCATGCCGGACCAGACGACGTAGTCGTGACCGCCGACGGGGGCCCCGGCCTTGGCGGAACCGGCCGGGACCGGGGCGATGCCGAGGTTCTCGAGGCCGCCGAAGGTCGCGGCGCCCTTGATGTTGTTGACCTCCCACGGGCCGTTGATGATCATCGCGGCGTTGCCGGCCTTGAACTCGTTCATCATGGCCGCGTAGGCGTCCGTGGCCGGCGGCTTGGCGAAGCCGGGGGACTTGAGCAGTTCCTGCTCCTTCTCGGCGCCGGTGACCGCCTCGGGCGCGTTGACGGTGATCTTCTTCGCCTCGGGGTCAATGAGGTCGCCGCCCTCGCCGTAGATGAACGGCAGCATGAAGTAGCCCTGCGGGTTGAGGTAGACGCCGGTCTTGCCGGTCTTCTCCTTGATGGTGGCGGCGGCCGCCTTGAGCTCGTCCCAGGTCTTGGGGGCGGCGGTGATGCCGGCGTCGTTGAGCAGCTTCTTGTTGTACATGAGCGCTAGCGAGTCCGTGACCTGCGGTACGCCGTACGTCTTGCCGTTGTACTTCGTCGACCCGACCGGTGCGGCCAGGAAGTCGCCGGCATCAGCGGTCAGCTCGGTGCCATCGAGCTCGTAGAGGTAGCCGAGCGAGGCGAACTCCGGCACCCAGGCGACCTCGGCGCGCAGGATGTCGGGAGCGCCCGACTTCGCCGCTGCGGCTGTCTTGAACTTGTTCTGTGCCTCGCCGAACGGGACCGACTGGTAGTTGATCTTCACGTTCGGGTAGGTCTTGTTGAACTCGGCGATGAGCTCCTTGAAGGCAGGGCCCTCGTTCGTGGCGTCGGACGTGTCCCACCACGTCAGGTCGGCCTTGATGTCGGCGGGGTTCGCGGTGGGCGCGCTGGTCTGGGCTGCGGGCTCGTTGGGGGTGCCCGAGTCGCCGCATGCGGCGAGGGCGAGGCTGATGCCCGCAACGGCCGCGGCGGCCTTGGCGGTGCGACGCATTCTTACTCCTTGGTTGGGTGAAACACCGTGGTGACCGGAGTCAAGCACTCCGTTGCAAGTCTTTGCAAGATTTTGGGCCCGGTTTGCTGAAAATCTATGCAAGACTGTTGCAAGGCCGTAGCCTCCAGCCATCCCGCTCGGACCAAACGAAGCTGGGCAGCGAAGCAGAAAGGCGGGTCGTGAAGGCAAGACTCAGGGACATAGCCCTCCAGGCGGGCGTGTCGGAGGCAACCGTCTCTCGCGTCCTCAACGGCAAGCCGGGGGTCGCGGAGGGGACCCGCCAGTCGGTGCTCACGGCTCTCGATGTCCTCGGCTACGACCGACCAAGCCGGCTGCGCCGCAAGAGCGCTGGGCTGGTCGGCCTCATTGTGCCCGAGCTGACCAACCCCATCTTCCCGGCCTTCGCGCAGGAGATTGAGAACGCCCTCGCCCAGAACGGCTTCACCCCCGTGCTGTGCACGCAGACCGCCGGGGGAGTGCACGAGGACGACTATGTGCAAATGCTCCTCGACCGCGGTGTCGCCGGCATCATCTTCATCTCAGGCCTGCACGCCGACACGAACGCCGACCCCCAGCGCTACACCGCCCTGCGCGAGCGCGGCCTGCCGCTCGTCCTCGTCAACGGCTACATCGAGGGCGTCGACGCGCCGTTCATCTCGAACGACGAAGTCGCGTCGATGGGGCTTGCGCTCGACCACCTCGTGAGCCTCGGCCACCGTGAGATCGGGTTGGCGGTCGGCCCGGACCGGTTCGTCCCGGTCATCCGCAAGATCGCCGGTTTCCGCAACTCGATGCAGGCGCTGCTCGGTCGATCCGACGTCGGCGACCTCATCGAGCGCTCGCTCTTCTCGGTCGAGGGCGGAGCGACCGCTGCCGGCCGGCTCATGGACAAGGGCTGCACGGCCATCGTCTGCGGCTCGGACATGATGGCCCTCGGTGCGATCCGGGAGGCGCGCAAGCGCGGCCTCAACGTGCCGCGGGACATCTCGGTGGTCGGCTACGACGACTCGACGCTCATCGCCTTCACCGATCCGCCGTTGACGACGGTGCGTCAGAGTGTGCCCGCGATGAGTGCGGCCACGGTTCGCGCTCTGCTCGACGAGATCGCCGGCCAGCCGTCTCCCCGGGCGGAGTACGTCTTCCGGCCCGAGCTCGTCGTGCGCGGCTCGACCGGCGCCCTCCGCCGTTGATCCCCAACGAGCGCACACACCCGATCGAGTGAACAGCTTTCGGGGCCCGAAGGCCCCGAAAGCTGTTCACTCGATCGGGGTGTGGGTGCGGCGCGTGGCGAGGAGCTGTTCGAGGGCGGCGACGACCGCGGGGATGTCGTCGACGCGGTGGCGCGCCGCGGTCGAGCCGGGCCCGACCTTGACCGTCACGTCCTCGGGCCGGGTCATCCGCGCGAACACGTCCTCATCGGTCACGTCGTCGCCGAAATACACGCGGGCGGTGACGCCGCGGTCTCGCCCGAGGGCCGTGACGGCGGAGCCCTTGTCGGCGTGCGAGACCGACAGCTCGAGGACCGACTTGCCCTTGAGGACCCTGACGCCGGAATGGGTCAGGGCCACCTCGCGCGCCTCCGCGACGGCCGCATCCGCGATGTCGCGTGGCAGGCCCCGTGTGTGCACGACGACCGCGGCGGTCTTGTGCTCGACCGTGGCCAACGGATGCCGCTCGGCGACAAGGCGACTGATGTCCGCATCGAGCGCTGCAAGTCGCCTCTCGTCCTCGGTGCTCACCGCCGCGGCCTCCATGGCGGATCGCACGGCCGCGCTCGTCGACTCGGCGCCATGGCTGGCGATGAGCACGATCGGCTCGTCCTCGGCGACGGAGGTCAGGGTGCCGAGCGCATCGAGGTCCCGTCCGGACACGATCGCGACGGTCGTCGCAGGCAGGGCAGCGAGCGCCCGCAGCGACTCCATGCCGCCCCCGGCGGGCCGCACGGCCATCGGGTCGACGTCGAACGGCGCAAGCACGCCGTCGAAGTCGGTGGCCACCAGCAGCGACTCGG
>NZ_DATCWX010000224.1:0-4208 GCF_036566125.1 Intrasporangium sp.
GCGGCGCTCGCTGCCGGCGACTCGACGGCCCGCGAGGTGGTCGAGCGCGTCTACGCCGACGTGCCGCGCACCGTCTGGGGTGCCGCCGAGATGTCCGTGCAGGCGCAGCTCGAGTACCTGCGCGAGCAACCGAGCATCGACGACTGAGCGACCCGGCTGACCTTCCTGCCGGTCGGGCTCCGTCGTCGGTCTACTTGGCGCGGCGCTTGAGGCGCTCGACGTCCTGGAGGAGGACCGCTCGTGCCTCGAGCCGCAGCCAGCCGCGTGACTGGAAGTCCGCCAAGGCCTTGTTGACCGTCTCACGGGACGCGCCGACGAGCTGGGCGAGCTCCTCCTGGGTCAGGTCGTGGGCGACCATGATGCCGCCCTCCACGTGCCGGCCGAATCTCTCGGACAGGTCGATGAGCGCCTTGGCCACGCGACCGGGGACGTCGGTGAAGACGAGGTCGGCGAGATGTGCGTTGGTGCGACGGAGGCGTTGGGCGAGAGCCGCGAGGAGCGTCTTGGCGACCTCGGGGCGGCCGGCGAGCAGGCCCGTGAGGGAGTCGTTGCCGAGGCCGAGCAGCTGCGTCTCGGCGACTGCGGTGGCGGTCATCGTGCGAGGTCCGGGGTCGAAGAGGCTGAGCTCACCGAACATCTCACCCGGCCCGAGGATGGCCACGAGGTTCTCGCGACCGTCTGCGCTGGTCCGCCCGAGCTTGATCTTGCCCTCCGCGATGACGTACAGCGTGTCGCCGCGGTCGCCCTCGTGAAAGAGCACGTCCCCGCGCTCGAGGCGAGACAGACTCATCTGTGCCTGCAGGGCAGAGGCAGGCTCGTCGTCGAGTGCCTTGAACAGGGGAGCGCGTCTCACCACGTCTGGGTCCACGGGGTCAGTCTGCCAGAACGGCTGTGCGTGTGACCTGCTCCCCGCCGAACCAGCCGTGAGCCCACAACCACGGTCCCCACGCGCCCGCATCGCATCCTGCTCCGCCAATCGGAGCAAGATACGAGTCCGCGCGCAGGTGTGCGTTTTGCGAAATGCGAGGGGGTCGCGGCGACTCGCATTCTGCTCCGGGGAGCGGAGCAGGATCACATGCGGGCGGATGTCAGGGGTGCGTGTCAGGGTCGAGCCACGAAATCGTCCGGAGAAGGGGGACAGGTGGCCTTCGATGTCGGCGGCTACGTCAGACGAGCCCGACGCCTCGCAGACCTGAGCCAGCGGGACCTGGCGGACACCCTCGGGTTGTCGCGGGCTGCCGTTGGCAGGCTCGAGACGAGCGCTGTCCGAGTTGACATTCCGACGATGGAGTCGATCTTGGCGCTGGCCGGCTTGCGTCTCGCGGTCGTCGACCGTGAGGGACGCGCGGTGCAGGCGGTCCCGGCCGACACGCTGCGAGACCACCGGGAGCGGCGCTTCCCGGCTCACCTCGACGCGACCCCGCCCGACATCGGCATTCCCAACGAGCGGGGAGTCCAGCCACGCAAGGGCCTGCCGCCGGCGCGCGGCTGGTACCGCCAGCGCCGGGAGCGCAACCGCCTGCGCGAGCGCGGGCGGGCACCGGAGGACCACCCGACGCTCCGATCCGAACGGGAGCGCGCGGCGCGCGAGCGCCAGCGGCGCCGGGACCGGGCCTTGGCCGACCTGCGGGCATCGCCCCCTCAGGAGTGCACCTGCCTCGACGACTGCTTCGAGCTCGCCTGTCTGCCCGTCTGTCCCTGCCAGTGTGAACCCCCTCGAGGTGACGTGCGGATTGCAGCGCCATGGAAGTGAGCCCTTTGGGTGGGTGCCAGCCCAGCGGCATACAGTGACGTCTGTGTCTGCTCGAGCCGTCGTGACTGCCGACGAGAGTCCCGTCGCGCGGACCCGGCGTGCCCGGAAGATGTACCGGGCACTGCACGACCGCTATCCGTACGCGCACTGCGAGCTCGACTTCACCAATCCGCTCGAGCTGCTCGTCGCGACCATCCTGTCCGCGCAGACCACCGACGTCGGCGTCAACAAGGTGACACCGATCGTCTTCGCCAAGTACCGCACCGCCGCCGACTACGCCTCCGCCGACCGCACCGAGCTCGAGACGATCATCCAGCCGACCGGCTTCTTCCGGGCGAAGACCGACAGCCTCATCAAACTCGGACAGGCCCTCGTCGAGCGCTTCGAGGGCGAGGTGCCCGGGCGGATGAAGGACCTCGTCACGCTGCCCGGGGTGGGTCGCAAGACCGCCAATGTCGTCCTGGGCAACGCCTTCAACATCCCGGGCATCACGGTCGACACGCACTTCGGGCGGCTCGTCCGGCGCTTCGGATGGACCGATGAGACGGACCCGGTCAAGGTCGAGCATGCCGTCGGCGCCCTCTTCATGCGGCGGGACTGGACGATGCTCAGCCACGTCGTCATCTTCCACGGACGCCGCACGTGCCACGCCAAGACGCCCGCCTGCGGAGCCTGCCCGGTTGCCCGCTGGTGCCCCAGCTACGGGATCGGCGAGACCGACCCGGACCGTGCCGCCAAGCTCCTGAAATTCGAGCTGGCCCCGAAATGACGAGCCGCAGGACCTCCTCGCCGATCCCCGAACCGAGGAGTGCGCGGGTCATCCATTCCGGCACGTCCGGCTCGATCCCGCCCGGGCCGGCCGGGCTCCCTCGCCCGGGGTGGCTCGAGCACGTCGCCGAGCGCGTGCCCGCGGTCGACGCGCACTGGTTCTCCCGGTTTCAGCCACCGGAGGAGGGCGGCCGCGAGTCGGCCGTCCTCATGCTCTTCGGTCCGGCGCCTGCGGGTGAGGAGTCCGGGAGCGAGCACGTCATTCTCATCGAGCGCTCGCACACGATGCGCACCCAGCCGGCCCAGATTGCCTTCCCCGGCGGGTCGCGCGACCCCGAGGACGAGGACAGCGTCGCCACCGCCCTCCGCGAGGCCGAGGAGGAGGCCGGCATCGACCCGGACGGCGTCGACGTGGTTGACGTACTCCCGAGCCTCTACCTGCCGCCGGCCAACTTCGTCGTCGCCCCTGTCCTCGGCTGGTGGTCGCGCCCGAGCCCGGTGACCGTGCGCGACGCCGCTGAGGTGCACGAGGTGCTCTCCGTGCCGATCTCCCACCTCGTCGACCCCGAGAGCCGTTTCACCGTGACCCACCCGAGCGGCTTCGTCGGGCCTGGTTTCGAGCTCGACCACCTGATGCTCTGGGGCTTCACGGCCGGGCTCCTCAGCCGAGTGCTCGACCTGGCCGGGCTCACGGTCGAGTGGGACGAGTCGCGGCGCCGGCCGCTGCCCGAGATCTACCTCAGGGAGCGCCGATGACCGGAGGCCTCCTGCTCGACCTCGCGCTCGTGCTCATCCTCATCGCCTATGGAATCTCCGGTTACCGCCACGGCCTCGTCTCGAGCGTCTTCTCCCTGCTCGGCTTCTTCATGGGAGCCCTCGTCGGCATCTGGCTGCTGCCATCGGTGCTCGCCGACCTGGATGCCGTGACGAACGACCCGCGACTACGAGTACTCGTCCTCATCATGGGTGTCGTCCTCATGGGCTGGATCGGCCAGGTGCTCGGCAGTCTCCTCGGGGCCCAGATCAGGCGCCAGCTGGGCCAGCACACCGTGCGGCGCACCGACTCCGTCCTCGGCGCGATCGTCGTCGTCCTCGCGGCGTCCCTGATGATCTGGTTCCTCGGTGGTTCGCTCCGCACGGCCGGCAACCCCGCTGTAGCCAGGGCGGTGTCCGAGTCGAGGGTGTTGCGGGCCGTCGACTCGGTCATGCCGGAAGGGACCGGCCAGGTCTTCGCCGGCTTCCGCGGTTTCCTCTCGAACCAGGGCTTCCCACAGGTCTTCGGCGACCTGGTCCCGGAGCCGATCGCCCCGGTCGAGGCGCCCGATCCCGCCATCGGCGACGCCGGAGCGATCGCCCGGGCCGCCGCGTCGGTCGTCAAGGTGACGACCGCCTCGGACTCGTGCGCGCGCGCCCAGGAGGGGACCGGATGGGTCCTCAGCCCCGGGCGCGTGGTCACGAACGCCCATGTCGTGGCGGGCGCCGAACGCGTCCGGATCACCAGCCAGGACCAGACGGTCACCGGGCGAGTCGTCATCTTCGACCCCGACCGGGACCTCGCCGTCATCAGCGCGGACGGCCTGGACGCGCCGGGGCTCGAACTCGGCTCGGACCTGCCGCGCGGCACCGCTGCCGCTGTCCCGGGCTTCCCGCTCGACGGGCCCTACACCGTCGTTCCGGCCAGGGTCCG
>NZ_DATCWX010000250.1:0-2875 GCF_036566125.1 Intrasporangium sp.
GACGAGCAGGGCCGCTTCGACCTCGAGCGGCTCGTCGACCTCGTCCAGTCAGCGCCGGTGAAGGCCATCGAGGTGAAGCTGAGCCAAGGTGCCAAGCCGGGCCTCGGTGGGCTGCTGCCCGGTGCCAAGATCACGCCGGAGATCTCGCGCATCCGCGGCATCCCGATGGACGTCGACTGCGTGAGCCCTTCCCGCCACGCCGAGTTCAGCGACGTGGACTCGATGCTCGACTGGATCGAGAAGATCGCGGACGCCACGGGCCTGCCGGTCGGGATCAAGTCCGCGGTCGGGCATCGCGACTTCTGGGAGGAGCTGATCCGGCAGATGAGCGGCGGCTCCCGAGGCGTCGACTTCATCACCATCGACGGCGGAGAGGGAGGCACGGGGGCAGCACCGATGGTCTTCAGCGACACGGTGTCCCTGCCGTTCCGGGCCGGGTTCAGCCGGGTCTACCCGCTCTTCGCCGAGGCGGGCCTGTCCGACCGGGTCACCTTCATCGGGGCGGGCAAGCTCGGACTGCCGGACAACGCCGTCGTCGCCTTCGCGCTCGGAGCGGACATGGTCAACGTGGCTCGTGAGGCCATGCTCGCGATCGGCTGCATCCAGGCCCAGAAGTGCCACACGGACACCTGCCCGACTGGCGTGGCGACGCAGAAGCCGTGGCTGGTCCGGGGCCTCGACCCGACGCTGAAGTCGGTCCGTGTCGCCAACTACATCAAGTCGTGGCGCAAGGACATGCTGCGAATCACGGAGGCCGCCGGCGTCCCTCATCCGGGCCTGCTCAGCATGGAGGACGTCGAGATGATGTTCGGCCAGATGGACGTGCGACCGATGGCCGAGGTCTTTGGCTACCAACCGGGTTGGGGACTGCCCTCCCGAGCCGACCAGGAGGAGCTGGCACGGCTCATGGCAGGCACGGTTCCGCAGGGTGGCTCGGCACCTCCGTCCGAGCACGCCGAGGGCTGAGGGGGTCCGAGGGGTCTGAGCGGTCGAGCGGGCTGATCAGCGGAAGCGCGCCGCGAACCGGCCGGGCGTCAGCCCGGTTGCCTCCCGGAAGTCGCGGGTGAAGTGCGCCTGGTCGGCGTAGCCCAGCTCGACCGCGATGCCGGAGAGATCGGCATCGGCATCGCGGAGCCGGTCCGCGGCCTCCTGCAGACGTCGACGGCGGATCAGCCACTTCGGCGTGATGCCGACCCGCTTGCGCAGGACGCGCTGGAGGGTCCGCTCGGCAACGTCGAACCGCTCGCACAGGTCGTCCACGCGCAGCAGCTCCGGTGTCGTCTCGACGGCCTCGACGACGGCGTTGACGAAGGCGCCCTCCTCGTCGATCGGCAGGTGGGTGGCCAGGTGGTCCTCCACGAGGCTTCGGGCCTCCGCCCGCCTGTCCTCGTCGCGTGGGGCGCCGCGCATGATCTCGCGGATCCGATCACCCAGTCGTATGCCGCTGAGCCCGGTCACGCTCTCGACGTCGACGAAGCGGTTGGTCAGGTCGCGGACCGGGTGCCCGCTGAGCAGGTGCCCCGCGGCCGGCTGCAGCATGAGGCCGACCGCCCAACCGCGGCCGACCAGGGTGGTCGATGACAGACCGGAGACGACCCCGTAGAACCGGGCGTACTCCTCGGACACGATGAGGAGGCAGACGGGGTACTGCAGCACGCGCTGTGGTGACTCCCGGCCGGCGGGGACGTCCCAGACGGGGATCCAGAACCGTCGCGCGATCGGCTCGAGGCCAGCGGAGACGGGATAGCGGTCGATGGTGAAGTGCAGGTCGGCCGGGTCGAGCAGATGGGCCGGCTCGGTGTCCGGATCGGGTCTGCCGGGCATGTGTCGGAAAGTATCAAGACCCACCGACGACAGTCTCCGTACGGTCGAGCGCATGACCACCACATCGAACAGCACAGCCTCGAAGAACCTCGTTCTGGACCGCTACCTCGAGCTCGCCGACAGGTTCGGCTCCGTCGTCGACACCCTGCCCAACGATGCCTGGGACGCGCCATCCGCGTGCGAGGACTGGACCGGACGGGACGTGCTGGCCCACGTCGTTGGGACGCAGCGCGGGTTCCTTCGCTCGCGGGGCATCGAGCTCGACGCCGATCCGGCACTCGACGACGACCCGGTCGCAGGCTGGCACGCCCACGAGGCGGAGATGCGGCGGCTGCTGGCCGACGAGGCGGTGACGTCGAGGGAGTACGACGGCGTCTTCGGCCGGACGACGGTCGGGGCGACCATCGTGAGCTTCTACGGCTTCGACCTGCTCGTGCACCGCTGGGACCTCGGCCAGGCCGCGGACCGGGACGAGAGGTTCACTGACGAGGAGCTCGACCTCATCGAGACGGCGCTGCCGGCCTTCGGTGAGCACCTCTACGACGACGGAGTCTGCAAGCCGGCCGTCCCCGTCGCGCAGGACGCCGACCGCCAGGCAAGCGTGCTCGCGCGTCTCGGGCGCTCGCGCCGAGGCTGAGCGCGGGCTCCCGGGAGCGGGCGTCAGACATACTGGGTCGATGGACAGCCTCACCATTGAGCAGATCCTCGATGCCGGCCTCACCGACTGGCGCAAGCTGGCCCAGGCCCTCCACGCCCGCTTCCTCACCGGTGACTTCGCGACCGGGCTGCGGTTCGTCATGGCGGTCTCCGAGGCGGCGGAGGCGGCGAACCACCACCCCGACGTCACGCTCACCTACCCGCACGTCGACCTCAAGCTGATCAGCCACGACGCGGGCGCCCTGACCCAGCGCGACATCGACCTCGCCCGTAGGATCAGCGAGATCGCGCAGGACCAGGGCGTCGCCGCGGATCCGCACGCCGTGGCGGAGATCGAGCTGGCCCTCGACACGGCGGATCTCGCTGCGGTGGGCCCCTTCTGGGCCGCGCTCCT
>NZ_DATCWX010000170.1:0-6327 GCF_036566125.1 Intrasporangium sp.
GGCTCGCGAGCAGCGCGAGCAGCTCTCGAGCCACAACGGACCGGTCCCGCGCGGTCCCCGCCGCCGTGCCCGGCCCCACCTCGAGCTCGAGGCCCTGAAGCGTGCGCCAGATCGCGCCGTGCTCCCTCAGCATGACGAGGACGGGCGGCAGCATCCCCGCTGCGCGCAAGGGAGGGAAGAGGAACTCCTCCTCGAGGTAGATGTGCCGACGCAGCGCGTCCGCCGCACGGTTGAACTCCGCACCGAGCAGCTCACCGTTGTCCAGCCCGTCGACGAAGGCCCCCAGACCGGCGTCGATCTCCTGGTGCTCGCGCTCGAGCGCCGCCGTCAGGGTCTGGTCCACCGGAATCGCCTCCTGGCGGGCAGTCTATGACCGAACCAGCCGATGGGGGCGTGTTGGTGGTGGACGTGAAGGGACTCGAACCCCTGACCTCTCGCGTGTGAAGCGAACGCTCTAACCAACTGAGCTACACGTCCGGAATGGTGCTCGGAAACAATAGCGGGTCGGCAGCCGGGCGCCCTAATCGACCCTAACCGACTCCGGGGAGCCGGGCGAGCTGCTGCTCGGCCCAGTCCGGCGTCCACGCAGGCACGCCCATGACGACGAACGTCAGCCAGAGGATCGCCCAGACGAGCAGCAGGGTGGCCAACCCGACCAGCAACCGGACCCACATCGGCTGCGACATGACCCACCGGTTCCACAGGTGCACGTGGTGCTTGACGAAGTCGAGCCACCGCTGGGCGAACTCGAACTCGCTGGCCAGGATGACGAGACCGAGGATGACGACGGCCCAGCCGGGCCCCGGCGCCGGCACCATGATGAGCCCACTGACGGTGACGATAGACCCAACGACCCCCACGGCGGTGCGCCAGGCCAGATGGGTGGCCGGGTTGCGCCGCAGCCGAGCGCGCCACGCCCACCGGTCCTCGGGGGCGTCGAGGGTGAGGTTGCGGTCGGAGTAGTCGATGACCGAGACCCCCGACTCTCCAGCCTCCGCCGGCTCCGTCTCGCTACGATCGGTCACGGGTCGAGATCCTGCCCTGCACGTGAGCGGAACAGGTCGCGCAGCCGGGTTGTCACCGGCCCGACCGGCAGGCTGCGGTCGTCGACCGCGTGGACGGGCAGCACGTCCTTGGTCGAGCTCGTGATGAAGACCTCGTCCGCGGTGTCCAGCACCTCGAGGGGTAGGGCCTCCTCGCGGATCGGAAGGCCCGCCGCCGCTGCCCACTCGAGCACCAGCTCTCGGGTGATTCCCGCGAGGAGCCCGGAGTCCTCTGGCGGCGTCAGCACCTCGCCGCCGACGACCACGAAGATGTTGCTTCCGGTGCACTCGCAGAGCTCCCCGCGCGTGTTGCCGAAGACCGCCTCCATGGCCCCGGCCTCCTTCGCGCGGGCGAGGGCGACGACGTTCTCGGCATACGACGTCGTCTTGAGCCCGGCGACTGCCGAGCGCTCGTTGCGGGTCCAAGGGACGACCGTCACCTTGCCCGAGGCGGGTGGCCTGGCCTGTGGAGCCGCGACGACGATGTAGGTCAGGTCCCCCACGGCCCGGTCCGAGCCGAGTGGCCCGATCCCGCCTGTCACGCTGTAGCGGAGCCGACCGAAGTCGATCGGCCCGCCACCGAGGACGGCGTCGATGCCCTTTCCGACGAGTGCCAGGTCCACAGCCGGCAACCCCAGGCCTGCCGCCGACCGCTCGAGGCGGGCGTGGTGCCGGGACAGCGCGAAGGGCTGCCCCCGGTCGATCTTGGCCGTCTCGAAAACCCCGTCGCCGACCGTGACGGCGTGGTCGAGCGCCGCGATGGACGGTGCGGTCGGGTCGACGAGCTCGCCGTTGACCCAGACACGAGGAGAGCTGCCGGTCATGGCGTCATGGTGTCACAGTGCCGGCCGCGAGCCCGACCAAGCGGGCCGCCTTGAGCTGGGTCTCGGTCCACTCGGCCGCGGGATCGGAGTGCCACGTGATGCCCGCGCCCGTCCCGAACCGCAGCCAGCGCCGACCTGTCGCGTCCCGCTCCGCCCAGAACGTCCGGATGCCCACGGCGAGCTCGGCCGCGTCGGTGTCGGCGTCGACCCACCCGATCGCGCCGCAGTACGGTCCGCGCGGCGACGCCTCGAGGTCCCCGATCGCCGTCAGCGCGCTCGACTTCGGCGCTCCCGACACCGAACCCGGCGGGTAGGCCGCCGCGAACACGTCGCGCCAGGACACGCCGTCCCGAAGCCGGCCGCTCACCGTCGAGACAAGGTGGACGAGCCCCGGGTGTTCCTCGAACGCGCAGAGCGCGTCCACCCACACGGTGCCCGCCTCGCAGACGCCCGACAGGTCGTTGCGCATCAGGTCGACGATCATGACGTTCTCGGCGTGGTCCTTGGGCAGCATCTGATCTCTCGTCGCCGCCGTCCCCTTGATCGGCTTGGTGATGAGCCGACCTTCCCGACGCGCCAGGAAGAGCTCCGGCGAGGCGCTGACGACGTCGACACCGGCCGCCGCGCATCTGATGCGCGAGCCGTGGGGCGCCGGATTGCCCCGACGCAGCACCAGGTCAAGCCCGTCGAGGTCGGCATCGTCCTCGAGGGGGTGGCTGAGGACTCGACACACGTTCACTTGGTAGACGGTGCCGGCGGCTATGCGCCGCCGGACCTCCTCCACCGCCTCGACGTATGCCGCTGAGCTCAGTGAGCTCTCCCAGTGCCGATCGAGCGGGGACCAGTCCACCACCCGTGGGGCCGGCTCCCCATGTCGCACCTCGGCGAAACGGATGGCTGTGACCGCACCCTCGAAAGTGGCGACAAGCGCCCAGAACCCCTCGCGAGAGACGGCGTCCAGGGCGTCCTCGCCGTGCCGGACGTCGATGACCTCGCGAGCATGGCGGTCGGCGAATCGGGCGTGGTCCACCCGCAGATCGTAGGGTTACGCCCGCTCAGCGGCGCTCGGCGGCGAGCGCCTTCTCGATGTCCTCGGCGAGGCTCTGCGGCTCGGCCTGGGGCGCGTAGCGACCGATGACGTGCCCGTCCCGCCCGACGAGGAACTTCGTGAAGTTCCACTTGATCCGGTCGCCGACGAGGCCGCCCTTCTCCGACTTGAGCCACTTCCACACCGGATGCGTGTCGTCGCCGTTGACATCGACCTTGGCCATCATCGGGAAGGTGACGCCATAGTTCTTCTGGCAGAAGTCGACGATCTCCTCGTTGGTCCCGGGATCCTGACCGCCGAACTGGTTGCACGGGAAGCCGATGATGGTGAATCCCTGGTCGCGATAGGTCTCCCAGAGCTGCTCCAGCCCGGCGAACTGGGGCGTGAACCCGCACTCGCTCGCCGTGTTGACGACGAGCACCACCTCCCCGGAGTAGTCGGTCAGTGACTGCTCCTTGCCGTCGATCGTCGTGGCGGTGAAGTCGCCGAGAGCTGTCACGGGTCCTCCTCGTGGTGAAGGTGGGTTGTCCTGGCGTATGTCGTGGACGGTGGCGGCACCCGGGGCCACCTTCCGTGAGGAGCAAGCCCAGCGGCATACGACTTATTCCTCGTCTTGTTCCTCGTCGGGAGGCGCGTCCTGCCCCTCGCGCTCGTCGCGCGCGGCCCACTCGAGGAGCGCGGCGATGTCGAAGACGGCGTCGTCGATGCCCGCGTGCAGGTCCCCGAGACGCACGAACCGAGCTGGCATGGTCTCGATCGTGAAGTCGTCCGGCACCGAGTCGTCGACCTCGTCCCAGACGACGGGCGCCGAGACCGTCCCGCGCTTGTTGCCCCGGACGCTGTAGGCGGCCGCGATGGTGTGGTCCCGAGCGTTCTGGTTGTAGTCGACGAAGAGGTCCTCGGGCGACCGGTCCTTGCGCCACCAGGCCGTCGTCACGTCGTCGGGCAGCCGCCGCTCGACCTCACGCGCGAAGGCGAGGGCGGCGCGGCGGACCTGCTGGAAGCCGTGCTCCGGCTTGATCCGCACGTAGACGTGCATGCCCCGCCCGCCGGACGTCTTGGGCCAGCCGACGGCGCCGAGCTCCTCGAGGATCTCGTGGGCGACGTGAGCCGCCCGCCGCACCTTGTCGTAGCCGCACCGCGGCATCGGGTCGAGGTCGATCCGCCACTCGTCGGGCTTCTCGGTGTCGGCCCTGCGGGAGTTCCACGGGTGGAACTCCACCGTCGACATCTGCACCGCCCAGATGACGTCGGCCAGACGCTGGACGCAGAGCTCGTCCGCGTGCAGGCCATAGCGCGGGAAGTGCAGCCGCACCGTCTCGACCCACGGAGGCGCCCCCGCGGGGAGTCGCTTCTGGTGGACCTTGTCCCCCTCGACCCCTTTGGGGAACCGGTGGAGCATGCACGGCCGGTCGCGGAGCGCGTTGACGATCCCCGGACCCACCGACAGGTAGTAGTTGGCCAGATCGAGCTTGGTCTCGCCTCGCTCGGAGAAGTAGACCCGGTCCGGATTCGTCAGACGGACGTCGAAGCCGTCCACGTCGAGCACCATGGCTGGGGTCTTGCTGGACGCGGCGGCCATGGGCCCACCCTATTCCGGTCCGTGGACACTACTCAGGGTCAGGAGAGTTTCGGGCTGCCGATCTCCGCGACCCGTCGTACTGTCGTCGGACTGACCACCGAGCAGGAGCCACAATGATGTCCCTCCACCGCTTGACCGTATCCATATTGGCGCTGGCCCTGGCCGGCCTGATGACTGCGTTCGCGCCCAGCACAGCCGCCTCGGCGTCTCCCGCTGCGCCGGCGGGCTCGTCAACCGCCACGTCCGACATGACCGCAAACCTGACCCAGGTCAACTGCTCCAACATCCGGGAGCTCGGGTCGAGCAAGGTCGTGCGGGACAAGGGCATGAACGCCTTCACCGTGCGGCAGTACATCGGCTGGTGCTGGGACTCCGGCGGCTCGGCCTGGATGAACTTCTCGTCCGTCTACGTGTGGGCGCAGTACCACGCGCTCGGCTTCGGCTACCGCGCCCAGGCCGGCATCGTCGTCGGCGGTGGGGGTGACACGCGAGGCTATGCCATCGGCGACAACCGGCAGCGCCTGACCTACTCGATCCCGGTGCGCACCGTCAGCTCCTGCACCCAGGGCTGGGGCAAGCTGCTCCGCAGCGGCTCCGAGAGCGCACAGGGCATCACCTCGCTCGTCTGCTGAGGTCGGCGGCTGTCCGTTGCTATGGACTGCTCCGCGGCTGATCCGACCCACCGAAGTCATCCTCGGGACGTGATGACGGCGCCCGTGCGCCGTGGTTGCCTGAATGCATGTGTCGTTGGATGGTGTACTCGGGCGGCCCGATCCTCGTCGAGGACCTCCTCTTCAAACCCAAGTACTCGCTGATCGAGCAGAGCCTGCACTCACGTATGGGAGCGACAACGACGAACGGTGACGGCTTCGGGATCGGTTGGTACGGCGATCGCCAGGAGCCGGCGATCTTCAAGAGTGTGGACCCCGCCTGGAATGACGCGAACCTTCGGGAGCTGACCTCGCAGGTGCGGACGCCGCTGCTCTTCGCTCACGTGCGCGCGTCGACGGGAACCCCCGTGCAACGCAGCAACTGTCATCCGTTCCGACACGGCGAGTGGCTGTGGATGCACAACGGAGCGGTTTCCGGCTTCCATGAGCTGAAACGCGACCTGGTGTTCACGGTGGACCCTTCGCTGTACCCGGACATCGAGGGATCGACCGACTCCGAGGCACTCTTCTTCCTTGCGCTGACGTTCGGCCTTCAAGGTGACCCCGTCGAGGGCGTGGCGCGGGCCATCGGCTTCGTCGAGGACCTCGCCGAACGTCGCGGAATCGCAAACCCCATCCAAGCGACGATGGCGACGAGCGACGGGAAGTCGGTATGGGTGTTCCGCTACTCGTCGCAACATCAGAGCCGCACGCTCTTCCACTCGACGGACGTGACTCAGTTGCGCGATCTGTACCCCGAACTGGAGGTGCTGCGCATGCTGGGCGACGAAGCGCGTCTCGTCGTCTCCGAACCCCTCGGTGACCTTCCCGGCGCCTGGCGCGAGGTGCCCGAGTCGTCGTGCGGGATCATCCAGCCGGGTGCCGACGAGATCCGACCCTTCGTCCCGATCAGGCCGGTTCACGTGTCGTGACCCACCGGCCATCCGGGTCAGACCAGACCCGAGGTCCCCGGCCGCCCGAATGGCGGCCGACGGGTCCTCCTACATACCCAGCAGTCGCGCCTTCTGAGCCTGGAACTCCTGTTCCGTCAGGACGCCCGCGGCGCGCAAGTCACCAAGCTGCTTGAGTCGGGCAAGGTCAGCGTCCGGGTCGGGCGCAGGTGCGTACTGCGGCTCGGGCGGGGGCGCGTACTGCGGCTCGGGCGGGGGCGCGTACTGCG
>NZ_DATCWX010000277.1:0-12069 GCF_036566125.1 Intrasporangium sp.
GGAGCAGGGCCTGCCGCCTCTCGACGAGGCGCGCAAGCTCGTCGGCGGGATGTTCACCGACGTCGCGCAGAAGATCACGACCGAGGACTCGAAGAAGATCCGCGAGCTCGTCCGCAACTCGGCGATTCGCGACGACCGCCAGCTGACCACCCGCGAGCTCGACCAGGTCGCGAACGCGGCCGGCCAGATCAACGAGGCGCTCGCACCGCTGCACAAGGAAGCCGACAAGGCGACCGGCTCGAAGAAGGGCGCGGTCACCAAGCACATGAACAAGGTGCGCGACGCGCTGCTCGCGGGCGAGGAGCTCGAGGGCGACGACGCCGAGCTCGTCAAGGGCGTCGACAAGAAGAATCTCGACAAGGCCCGCGACCTCGGGAACGGGCTTCTGCTCGAGCTGCTCGAGACCCTGAGCGGCGGAGAGTCCGCCGAGGAGATCCGCGACCGCGCGAACGACCTCTGCCTCAAGGCCGAGGGCCGCATGCAGAAGGAGGATCTCGACGCGATCATCCAGTGGTCGCTCAAGGTCCGCGAGATGTACCTCGACATCGAGTCGCGCCGCGAGGACGCCCGCGAGGCGTCCGTCGACGCGGTCAACCGGCTCGAGCAGACGTGGCAGCTCTTCCGCGACCTCGAGCCGAAGATGATCGTCAACGACGAGATGCTCTTCCGCGAGCTGAAGGACCGCTTCGGCTCCGCGTACGGATTCGGCGTCTACTTCAAGGGCGGCATGGGCGCGGAGGCGATCCGCGAGCTCCTGCGCGACCTCGACCTCACCGCCGAGGTGAAGTCACTGCGCGAGACCATCCGCACGTCGAAGGGGCAGAAGCAGAGCCGCGCGATCAAGCGCCTCAAGGTCGTGAACGCGTTCATCACCTCGGAGAACCGACCCGAGTGGATGATCCTCGAGGCGATCCCGGTCATCCCGCCCGAGCTTCGCCCGATGGTGCAGCTCGACGGCGGCCGCTTCGCCACGAGCGACCTGAACGACCTCTACCGGCGCGTCATCAACCGGAACAACCGTCTCAAGCGGCTCCTGGACCTCGGCGCGCCGGAGATCATCGTCAACAACGAGAAGCGGATGCTGCAGGAGGCCGTCGACGCCCTGTTCGACAACGGGCGCCGCGGCCGCGCGGTGACGGGCCCGGGCAACCGGGCGTTGAAGTCGCTCTCCGACATGCTCAAGGGCAAGCAGGGCCGCTTCCGCCAGAACCTGCTCGGCAAGCGCGTCGACTACTCCGGCCGTTCGGTCATCGTCGTCGGCCCGCAGCTCAAGCTGCACCAGTGCGGCCTGCCCAAGCAGATGGCGCTGGAGCTGTTCAAGCCGTTCGTGATGAAGCGCCTCGTCGACCTCGACCACGCACAGAACATCAAGTCGGCCAAGCGCATGGTCGAGCGCGCGCGCCCCGTGGTGTGGGACGTCCTCGAAGAGGTCATCACCGAGCACCCGGTCCTGCTCAACCGTGCGCCGACGCTGCACCGCCTCGGCATCCAGGCCTTCGAGCCCCAGCTCGTCGAGGGCAAGGCCATCCAGATCCACCCGCTCGTCTGCTCGGCCTTCAACGCTGACTTCGACGGTGACCAGATGGCCGTGCACGTGCCCCTGTCGGCGGAGGCCCAGGCCGAGGCACGGATCCTGATGCTCTCGAGCAACAACATCCTCAAGCCGGCCGACGGTCGCCCCGTGACCATGCCCACGCAGGACATGATCACCGGCATCTTCCACCTGACCGAGCTGGTCGACGGTGGGGGTCTGGGTGCCGGCCGTGCCTTCTCGTCCCCGGCCGAGGCCCGGATGGCCTTCGACCGTGGTGAGATCGAGCTCGGCTCGTCGGTCAAGCTGCGCCTGACGGACGTCGTGCCCCCGGCCGGCTTCGAGCTGCCCGAGGGCGTCGAGCCGGACGAGAGCGGCCTGGTCCCGGCGATCCTCGTCGAGACCACCCTCGGCCGGGCGCTGTTCAACGACGCCCTGCCGGTGGACTACCCGTTCATCAACAAGGCCATCGACCGCAAGGGCCTGTCGTCGATCGTCAACGACCTCGCGGAGCGCTACTCCAAGGTCCAGGTCGCCGCGTCCCTCGACGCCCTGAAGGAGGCCGGCTTCCACTGGGCCACCCGCTCGGGCAGCACCGTCGCCATCTCCGACGTCACGACGCCGGGCAACAAGACGGAGATCCTCGAGGGCTACGAGGCCAAGGCCGCCAAGGTGCAGACGCAGTACGAGCGCGGTCTGATCACCGACGACGAGCGCCGTCAGGAGCTCGTCGAGATCTGGACCCAGGCGTCGAACCAGGTCGCCAAGGAGATGGAGACCAACTTCCCGCGCACGAACCCCATCTACCGGATGGTGTCCTCGGGTGCGGGTGGCAACTGGTTCCAGATCCGTCAGATCGCCGGGATGCGTGGCCTCATGGCCAACCCGAAGGGTGAGATCATCCCGCGGCCGATCAAGGCGAACTTCCGTGAGGGCCTCACGGTGCTCGAGTTCTTCATCTCGACGCACGGTGCCCGCAAGGGCCTGGCCGACACCGCGCTGCGGACGGCCGACTCGGGCTACCTCACGCGTCGTCTCGTCGACGTGTCGCAGGATGTCATCATCCGTGAGGACGACTGTGGCACCGACCGCGGCCTGACGCTGCCGATCGCCCAGATCAACGAGACGACGGGCACGCGTACCCTCTCGGAGGTCGTCGAGGCGTCGGTCTACGCCCGCACGCTGGCCGAGGACGTCACGGACGCCGACGGCACGGTGCTGGCCGAGGCCGGCATCGACCTCGGTGACGTCGTCATCAGCGCGCTCTACGCGGCGGGTGCCGACCACGTCAAGGTGCGCTCGGTCCTCACCTGCGACTCGAAGGTCGGCACGTGTGCCAAGTGCTACGGCCGCTCGCTCGCGACGGGCAAGCTCGTCGACATCGGCGAGGCGGTCGGCATCATCGCCGCCCAGTCGATCGGTGAGCCGGGCACGCAGCTGACGATGCGCACCTTCCACACCGGTGGTGCCGCGGCGGCCGACGACATCACGCAGGGTCTGCCGCGTGTCGTCGAGCTGTTCGAGGCCCGCACGCCCAAGGGTGTCGCTCCCATCGCCGAGGCCACCGGCCGCGTCGAGATCGAGGACACCGACAAGGCGCGCCGCATCCTGCTCACGCCCGACGACGGCTCCGACCAGCACGCCTACCCGGTGAGCAAGCGCTCGCGCCTGCTCATCCAGGACGGCGACCACGTCGAGGTCGGCACCAAGCTGCTCCAGGGCGCGATCGACCCGAAGCAGGTGCTTCGCATCCTCGGTCCCCGGGCCGCGCAGAAGCACCTCGTCGACGAGGTGCAGAGCGTGTACCGCCAGCAGGGTGTGTCGATCCACGACAAGCACATCGAGGTCATCGTCCGTCAGATGCTCCGTCGCGTGACGATCATCGAGGCGGGCGACGCGGACCTGCTTCCGGGCGAGCTCGCCGAGCGCGGCCGCTTCGAGGAGGAGAACCGCAAGACGATCGCCGAGGGCGGGCGCCCGGCCTCGGGTCGTCCGGAGCTCATGGGCATCACCAAGGCGTCGCTCGCGACCGAGTCGTGGCTGTCGGCCGCGTCCTTCCAGGAGACCACGCGTGTCCTCACGCAGGCCGCGATGGAGGCGAGGTCCGACCCGCTGCTCGGCCTCAAGGAGAACGTCATCCTCGGAAAGCTCATCCCTGCCGGGACGGGCCTGCCCCGCTACCGCAACATCAAGGTGGAGCCGACCGAGGAGGCCAAGGCCGCCATGTACTCGCTGCCGAGCTACGACGCGTACGACTACGCGACCTTCGGCACGGGCACCGGCGAGGCGATCCGTCTCGACGACGAGGCGCTGGGGCTAGACAAGCTCTGACCGACCGTCGTGAGGCCGTCAGGCCGTATGCCGCTGGGCTGGGACCGCGCGGAAGCGCAGTCCCAGCCCAGCGGCGTTTCAAGCCCTCGGCGGTTGGTGCCCTGGGAACACCTCACCTGATCGAGTGAACAACTTCTGGGGACTCCGGATCCCAGAAGTTGTCCACTCGATCGGGTGGGGAGCAAGGGCCGCTCGATAGGGTTGCGGCATGAGCGATGCACCTCCGGTCGAGACCCCCTCCGAGCCCGAACACGAGCCCGAATCCGATGCCGCACCAGCCGCGGTCATCGTCCTGACCGAGGAGGCGCTCAAGCCCGTCGACGTGGACCGGATCGCGAGCCTGCACGCCGGGGACGAGGAGCCGGAGACCTACCGGGTCCTGGTGCCCGCGGACACGAAACGCAACTTGCTGAGCACTTTCCTCAACCACCTCAGCCTCTTCGAGATGCGCGAGGCGCTCGATGCGCTCAAGCCGGTCGACCGTGAGGGGGCGCACGCGGATGCGCAGACGGCGCTCGCGCAGAGTCTGCGCGAGTTCGAGGAGCGGGGTCTGACGGTGACCGGTGAGGTGACCGGAGACGACCCCATGCCCACGCTCGTCGAGGAGGTTCGCCGCCTGAACGCCCGCGAGGTCGTCATCGTCACCGAGCCGCATGCCGTCGAGGACACCTTCCACACCGACTGGGCCTCCAAGGCGCGCGAGGTCCTCGGGCTGCCGGTCCTGCACATCTACGCGGGGGACTGGCGCCTCGGCTGACCCGCGTTCCGGTTCGAGGTAATCGGTTCGAGGTGTTGAGCGACTACTGGTCGTCGCGGAATACCTCCAACCGCGGCAGGGAGCCCAGCGGCATACGGCATTGTGGCGGTGAGCGCAAGGGTGCGGATTTGGTCGGCGTGGCGCCCCGCCGGTACGCTTGAACACTGTGTCTGAGGCCTGTACTCAGTCATGCGCGATGACGGCCTCGGTGCCCTGTCCGCCAGCCCCGGCCGGTGTGACATCACTGCGGTCCAGAGCGAACCTTCCGCCGGGCAATCCACAAAGCGTTGTGGGGAGTGCAGGGGGGAGCACCGGTTCACCGATCGACCACCGACACGCCCGACCTCGGGGGTGGCCGGGGTCACCGGGACCCGGATGACCAAGGAGTCGCCCCGCAGCGGGGTGGCATGACAACAGCAACGTTACGGAGTAACCAGGTTGCCTACCATCAACCAGCTGGTCCGCAAGGGCCGCCAGGACAAGGCCGCGAAGGCCAAGACCCCGGCGCTGAAGGGCTCGCCCCAGCGTCGCGGTGTGTGCACCCGCGTGTACACCACGACCCCCAAGAAGCCGAACTCTGCCCTTCGTAAGGTCGCCCGTGTCCGCCTCAGCAGCGGCATCGAGGTCACGGCCTACATCCCCGGCGTCGGCCACAACCTCCAGGAGCACTCGATCGTGCTCGTCCGCGGCGGCCGTGTGAAGGACCTTCCCGGCGTCCGCTACAAGATCATCCGCGGCACGCTCGACACCCAGGGTGTCAAGGGTCGCAAGCAGGCTCGCAGCCGCTACGGCGCGAAGAGGGAGAAGGCCTGATGCCTCGTAAGGGACCCGCTCCGAAGCGTCCGCTCGTCGTCGACCCGGTCTACTCCAGCCCGCTCGTCACGCAGCTCGTCAACAAGATCCTCCTCGACGGCAAGAAGTCGATCGCCGAGACCATCGTCTACGGCGCGCTCGAGGGCTGCCGCCAGAAGACCGGCACGGACCCTGTCGCCACGCTGAAGCGCGCGCTCGACAACGTCAAGCCGGCCATGGAGGTCAAGTCCCGTCGCGTCGGTGGCGCGACCTACCAGGTGCCGATCGAGGTCAAGCCGGGCCGTTCCACGACGCTGGCCCTGCGCTGGCTGGTCGGTTACGCGCGGCAGCGTCGCGAGAAGACGATGACCGAGCGCCTCATGAACGAGATCCTCGACGCGTCCAACGGCCTCGGCGCCGCCGTGAAGCGTCGCGAGGACACCCACAAGATGGCCGAGTCGAACAAGGCCTTCGCGCACTACCGCTGGTGACAGCACTTCCGGCCGTATGCCGCTGAGCTCGCTTGGCGGCATACCGCCGGGATCCAGCCCTGCCGCCCACCCGCCGGCACGGCTCCCACAGATTTCTCCCACACGAACGAGATGAGACAACTGACGTGGCACTCGACGTCCTGACGGACCTCAAGCAGGTCCGAAACATCGGCATCATGGCGCACATCGACGCCGGCAAGACGACGACGACGGAGCGCATCCTCTTCTACACCGGCGTCAACCGGAAGATGGGCGAGACGCACGACGGTGCCTCGACGACCGACTGGATGGAGCAGGAGAAGGAGCGCGGCATCACGATCACGTCCGCCGCGGTCACCTCCTTCTGGGACGGCACCCAGATCAACATCATCGACACGCCCGGCCACGTCGACTTCACGGTCGAGGTCGAGCGCTCGCTGCGCGTCCTGGACGGCGCCGTTGCGGTCTTCGACGGCAAGGAGGGCGTCGAGCCCCAGTCCGAGACGGTCTGGCGTCAGGCCGACAAGTACGACGTGCCGCGCGTCTGTTTCGTCAACAAGATGGACAAGCTCGGCGCGGATTTCTACTTCACCGTGCAGACGATCAAGGACCGCCTCGGCGCGGAGCCGCTCGTTCTCCAGCTGCCGATCGGCGCGGAGAGCGACTTCATCGGCGTCGTCGACCTGCTCGAGATGCGCGCCCTGGTGTGGCCGGGAGACGCCAAGGGTGACGTGACGATGGGCGCCAAGTACGAGGTCCAGGACATCCCCGCGGACCTGCAGGCCAAGGCCGAGGAGTACCGGCACCAGCTCGTCGAGCGGGTTGCCGAGTCCGACGACGAGCTCATGGAGAAGTACCTCGGCGGTGACGAGCTCACCGTCGACGAGCTCAAGGCCGGCATTCGCAAGCTCACGGTGAGCTCGGAGCTCTACCCGGTCCTGTGTGGATCCGCCTTCAAGAACCGTGGCGTCCAGCCGATGCTCGACGCGGTCGTCGACTACCTGCCCTCGCCCTTGGACGTGCCCGCCATGATCGGGCACAAGCCGGGCCACGAGGAGGTCGAGATGACCCGGGAGCCGTCGAAGGACGAGCCGTTCGCGGCGCTTGCCTTCAAGGTCGCCGCGCACCCGTTCTTCGGCACGCTGACCTTCATCCGGGTCTACTCGGGCCACATCTCCTCCGGCACCCAGGTGATGAACTCGACCAAGGGCAAGAAGGAGCGCATCGGCAAGCTCTTCCAGATGCACGCCAACAAGGAGAACCCGGTCGACGAGGCGATGGCGGGCCACATCTACGCCGCGATCGGCCTCAAGGACACGACGACGGGCGACACGCTCTGCGACCTGAACGACCCGATCGTCCTCGAGTCGATGTCGTTCCCGGAGCCGGTCATCCAGGTCGCCATCGAGCCGAAGACCAAGGGGGACCAGGAGAAGCTCTCCACGGCCATCCAGAAGCTCTCCGCCGAGGACCCGACCTTCCAGGTCCACCTCGACGAGGAGACCGGCCAGACGATCATCGCCGGCATGGGCGAGCTGCACCTCGACATCCTCGTCGACCGCATGAAGCGGGAGTTCAAGGTCGAGGCCAACGTCGGCAAGCCGCAGGTCGCCTACCGCGAGACGATCCGCAGGCCGGTCGAGAAGTACGACTACGTCCACAAGAAGCAGACGGGTGGCTCCGGTCAGTACGCGAAGGTGCAGGTCACCTTCGAGCCGCTGACCGACACCGAGGGCGGCGAGCTCTACGAGTTCGTCAACGCGGTCACGGGTGGTCGCATCCCGCGTGAGTACATCCCGTCGGTCGACGCCGGTATCCAGGACGCGATGCAGTATGGCGTGCTCGCCGGCTACCCGCTCGTCGGGATCAAGGCGACCCTCGTCGACGGCGGCTACCACGATGTCGACTCGTCGGAGATGGCCTTCAAGATCGCCGGATCGATGGTCCTCAAGGAGGCCGTCAGGAAGGCGGACCCGGTGCTCCTCGAGCCCATGATGGCGGTCGAGGTCCGCACTCCCGAGGACTACATGGGTGACGTCATCGGCGACATCAACGCCCGCCGTGGCCAGATCCAGGGCATGGACGACATCAGCGGCGCCAAGGTGGTCCGCGCGGTCGTCCCGCTGTCCGAGATGTTCGGCTACGTCGGCGACCTGCGCTCCAAGACGCAGGGTCGCGCGAGCTTCTCCATGGAGTTCGACTCCTACTCAGAGGTCCCCAAGGCTGTTGCCGAGGAGATCATCAAGAAGACCCGCGGCGAGTGACTGACGGGGCAACCCGGCTAGTCTCTCCCGAGGAATCCCAATCGGAAATCACAACCCAACAGCGCCACGTCCTGCCCTGGTCGTACGGCGTAACACTATGAAGTCCTGAGGAGGACCACAGTGGCGAAGGCAAAGTTCGAGCGGACCAAGCCGCACGTCAACATCGGCACCATTGGTCACATCGACCACGGGAAGACGACGCTGACGGCTGCGATCTCCAAGGTCCTGCACGACAAGTACCCGGACCTCAACCCGCAGTTCGCGTTCGACGACATCGACAAGGCTCCGGAGGAGCGCCAGCGCGGCATCACCATCTCGATCGCGCACATCGAGTACCAGACGGAGGGGCGCCACTACGCCCACGTCGACTGCCCGGGTCACGCTGACTACGTCAAGAACATGATCACCGGCGCTGCTCAGATGGACGGTGCGATCCTCGTGGTCGCCGCGACCGACGGCCCGATGCCGCAGACGAAGGAGCACGTCCTCCTCGCTCGCCAGGTGGGCGTCCCCTACATCGTGGTGGCGCTCAACAAGGCCGACATGGTCGACGACGAGGAGATCCTCGAGCTCGTCGAGATGGAGGTCCGTGAGCTGCTGACGACCTACGAGTTCCCCGGCGACGACGTCCCGGTCATCAAGGTCTCCGCGCTCAAGGCGCTCGAGGGCGACGCGGAGTGGGGCCAGACGGTCCTCGACCTCATGGACGCCGTGGACACCTACATCCCGGAGCCGGAGCGCGACGTCGACAAGCCGTTCCTCATGCCCGTCGAGGACGTCTTCACGATCACCGGTCGTGGCACGGTCGTCACCGGCCGTATCGAGCGCGGCATCCTCAAGGTCAACGAGGAGGTCGAGATCGTCGGCATCCACCCCGGCCCGGCCACGAAGACCACGGTCACCGGCGTCGAGATGTTCCGCAAGCTGCTCGACGAGGGTCGTGCGGGTGAGAACGTCGGCCTGCTCCTTCGCGGTGTCAAGCGCGAGGACGTCGAGCGCGGCCAGGTTGTCGTCAAGCCCGGCTCGATCACGCCGCACACCGAGTTCGAGGGTCAGGTCTACATCCTGTCCAAGGACGAGGGCGGCCGTCACACGCCGTTCTACGACAACTACCGTCCGCAGTTCTACTTCCGGACCACGGACGTGACGGGTGTCGTCCACCTGCCCGAGGGCACCGAGATGGTCATGCCCGGCGACAACACCGACATGAAGGTCGAGCTCATCCAGCCGATCGCCATGGAGGAGGGACTGAAGTTCGCCATCCGTGAGGGTGGCCGCACGGTCGGCGCCGGTCGCGTCACGAAGATCATCAAGTGACCTGACGCACGAGTCATCGGGAGGGCCCGGTTCGCTTCGGCGGGCCGGGCCTTCCCGCATCCCGTCACACCGATGCCGTATGCCGCTGGGCTCGCTTCTGCGTGCCGGGGCGGTTTCGTGGGCGGCTGGGCTCCCCGGAGACGCATACGGGTGCCCTAGGGTGGTGGGAACGACTCGGAGGTGTACCCGATGCCCACGGACGTCCCACTTGCGGTCCTTTCCCGCGCGCTCGATCAAGCCGTTTCCGTCATCGGTGGTGTGCAGGAGAGCCAGCTCGGGGATCCGACGCCCTGCCCGGACTGGGACGTCCGGCGGCTCGTCGCGCACCTCGTCGCGGCGCCCGCGCGCTTCGTCGAGATGGGCTCCGGCGGCAAGCCGGACTGGTCCACCGACCCGCCGGTCGGGCTCGGCGAAGCGGCGTCGAGCTTCCGGGCCAACGCCGACGAGCTCCTCGCGACCTGGACGTCCAAGGGCGAGGACGCTGACACGAGCATGGCGGACTGGCAGACGGCGGAGGTGGCCGTGCACACGTGGGACCTCGTGAGGGCGACGGGCCAGGACCGCGACCTCGACCCAGAGGTCGCTGAGCGCGGCATGGCGTTCCTGTCAACCGGACTCACCGACGAGAATCGCGGCCCGGCCTTCGGTCCGGAGGTGCAGGTGCCCGGCGACGCCCCGGTCTACGTGAGGCTCGCGGCCGTGGCCGGCCGCGCCCCCTGACGGCTCAGAGCGGTGGCAGGCCGATGACCGCGCGGAAGGCGTTCTCGACCAGATCCGACCGTTCGTGCGTCCCCATGCTGCCCGTGACGAATGCGTACGCGTAGCGTCCCTCGGTGCTCGCCCAGCCCACGCTCCCGCCGATGCCGCCCATGCCGAAGCCGTCGGCGTCGACAGCGAAACCGAGCCCCCAGGACCGCGGCTCACCGCCCATGACCCGATCCACTCCGGAGGCCTGCGGTCGGACGGCCTCCTCGCGCAACGCGGGGGAGAGCAGCCGGCCCTGTAGCAAACTCGCGTAGAGCCCCGCGACCGCCCGCGCCGTCCCGTGGCCATTGATGGCCGGGACCAGGGCCCGGCGGAAGGCCTCGCTGTTGACGACGTCGCCATCCATCGCTCCGGGCGGATTGAGCAGCGCTCTCCGGAGCAGGTCGGGCGCACCCGGGTCCGCAACCTGCTCCGCGAGGACGCCGAGTCCGGTCAGGTCGACGACGCGCGCGAGCTCCCCAGACGCCAGGCCGATGGTGAAGTCCAGCTCCGCCGGCCCGCAGACCTCGGCGCGGAGGTACGTGCCGACGTCGCGCCCGTCGACCCGGCGGACGAGCTCGCCCACGAGATGGCCGTAGAAGAGGGCTGACTCCCCGATGGCCGTGCCTGAGGGCCAGCGGGCCCCCTCGGCCGCCAGGCGGCCGCACAGGCCGGTCCAGTCGAGCAGCAGCGACGCCGGCGCGGGCTCGGCGAGGGCGACGAGCCCGACCTGATGGGAGAGGACCTGGCGGACCGTTGCCTCGGTCAGCAGCTCGGGCCAGTAGCGCTGCACCGGGGCGTCGAGCTCCAGCAGTGCGTGGTCCACCATCGTGAGCGCCGCGAGGGCGACGAAGGGCTTGCTCACCGAGTAGGGCATGACGATGCTGTCGCGGTCCCACGGTCGGGTCCGGTCAGCGTCCGCATGGCCGCCCCAGAGGTCGACGACCCACCTCCCGTCATGCCAGATCGCGCTCGCGGCGCCGGTGCCCCTCTGCGCGCGGACGACCTCGGCGAAGGCGTCCTGCACTGCCTCGAAGCCGGGGACAACCGGCCCGTGAACCGTCATGGCGCAAGCATGGCGGGCTGGTCAGAGCATCGCCACGGCCTTGCCCACCTCCAGGATGGAGTCGATCGTGATCGGGTCCAGCACGAGCTGGACGTGGACGGCCCCAGCGCCGGCCAGGGCGACGATGTGCTCCGCGATGGCGGCGGGCTCACCGGGCACCGGGTCGACCGGGACGTTGTAGTCACCCTCGCCCATGACCCGGCCCCGTCCGGAGGCGAACCGCACGAGGACCGCTGCGGTTGCGCCCACCTCACCCGGCTGCCGACCTGCCTCGGCCGCGGCCGCCTCGACCCGCTCCCGCATCGCGGCGAAACCCGTGACGGAGTTGCCGTAGTCGCTCCACCACGTGTTCCACAGGTCGACGTGGGGCAGGCCGATCCGCATCATCCGGGGGCCCGTGGAGCCGAGCATGAGCGGCGGGCCTCCCGGGCGGGCCGGGGGCGGGTCGAGGACGCAGTCCTCCACGGCGTGGAACCGGCCGCGGAAGTCGGATCGTCCCTCCTGGAGGAGCTGCCGGATGATGGTGAAGGCCTCCTCGAAGCGCGCCACTCGGTCGCCGAAGGGGAAGCCGAAGGCCCGGTACTCGCGCTCGTTCCATCCGGCGCCGAGGCCGATCACGAGCCGCCCACCCGAGATGGCGTCCACGGTCGCCGCCATCTTCGCGAGCATGGCGGGTGCGTGGAACGACGTCGACGCGACGAAGGGCCCGAGCTCGACCCGAGATGGGACGGTGGCGAGGGCAGCCAACGATGTCCAGGCCTCCCACGGACCCCTGGCGGCCCCGCCGGGCAGGTCGT
>NZ_DATCWX010000279.1:0-2997 GCF_036566125.1 Intrasporangium sp.
GGAGCAGGATGCGAGTCGCTGGCCCGAGCTGTTCACGAAACCGCCCCTCGGCGGCCATCACAGGTCAACGCCACGACACCACCGCTCCCTACGTTGAGGCCGTCCCTCACCAACAGACTCAGGGAGCAGTTCACATGCGTATTCGCAGCATTGCGGCCGCCGTCGCCCTCTCCGCGACAGTCGCCGCCATGATTCCCGCAGGCGCCACCGCCGCCGATGGCCCGATCAGCTTCGAGCCGATCGACGGCACCCCCTACGCCACGGCCGGCGCCGACTGGACCGACCCGTTCGTCATCCCCAGCGGCTTCACGCAGCAGCTCGTCGTCGACGAGACGCAGCTCGACCTCTACGCCGGCGACGACGACCTCACCGACATGAACACCGTCAACGAGACCGGACCGATGGCCGGCCGCTTCCTCTACCGCACCCACGAGGTCGGCTCCAACGGCTCGCTCTCCGTCGTCGACCTCAAGACGGGCGAGGCGAAGGTCATCGCCCAGCGCGAGGACTGGCGGCGCCTCGACGGCCTGCGCTGGACGCCGTGGGGCACGCTGCTCTTCGCCGAGGAGACCGGCGGCGGCCGCCTCTTCGAGGCCTTCCTCGACCCGAAGGACCCGACGGTCGTCACGAGCGTGGAGGAGCGCCGCGAGGTCGGCATCCTGCGCCATGAGGGCATCGAGGCGCTCGGCGACGGCACCGTCTACGTCATCGACGAGCTCAACGGCGGGTCGATCTTCAAGTTCGTGCCCACCAAGCGCGGCGACCTGTCCGACGGACAGCTCTACGCCCTGAAGCTCACCGGCCTCACCGACGCCGAGCAGAGGTGGAGCTCGAGCAGCTACCAGCAGAAGGTGGGCGCCTTCGAGTGGGTGGCCCTCGACATGGACAAGGTTGTCGTGGACGCCGACGAGGCCGCGAACGACGTCGCCGCGACCGAGTTCGGCCGCCCGGAGGACGTCGAGGTCATCGGCAGCACGCTCTACGTCGCCAACACCTCGGAGGACCGCGTCGTGGCGATCGACCTGACCAAGGACGAGCTCAGCTCGTTCGTCGAGAAGGGCGTCAACGTCCCGGTCGAGAACTCGGACGCGGGCGTGACCGGCTTCAACAACCCGGACAACCTCGCGCAGGGTCCCGACGGCCGTCTCTGGATCGTCGAGGACAACTACCTCTCCGACGTGTGGGTCGCCGGCCTCGACCCCGACCAGGACGGTGCGGCGGACACCGTCGAGCAGTTCGCCTCCCTGCTCGACACTGGGGCGGAGATCTCGGGCATCTACTTCGGCAAGGACCCGAAGACGTTGTTCCTCAACATCCAGCACCCGGACAAGGCGCTCGCCGACGGGACGTGGACGATCACCCAGCGCTGACAGCGCAACCCAGCTCAGCGGCATACGGCCAATGTCGTTATGACGCGCCAGGCGCGCCTGGCCTCATGGCTGAGTGTGAAAGGTTGGTCCCCCGTGGAGGGGCCTGAACCTTCACACTCAGGCCGTATGCCGCTGAGTCGCCTTCCAGCGGAAAGGATCCATGGGTGTGGTGGACCCTCCGTAGGGCCAGCCGTGGGCGCACGGCAGACTCGCGCCATGGACGACCTGCTCACCCCGCCGTTCGACACGAAGATCGCCGTCGTCGTCCGTGACGACCTCGAGGTCTGGCAGCGGCTCAACGTCACGGCCTTCCTCATCAGCGGTGTCACGGCCGCGCACCCCGAGCTCGTCGGGCAACCCTATGCCGATGCCGGCGGACGCTCCTACCTCCCGCTGCTCGGGATGCCGGTGCTCATCTTCGAGGGCACGCCGTCGGCGGTCGCGACGGCGCACGAGCGCGCCGTGCGCCGTGGGACTCCGCTCGCGATCTACACGAAGGGCATGTTCTCGACGGGCCATGATGCGGCCAACCGCGAGGTGGTTGCCACGGCGCCCGCGGACTCGCTCGACCTGGTGGGCCTCGCCCTGCATGGCCCGAAGAACGCGGTCGACCGGATCCTCAAGGGCACGCGCCTGCACCCCTGACGACCCGCGCCACGAAATGGCGGGGCCGCGGTTACCGGTCGAGCGGGAAGTTGTCCTTGAACACGTGGTCCGGGTCGTAACGGTGCTTGAGCTCACGGAGCCGGGCGAGCGTCGCGGGCGGGTAGGCGTCCGTGAGGCGCTCGGGCCGGCGATCGGTCTCGAAGCTGACGTACAGGCCGTTGAAGTGGTGGGCGAGGGCGTCCCACTCGCGGTCGAGCTGGGTGTGCGTCGCGCCGAGGGCGACCACGCTGAACGCGGCGGACCGGTGAGCGAAGGCCGTTGCATCAGGCGGCACATCATGGCTTGCTCCGCCGAGGGCACGGATCTGGAAGAAGTACGTTGCTCCTGAGCGGAGCAGCTCGGCGGCCTGCTTCGCGAACTCCGGGGTGATGTGGTCGAGCAGGCCTGAGCGGGACACCGGCTGGCCCTGCGCGTCGTGGATCGCCGGCGGCGGGACGACGAGGGCCTCGTAGGGCAGGATCTGCGCCTGCTGCCCGATGAGGGGCGCCGTGTTGGCCAGCGGTTGGAGCCGGGACAGGATCGTCTCGGAGTCGTCGGAAGCGACGACATTCATCGTCTGGGCGACGACGCGGCCGTCGCGGGGCGGCCCCATGATCAGGAAGCTCGTGGTGTCGCGCGGTGACGACTCGACGGCAGCGCCCCACCGCTCGAGGAAGCCGGCCACGTCGGACGTCGCGTCGTGGACGAGCTGGGCGAAACCGACGTCGCCCACCTCGCCCGCCTCGAACTCGAAGGCCGTGACGATGCCGAGCATGAAACCGGCGCCGCGGACGCCCCAGAAGAGGTCGGGACGCTCGTCGTCGCTCGCGCGGACGAGGGACCCGTCGGCGAGAACCATCTCGACGGCCCGCAGCCGGTCGATGGTCAGGCCCTGCGACCGCCCGAGGAAGCCGATGCCTCCGGCCGTGGCGAGGCCGCCGACTCCGACTCCGCCGTAGTCCCCGGAGGTGAGGGCCCAGCC
>NZ_DATCWX010000282.1:0-2511 GCF_036566125.1 Intrasporangium sp.
GGCCTCACCGAGCAGGTCCACTCGGTGGACGTCGGCCTCGAGAGCACACCGCTCGTGGAGATCGGGGCGGATGTCATCACCGTCACCGTCGGGGAGGAGTCCCGGCTCCATGGGGTCGCCATCTTCGAGCTGCGCCTGCCCCGGCGCGCCATGGTGACCCTAATCGTGCGCAACGGCGAGTCCTTCGTCCCGGTGCAGCACACGACGATCCGGCACGGCGACCAGCTGCTCGTCGTGACGACCTCCGGCTCCCGCAGGACGACGGAGGAGCGGATCCTGGCCCTGAGTCTGCACGGCCGGTTGGCCGGCTGGCCGTCAGCCGGACTCGAGCGCGCCCGTAGAATTGGCCGACAGACCCCCCGCAAGACCTGAGGTAACCAGTGCCCACGTACACCTACGCCTGCACCGAGTGCGGCCACGAGTTCGACATCCGCCAGTCCTTCACCGACGACCCGCTGACGGACTGCCCGGACTGCGCCGACGGCGCCGGCCGGCTGCGCAAGGTGATCCACCCCGTCGGCATCGCCTTCAAGGGCTCCGGCTTCTACAAGACCGACTCCCGATCGAGCGGGGGTGGCAAGGGATCGGATGGCTCGGGTAGCTCCGGTGGCAAGGACGCGGGTGGCGGCTCCTCTGAGACTGCGGCTTCCACGTCGTCCGAGTCGGCCGGGCCGTCCGGCTCGTCCGGGTCGTCCGGGTCGTCCGGGTCCTCGTCATCCGGGCCGGCCTCGGGGGCGTCCGGGTCTGGCGGTTCCTCGAGTGGGTCCGGCTCGGGCACCAAGACCGCTGCCTCCTGAACCGGCCATATCCGCCTGACTCGTCCACATCCCCACCACCTCCTTCGGACCTGTCCCCATGCTTCGTCGTGAGGCCCGACGCCGTTGGGCTGCCGTTCTAGGCTGCCGACATGACCTCACACAGCACCGTTCTCACGCCGTCCGACATCACCGCTGAGATCGGAGTCATCGGGGGCTCCGGGCTCTACGACTTCCTCGACGACTTCGAGACCGTTGAGGTCACCACACCGTTCGGCGAGCCCAGCGACCCCCTCGTCGTCGGTGAGGTCGACGGGCGCCCGGTGGCGTTCCTTGCCCGTCACGGCAAGGGCCATCGCTTCGCCCCGCACCGGATCAACTACCGCGCCAACCTCTGGGCCCTGCGAGCCGTCGGCGTGCGCCAGGTCCTCTCGCCGTGTGCGGTCGGGTCGCTCAACCCGGAGCACGGTCCGGGGACCATCGTGGTCCCGGACCAGGTCGTCGACCGGACCTGGGGCCGTCAGCACACGTTCTACGAGGCTGAGGGCCCGATCGTGCACGTGGGCTTCGCCGAGCCCTACTGCGCCAACGGACGACAGGTGGCGGTGGACGCCGCGCGGGTGTCCGCGCTCGAGGTCGTGGCCGATGGGACGCTCGTCGTCATCAACGGCCCCCGGTTCTCCTCCCGGGCGGAGTCGCTGATGCACCAGCAGCTCGGCTGGGAGATCGTCGGCATGACGACGATGCCCGAGGCGGCCCTCGCGCGTGAACTTGCGCTCTGCTTCACGACGATCGCCATGGTGACCGACCTAGACGCCGGGGTCGAGGGTGGTGAAGCCGTCACCCACGAGGAGGTCATGCGGGTCTTCGCTGAGAACGTCGAGAGCCTCAAGGGTGTGCTCCGGGACGCCATCGGTCAGCTGCCTGCGCACGAGAACGACGCCGCGGCCACGTGTGCCTGCCGACGCAGTCTCGACGGGATCGAGCTGCCGTTCGACCTGCCCTGATGAGCGTGCCTCCGGGCCCCGGTCGCCGACCTCTCGCGTCGACCGGAGAGTCGTCGCGCCGTGTCCTCCGCCGCGGGCGCGCTCGGCCGGGCTCACGGCTGCAGCGGTCGCGCCGGGCTCGCGCCCGTCGATGGGTCACTGCCTTGCTTGCCGGGCTTTCCGTAGTCGTCGCCCTGGCCGCCCTGCGACCCGATGGGACGGCCGCCACCGGCATGGCGACCGTAGTGGCTGCACGGCTGATCCCCTCCGGGGCGATCATCGAGCCCGGCGATGTGCGCGTCGAGACGCGTCCTGCCGAGCACCGCCCCCAGTCTGCAGTGGGTGCCGTCACGGCAGTCGTGGGACGGCGCGCCGGCGGTCCGATCGAGGCCAGGAGCGTCGTTACGACCGAGCGCCTCGCCGGTCCGGGCCTGCTGGCGGGACGGTCGGATGGCGACGTGGCCATGACGGTGCCGGTCATGGAGGTCGCACTCACCGGGGTCCAGCCAGGGAGCAGCGTGGATGTCTACGCCACCGGGACCGGACAACAAGTCGTGACCGATGCACAGGTCCTAGCCGTCCTGGGTCGCACAGGGGGCGGCGGCACCTCGAGCTCGACGGAGGATGAAGACGGGGAGGCGTCCGGCGGTGCCCTTGGGGCGACGGTTTCGTGGGGGGACCAGCCGGATCCCGGGATCACGGTGGCGGTCTCATCGAGCGAAGCGCGACAGCTTGCCCTGCACCTCAGTGCCCTCAGCGCCGGGGAGAGC
>NZ_DATCWX010000286.1:0-2433 GCF_036566125.1 Intrasporangium sp.
TACCTGCTCAGCGCAACTCCCGGCACGACCGCGGTGCTGCTCAGCGGCGGTGCGCTGCAGCACATCCACGCCGCGGCGAAGATCGCGCGAGCGCACCAGCCCGCGATCGTCGTGCTCGAGGACGTCGACCTCGTCGCGGAGGACCGGTCCCTCACAATGGGCCCGCAGCCGTTGCTCTTCGAGGTGCTCGACGCACTTGACGGACTCGACGCTGACGCTGACGTGGCGTTCCTGCTGACGACGAACCGCATCGAGGACCTCGAGGTGGCCCTGGCCCAACGACCTGGTCGCGTCGACCTCGCTGCGCAGATCCCGCTGCCGGATCTCGAGGGGAGACTCGCCCTGCTCCGGCTCTACGGCAGGCACCTCTTCGAGGACGCGGCGCTCTCCGGTGCTGCGGAGCGGGCCGAGGGCACGACGGCCAGCTTCGCGAAGGAGCTCGTCCGGCGAGCCGTTCTGGCCGCCGCCCTCGAGGAGACGGCACCCGGCGACCGGCACCTCACCTCAGCCTTGGACGAGCTGCTCTCCGACTCCGAGCTCCTCACGCGGAGCCTGCTCGGCGTGCAGGGCTCCGGGGGCGAGGGTCTCGGGGACCCGGAGGAGATGGGAGCAGGAGGCTTCCCCGGGCCCGGGGGCGCAAACTTTGCTGGCCCGATGCCCAGCGTGTACCGGGGTCGCCGAGCAGGGTGGTTCGCGTACCGGCCCCGCGGCTGAGGGAGCCTGACCGCGGGAGCGAGGTCAGCGGCATAAGGCCTCGTTGTGTGGTGCCAAGCGCACGACCTGCTGTGCGTTCGGCACCACACTGCGGCAGCTCAACTGGCCGAGCTGGCGATCTCGTGCAGCCGCACGAAGAGGTAGGGAACGACGACGAGCCCGACCAGGAGCACTGCCGTGCCGCTGCGGCTGCGCTCAGCCCACGACCAGCCCCAGGCGAGTGGGAGAACGGCCAAGGATGCGACCAGGTAGCCGAGGTAGGTCAGGGCGGGGATGTCGGGCCGGTCACCGGTCAGCCAGTGAATGCCGAGGACGAGGTGCACGACCAGGCCGGCTTCGATGAGACCCAGGACCGCGATGATCAGCTTGTTGACGGGGCGGTCCCGGACGACCTGGACCAGGACGAGCAGCGCCGCGACGCCACACAGCACGGAGATGGCGATCTGGAGCTGGGTCACGGAGGTATTCAACCGTGGCGGTCAGCCCACCAGACGCCGACGTAGTGGTGGCCCTCCGGAATGGGAGGGGCGTCGATGAGCCAGTCGACATTCGAGGCCGGACCGCCGCTCGGGTCGACCTCGGCCTCCAGGAGCAGCGCGTCGACCTCGTCGGGCATGAGGGTGGTGATGACGGCGGCGCCGCTGGCGTAGGGCCACTCGTCGTCGGGAAAGACGTCGAACTCGAGTTGCTCCAGCTCGATGCGCACGTCGTGGACCTCGGGATGGTCGCGCAGGGCTAGGAGCACCCGGCGGACGTCGGCGAGCACCAGGTCCTCGGAGCGGTGCGGGGCGATGCACCACTCGCAGCCGTTCCCATCGAAGAACTGCTCGAGCGTGACGGCGACCTGCGCGCTGGTGCCACCTCGCCCTCGAACATGCTCGATGAGGGCGTCGCGTTTGGCGAGATCCATGCGGTGGAGGGTCCTTCGGTCAAGCGGCACGGCGTCGGCTACACTGACGCCGCGTGCCGCCGACACCTCGGTCTCAGCGGCTCGGCGAGCGTAGCTCAATGGTAGAGCGCCAGCTTCCCAAGCTGGATACGCGGGTTCGATTCCCGTCGCTCGCTCCACCTCGCCGCAGATTATGGAGGGCATCGTCTACGCGCGGGAGCGAACGTCTGGCAGGTGAACAGGTTCGTGCGACCTGAGCACCCTGCAGCCAGCACTCTTGCGCGGACGGCGGTCGCGGTCGACAGTGCACTCTTGCGCCTGAGTGCAGTCGCGCTCCTCCGCGTGTCTGGCTCGCTGGCGTGTGCCGGGCGGCGCCGGGCGGCGCCGGGCGACGCGGACGCATAGGCTGTCGCCCGTGAACTCGCCGAGGATGTTCCGGGGTACGGCTCTCGCATTGGGGGTGATGCTCGTTGCGGCGTGCACCACCGGAAGCCCCGGGCCTGCGACAACGGCGAGTGCTCCCTCGGCAGGCACCGGCTCGACGACGGCCAGCCCGTCGACGACCACCGCATCCGAGTCCACCACCTTCCCGTTGGCGGTGGTCACCGGCATCACGAACCTCAAGGCGACCACCACCGTCAAAGAGCTTGGGGCGCTGGCCGACCGGGGCGAACTGGTGATCCCGTGCGAAGTGAAAGTCACGCAGCCAGCGCTGACATCGGACGCCGCCTGCGTGAAGGCAGACGAGATCCCAGCCATGCTGAAGAAGGGCCAGAAGCGCATCGCGCTGCTCCCGCCCGGGCTAGTGGAGCCGACGACCAAGGTGCTCT
>NZ_DATCWX010000298.1:0-22467 GCF_036566125.1 Intrasporangium sp.
CGCCGCGATCCTCTACGCACTGCAGGCCAGGTTCGTCCTCGCGCGGGCGCGGCTGGAGGCGGGATGACGACCGGGCCGGGGCAGCGCCGCCCTGATGAGTCGATGACGCTGCTGACCTCGATGCTCGAGCGGCCGCTTGACGCCGGCTACCAGGAGGCGGCCGATCGCCGCGTCGCAGCCGGCCTCCCGCCGGCCACGCCCACCCGCACCGTGGCTGTCATCGTCATGATGGTTCTCACCGGCTTCCTCTTCGCCGTCGGCGCCCACGCGCTGCGCCCCCGCCCGACCGCTGCGGCCTCCGTGAAGGCGGAGCTCATCTCGCGAATCGAGAGCGTCCAGGCCGACGGCCAACAGCAGGAGTCCCGGATCGCCTCGCTGCGCAAGGAGGTCGGGGACCTGGATGCGCTGGCACTCCGTCAGGCCGGTGCCAATGACCTGACGGACACCATTCGCGACCTGGAGATTGCGGCAGGAGTCGTTTCCTTGACCGGCCCCGGCCTGACCGTGACGCTGGACGATGCGCCGTCGGCGGGGCCAGATCCCAACCCGGGCGACCGACCGAGCAGCGGATTCGACTCGGGGCGCGTCGCCTCGAGCGACCTGCAGATCGTGGTCAACGGCCTGTGGGGCGTCGGCGCCGAGGCGATCGCGATCAACGGCCACCGGCTCACCTCCACTGCTGCGATCCGCTTCGCCGGTCAGGCGATCATCGTCAACTTCCGCCCGATCACGCCGCCGTACGTCATCACCGTGCTCGGCGACGCGGCGCGCATGCAGCAGCTCTTCGAGCCGTCATTCGCCGGCGTCTACCTCGCTCAGCTGCGCGAGCAGTTCGGGATCACCTCAGACCTCTCGGCCAGCGATCGCCTGACCGTGCCGGGCGACTCCGTGACGCGACTGACCGCTGCGAAGCCGATGACGGGCAGCGCCGCGAAGGGCACGACCTCGCCCACCGACAAGGCGACCACCGGCACCGAACCTGAATCGAGCGAAACGACGACCAGCCCGGGTACCGTCACCCCCGGGACGTCCGAGCCAAACCAGTCCTTCGGAGCCAGCCGATGACCGCACGAGACGACACACAGAGGAGCACTTCGTGATTCCAGCCCTCGGACTCCTGGTAGGGCTGACGATCGGCCTGCTGCTCGACCCAGCCGTACCTGTGTGGCTTCAGCCGTACCTCCCGATCGCTGTCATCGCGGCCCTGGACGCAGTCTTCGGCGCCGTTCGCGCTGTTCTCGACGGGATCTTCAACGACAAGGTCTTCGTCGTCTCGTTCCTGTCCAACGTCGTCGTGGCGGCCTTCATCGTCTTCCTCGGTGATCAGCTCGGAGTCGGCGCGCAGCTGTCCACCGGGGTCGTCGTCGTGCTCGGCGTCCGGATCTTCTCCAACGTCGCGTCGATCCGCCGTCATCTCTTCAAGGCCTGACATGGCGCGCCGCAAGGGAGGCAAGTCCCACCGTTTCAAGAAGGCGCAGGCACCGCCCGGTCGGGCAGTCGCGCAGGACGACGAGACGGAGACGACCGCGACGGAGGCGGCCCCTACCGCGACCGAGACGCCCGCGCCCGAACCCGCCGTTTCGGAGGGTGCCGCGCAGGAAGGGCCGAATCCACAGCCGGAGGACGGTGCGGCGCGGGTGGAACCGGAGGGAACCGGTCCGGAGGCAGGAGGCGCGGGGGAGCCCGCCTCGGGCGAACCCGAAGAAGAGGAACCCCAGCAAGGGAATCCCCAAGAAGAGGAACCCGAGCAAGGGACACCCGAACGAGAGGAATCCACGCCGGAGGAGGTCCCGCTCGAGGCCGACGATGCGTCCGTCCCCGACGATGCCCCCGCGCAGGCGGAGCCGGATCCGGCACTGCCGGATCCGGCAATGCCGGCCGGCGCTCCTCCCGCCGAGGCGGAGACAGCGGTCGTCGTGCCAGCCGAGCCCCAGCGCCCGGCTGCCCATGTCGTGGAAGCGAGCACAGCGGCATACGGCCCTGAAGCCGTGACGCCCGCCGACCTGGCGGTGGGCCGCGAGGGTGTCCCATCGGGACACGTGGAGGGAAAGGCCGCGTGGCGGCGCCTCTTTCGCATGAGCAGGCCTCGCACGACCAAGGCCAACGTTCTCGCTGCACTGCTCGCCATCGCGCTGGGTGTGGGCATCGCGACCCAGGTCCAGCTGACCAACGAGCGCGGTCTCAGCGAGCTCAGCCAGTCAGATCTGATCCGCCTCCTCGACGACATCTCGGCCCGCTCCAACCGGTTGGACGCGCAGGTCAGGGAGCTGGAGTCGAGGCGCGAGGCGCTGCTCAACGGCACCGACAGCGCTGCCGAGGCCCTCCAGCAGGCCCAGCGTCGCGCCGACACACTGGGGATCCTGGCGGGCACCCTGGCCGCGCAGGGACCGGGAATCACGGTGTCGATCAGTGACCCCAGCCGGCAGGTGAGTGGTCCGGTGATCCTCGACCTCATCCAGGAACTGCGGGACGCAGGTGCCGAGTCGATCGACGTCGGGGGAGTACGCGTCGTCGCCTCCTCGTACGTCGGTGACACCAACGGTGACCTGTCCGTCGACGGCACCTCGATCAGCCGACCCATCACCGTCAAGGCGATCGGCGACTCCAACACGCTGGCGTCCGCCATGACGATCCCGGGGGGCATCGTCGAGACGATTCGCCAGAAGGGCGCCAACGCTTCGGTGACCGAGTCGAGGACGATCGAGATCACCTCCACCCACACTCCGGCACCGCTGACTCACGCCGAACCGGGCCAGTGAAGCCAGTGGGGACACGTAAAGAGACGTCAGTCGTGAGGCAGTTGGGGACTCGCGCCCCGGCGCGGCTCGGCCGCCGGTAGATTCGACTCGACCGATGGCGGAGCTGCCTCCCAGGGTCGCGCTGCAGATCTCGAGCACCCCATCCGACCCCGTTCTGACAGGAGCGAACATGAGTGACCTCGACTACCCCTCCGACCTGCGCTACACGAGCGACCATGAGTGGATCCGCGAGGGTGACGAGGACAACGTCGTCCGCATCGGCATCACGTCATTCGCCCAGGACGCTCTTGGTGACGTCGTCTACGTCTCGCTGCCGGCGGTCGGCGACTCGGTTGCTGCCGGTGACGCCTGCGGTGAGGTCGAGTCGACGAAGTCCGTGAGCGACATCTACGCGCCCATCGCCGGCGAGGTGACGGCCGTCAACGAGGCTCTCGACGGCACGCCCGAGCTGGTCAACTCCGATCCCTATGGCGAGGGCTGGATGTTCGAGCTGCGCATCGAGGACCGCTCCGCCCTGGACGGCCTGCTCGACTCCGCAGGCTACGTGGCCACACTGACCTGACGCGGCCCAGAGCCCTTTTCGGCGTCCCTGCGCGCGTCGCCGGGGCACCCGGGTGAACTAGAGTGAAGAAACCCCCGAGACAGATCCGTACCAGGAGGACCGCATGTCGAGCGACCAGCCCGACCAGGAGGACTTCACGGTCGAACCCCGCACGATGCAGTTCCAGGGCGTGCCCGCCCCCGGGGCCGAGCACGTGGAGACACACGACATCCGTGGCCTCAGTGCGGAGGATCAGGCGACCATCGAGGCGCTCCGGCCGGGCACCGCTTTGCTCATCGTGCTCCGGGGACCCAACACAGGAGCGCGGTTCCTCCTCGACGACCTCGAGGTGTCGACGGGGCGCCACCCGGACTCCGACATCTTCCTCGATGACGTCACCGTCTCTCGGAAGCACGCGCTCTTCATCGGCAGCGACCAGGGCTACATCGTTCGCGACGCCGGCTCGCTGAACGGCACCTACGTCAACCGCGAGCGGATCGAGGAGGCGCACCTCCA
The DNA here is from genome assembly GCF_036566125.1 of Intrasporangium sp. Taxonomy (GTDB): domain Bacteria; phylum Actinomycetota; class Actinomycetes; order Actinomycetales; family Dermatophilaceae; genus Intrasporangium. The sequence goes on from NZ_DATCWX010000298.1 coordinate 3,817, forward strand.
CACCGGGGATGAGGTCCAGATCGGCAAGTTCCGGCTTGTCTACTACGCGGCCTGACGCAGCGCCTCGATGACTGCGGGTCACCCTGACAGGCCCGGGACGCGAGGTGGCCTGACGATCGGCCAAGTGCTGGAGCAACTGCGTGACGAGTTCCCCGACGTCACGTCGTCCAAGGTGCGCTTCCTCGAGGCCCAGGGCCTCGTGGCCCCGGAGCGCACCCCGGCCGGCTATCGGCTGTTCCGCGACGAGGATGTCGAGCGCCTGCGCTACATCCTGACCGCGCAACGCGACCGCTTCTGGCCGCTCAAGGTGATTCGAGAGGCTCTCGACGCCCTCGATCACGGACGGCCCGACCCCGGCGCGGAGTCCGGACAACCACCTCCCTCGACCCCCGTGTCGGATCCCGCGCTCCTGCGCGCCGCGACTCTGTCCCCGCGCGGACGGGTGCGAGTCACGGGCCCTGAGCTGCGCCAGGCCAGCGGTATCGACAAGCCGCTGTTCTCCGCGCTCGAGAGCTTCGGACTGCTCCGCGCCGACGCCACGGGCCACTTCGCGGCGGAGGCCGTCGACATCGCCGTCGCCGCGAAGCGCCTCGCCGAGCATGGCCTCGAGCCACGCCATCTGCGCCCCTTTCGGACCGCCGCGGACCGTGAGATCGGGCTTGTCGACCAGGTCCTGGCAACCCGGCGCGGCAACGGCTCCCGCGAGGAGCGGACCGCCGAGATCCTTTCTGCCTGTATCGCTTTGCACGCCGCACTCGTGCGCACCGGCCTGACGCGCTGAGCCGGCCGGCCCAGCTGGCAGCTCCCCGGCTCCACGCGGGGTACGGTGGAGGCGTGCGAGAGGTCGATGTCCTGGGTGTCCGGGTGGAGATGCCGACGAACCAGCCAATCGTGCTCCTCCGGGAGCGGGACGGCGGCCGCTACCTGCCCATCTGGATCGGCGCCCCCGAGGCCGCCGCGATCACGTACGCGCAGCAGGGGGTGGTCCCGCCTCGACCGCTGACGCATGACCTCATGCGCGACATCCTCGCCGCACTCGGGCACGAGCTGACCGAGGTGCGAATCGTGGCGCTGCGGGACTCGGTCTTCCATGCAGCCCTGGTCATCGACGGCAAGACGGAGATCAGCTCACGCGCGTCGGACGCCATCGCCCTGGCGTTGCGCACCGGCTCGAAGGTGCTCGTCGAGCCGAGCATCCTCGACGAGGCGGCCATCGTGGTCTCCTCCGACGAGGACGACGAAGTCGAGCGGTTCAAGGAGTTCCTCGACCACGTGTCCGCCGAGGACTTCGAGCAGCCGGGGGAGCCCGGCCCGCCCAAGGACGCCTGAACGGGCCATAGCAGGCCGCGACACGGACCTGGTCAGGGGGGCGGTGATTGACGGTCCTCCCCGCGCGATCTACCGTCGAAGTGAACAACGCGACTGTAGTTACCCCGGTGTCGTCCACTCGACACCCATAGCCTTCTGATGAGGAGGACCTCCCATGGCCGCCATCGAGGACGCTGCACCTGGTGGCGGTCGAGTCCCGGGTCCCTCGCAGGGGATGCTCTTCACCGACGATCTTCCGGAGTTGGCCGAAGACGTCGGCTACCGCGGGCCCACCGCCTGTCGTGCCGCCGGGATCACCTACCGGCAGCTCGACTACTGGGCCCGCACCGGACTCGTCGAGCCATCGGTGCGAAGCGCAACCGGCTCGGGGACCCAACGGCTTTACGGCTTCCGCGACATCCTCGTCCTCAAGGTGGTCAAGCGCCTGCTCGACACCGGTGTCTCCCTCCAGCAGATCCGAGTTGCCATCGACTATCTGCGTGGGCGCGGCGTGGACGACCTGGCGCAGATCACGTTGATGAGCGACGGAGCCTCGGTCTACGAGTGCACGTCCGCGGATGAGGTCATCGATCTCGTGCAGGGCGGTCAGGGCGTTTTCGGCATCGCCGTCGGTCGCGTCTGGCGTGAGGTGGAGGGCGAGCTGGCCCAGCTGCCGAGCGAGCGCGCCGACATTGAGGAGTCGGCCGCTCACCCGGACGATGAGCTGACCGCCCGCCGACAGGCCCGCCGCATGGCCTGAGCGCCGGGCTCCGCGCTCGTCGGGCGCGAGGGTCGAGCGCTACGGCTGGTAGATTTGAGCCCGCCGCGCGACCCACATGGGAGAGTTCTCGGCCGACGAAAGGGCGGGTGACGCCCCCGTCGACGAGGCGCCGAAGGGGCAACATCCCCGGAACCTCTCAGGCACCCGAACCATGTGGCGAGGCACTCTGGAGGAGATTCGGCAATGGTGCCGGACGCCGACAGTCGGGGAGCGTGTTCATCCGCTCATCCTCGAGGAGCCCCGATGTCGTCCCAGTCCCAAGTCACGCTGACGCCCACCCTCGCCGACTTCGTGGGCCGGCACGTCGGTCCCGACGCCAACGACGTCGACGAGATGTTGCGGGTCGTGGGCCAGCCGAGCCTGGAGGCCATGTGTGACCGCGCCATCCCGGGGGCCATCAGGTCAACCGAGTCGCTGAGGATCGAGGCCGCCGAGAGCGAGTCAGCCGTGATCGAGGAGCTGCGGTCCCTCGCATCGCGCAACCGCGTCCTCACCTCGCTCATCGGGCTCGGCTACTACGGCACCATCACCCCACCGGTGGTGCGGCGCAACGTCTTCGAGAACCCAGCGTGGTACACCGCGTACACGCCTTACCAGCCGGAGATCTCCCAGGGGCGGCTAGAGGCCCTGCTGAACTTCCAGACCGCCATCAGCGACCTGACGGGTCTCGAGATCGCCGGGTCATCCCTGCTCGACGAGGGCACCGCGGCAGCCGAGGCGATGTCTCTCATGCACCGGGCGAGCCGCGCCACGGAGGGCGTCGTGGTCGTCGACCGGTCCCTCTTCCCCCAGACCATCGCCGTCATGCAGACGCGAGCCTCGGCCATCGGACTTCCACTCGTCGTCACCGACCTCAGCGGCGTCCGCACCGCCGAGGAGCTCGCGGCCGCTGCTGACGGCGCCCAGGTCGTCGGCGTCGTCGTGCAGTACCCCGACGCGACCGGCGAGGTGAGGGACTGGCGTGCCCTCGCCGAGGCCGCCCACGGGTCGGGTGCCCTCGTCACCGCATGCGCGGACCTGCTTGCACTGACGCTCTTCACACCTCCGGGGGAGTGGGGTGCCGACATCGCCGTTGGGAGCGCCCAGCGTCTCGGCGTGCCCATGGGCTTCGGAGGACCGCACGCGGGCTACATGTCGGTCCACAAGGGCCTCGAACGGCAGCTGCCCGGTCGGCTGGTCGGCGTATCGGTCGACTCACACGGCGCGCCCGCCTACCGTCTCGCGCTCCAGACGCGCGAGCAGCACATTCGCCGCGAGAAGGCCACCTCGAACATCTGCACCGCTCAGGTGCTGCTCGCCGTCATGGCATCGATGTACGCCGTCTGGCACGGCCCCGACGGGCTGACGCGGATCGCTCAGCGGATCCGCGCTCACGCCGTGAACCTGCGAGAAGCCTTGGTGGCCGGGGGAGTTGACGTCACCACGGAGGTCTGCTTCGACACCCTGACGATCTCGGTTCCCGGCCGCGCCGACGAGGTCGTCCGGGGGTTCGTCGACCGTGGCATCAACCTCAACCGCTTCGACGCGGATCGGGTCTCGCTCAGCCTCGACGAGACGACGACCGCACGGACGGTCGCGGCAGTCCTCGAGGGATTCGGACTGGATGGGCCGGCCGCCCAGGCAGCCGACCCGATCAGCGCCGTCAGCACCGAGCTGGACCTGCCCACCCACCTCGCCCGGACGTCCGAGTTCATGACGCACCCGGTCTTCCACGCCCACCGCTCCGAGACGGCGATGCTCCGCTATCTGCGGCGTCTCGCCGACCGTGACTTCGCGCTCGACCGGGGCATGATCCCCCTCGGCTCCTGCACCATGAAGCTCAACGCCACCACCGAGATGGAGTCCGTCAGCTGGCCGGAGTTCGCGAACCTGCACCCCTTCGCGCCGGCGGACCAGTCCGAGGGCATCCGCCACCTCATCGACGAGCTGGCCGGCTGGCTCTGCGAGATCACCGGTTACGACGCGGTGTCGCTGCAGCCCAACGCCGGGTCGCAGGGGGAGTTCTCGGGGTTGCTCGCCATTCATGCCTATCACGCGGCCCGTGGTGAGGGTCACCGCCGGATCTGCCTCATCCCGGCCAGTGCCCATGGCACCAATGCCGCATCGGCCGTCATGGCCGGGCTCAGGGTCGTCGTCGTCAAGACGGCTGCGGACGGCACGGTCGACCTGGCGGACCTGCGCGCCAAGGTCGACCAGCACCGCGACGACCTCGCGGCCATCATGGTGACCTACCCGTCGACGCACGGCGTCTACGAGGACACCATCACCGAGCTGTGCGAGCTCGTCCATGACGCGGGCGGACAGGTCTACGTGGACGGCGCCAACCTCAACGCGCTCGTCGGGCTGGCCCAGCCGGGCGCGTTCGGGGCCGACGTGTCCCACCTCAACCTGCACAAGACCTTCTGCATCCCGCACGGCGGCGGCGGCCCGGGCGTCGGCCCGGTGGCCGTCCGTGCGCACCTGGCGCCGCACCTGCCCAACCACCCGCTGGCTCGCGAGGCGGGGCCCGAGTCGGGCGTCGGGCCGGTGAGCGCGGCTCCCTACGGCTCCGCCAGCATCCTTCCGATCTCGTGGGCGTACGTCCGGCTCATGGGCGGTGACGGCTTGCGCCACGCGACCCAGGTGGCGGTGCTCAACGCGAACTACATCGCCGCGCGGCTGCGCGAGCACTACCCGGTGCTCTACTCCGGTCGTGACGACCTCGTGGCGCACGAGTGCATCCTCGACGTCCGGAAGATCACCGCGGACACCGGCGTGACCGTCGACGACATCGCCAAGCGCCTCATCGACTACGGGTTCCACGCGCCCACGATGAGCTTCCCCGTCGCCGGCACGCTCATGGTGGAGCCGACCGAGTCCGAGGACAAGCACGAGCTGGACCGGTTCTGTGACGCGATGATCGCGATCCGGGACGAGATCGAGGCGATCCACAAGGGCGACGTCGCTCTCTCCGAGAGCATGCTGCGCAACGCGCCCCACACCGCGCACGCCATCGCGAGCGGGGACTGGGTGCACGAGTACGAACGCACCGGAGCGGCCTTCCCCGTGGGCGTCGAGGCGGCAGACAAGTACTGGCCCCCCGTAGGACGCATCGACGGCGCCTACGGCGACCGACACCTCGTGTGCTCCTGCCCGCCGCCGGAGGCGTTCGAGGGCTGACGGCCGTACGCAAGCGACACTCGTCCGAAACCCTCGCGCGGGGGCTGCTTGTGTGGTTGTCTCGGTCTCGTGGGAGCCGAAGTCGAACAGGCGAGGTACACCCGAGAACAGCGGCAGCGTTACCGCGAGAAGGTGCGCCGCGACCTGGACGTGTTCGAGCGGATGCTCGGCCACAGCCAGTTCGAGTTCGAACGGCCCATGACCGGACTGGAGATCGAGCTCAACCTCGTCAACGGCAACCTCGGTCCGAAGCTCGACAACAAGACGATCCTCGAGCAGATCGCCGACCCGGACTACCAGACCGAGCTGGCGCGCTTCAACATCGAGCTCAACGTCCGACCGCGGCCGCTGCCCGGTGACGCCGCGCTTGAGCTCGAGCAGGACCTGCGCGCGTCGCTCAACCATGCGTCGGAGCGGGCCGCCGAGCTGAACACCGGCATCGTCGCGATCGGCATCCTGCCGACGGTCATGCCCGAGCACTTCGAGGGCGACTGGATCAGCGAGAACATCCGCTACGAGGCGCTCAACATCGCCGTCCTCGACGCCCGCGGCGAGGACGTCTGGCTCGAGCTCGAGGGCCCGACGGGGGAGCGCATTGCGCGGTACTCGGACTCCCTCGCTCCGGAGTCGGCGTGCACGTCGATGCAGCTGCACCTGCAGGTGGAGCCCGAGCGCTTTGCCGACCACTGGAACGCCGCCCAGGTCCTCGCCGGTCCGCAGCTCGCGGTGGGCGCGAACTCGCCCTTCTTCCTCGGTCAGCGGCTGTGGGCGGAGACCCGGATCCCGTTGTTCACCCAGTCGACCGACACCCGCTCGGTCGAGCTGAGGAACCAGGGAGTCCGGCCGCGTGTGTGGTTCGGCGAGCGGTGGATCACGTCGATCTTCGACCTCTTCGAGGAGAACGTGCGGTACTTCCCGGCGCTGCTGCCCGAGATCACGGGCGAGGAGCCGGAGGACGTCTTCGAGCGCGGTGAGGTCCCGGAGCTTAAGGAGCTGCGCCTGCACAACGGGACGGTCTACCGCTGGAACCGCCCCATCTACGACATCGTCCACGGCCGACCGCATCTGCGGGTCGAGAACCGCGTCCTGCCCGCGGGCCCGAGCATCATCGACGTCCTGGCGAACGCCGCGTTCTACTACGGGACGATGCGGGTGCTCGACTCGGAGGACCGCCCCGTGTGGACGAGGATGAGCTTCTCCGCGGCGGAGGCCAACTTCGAGGAAGGCGCTCGCCTCGGGATCGACGCCCGGACGTACTGGCCCGGCCTGGGCGAGGTGCCCGCAACGGAGCTCGTCCTGCGCCGGTTGCTACCGATGGCGCACGAGGGGCTCGAGCGTTGGGGGGTGTCGCAGGCCGTGCGGGACCGCTACCTGTCCGTCATCGAGCAGCGCTGCCTGACGAGCATGAACGGCGCCTGCTGGCAGGCGGAGTGCGTGGCCCGGCTCGAGTCCCGAGGGCTGACCCGGGACGAGGCGTTGCGCGAGATGCTGGCGAAGTACATGGAGGGCATGCACGCCAACGAGCCGGTCCACACGTGGGAGCTTCCCAAGGAAGCCTGAGTCATCGTGGGCCACAGGGAGACTTGGCCGTATGCCGCTGAGCCGGCTCGGTCGGCCCCGCGGGCTCAGCGCGTGGTGGAGTTCCGGAGCAGCCGCCAAGGGGACAGGTTGTAGGTGCCGATGCAGCGGGTGGAGCGGTGGTGGGTCAGGATGCTCATCGAGCCGGGGTCGAGGATGAGGTGTTGCCCGAGGCGGGGGTCGCGGCCCAGCCAGACCGCCGTCAGGATCCGCAGGGCGTGCCCGTGCCCGAAGAGCGCGACGTCGCCCTGCTCGAGGCTCGGCCAGATCGTGTCGATGAGCTGCTGGGCCCTGGCGGCGACCTCCTCGAGCGTCTCACCGGGAGTGTCCCCGGGGACGACCCCGTCGACGAAGACCTCCCACGGCCGGCCGAGCCGCGCCGAGATCTCCGCGGTCGTGACGCCCTCGTAGGCACCGTAGTCCCATTCCCGGAGGAGCGGCTCGACCTCGATGTTCGTCAGTCCGGCCAGCTCGGCGGTGCGTCGGGCCCGCTGCAGGGGTGACGCGAGGACGCGCTCGAAGGCCCGGTTCTGGAGGATCTCCCCGAGCTCGCGGGCCGCCTCCTCACCCTCGGGAAGCAGGGGCAGGTCGGTCGTGCCGGTGTGCTGTCCACTGAGCGACCAATCCGTCTCGCCGTGGCGGAACAGGTAGACGCTTCCGGGCACGACACCGTCTGGCTTGGCCATGCGGCCAATGTAGTGCCATGCAGACTCTCCTCATGGACCTGCGATTCCGACTGCTCAATGTCTTCTCGATGGCTGGCGATCCGTTCTCCGGCAACCCGCTCTGCGTCTTCGAGGACGCGGCCGCCCTCACGGCTCTGCAGATGCAGGCGTGGGCGAGGCAGTTCAACCTCAGCGAGACCACCTTCGTGACCGCGACGCGCGCGGAGTCGGCCGACGTGGCCGAGGCGGACGTACGCATCTTCACCGGGTCCTACGAGATGCCCTTCGCCGGGCACCCGACCCTGGGGACAGCACACGTCGTGGCGGCGCGGGCCGGTGGCATCGACGAGGTAGCGCTCTCCATGCCGGCGGGACGCATCCCAGTGCGCCGGGTGGACGACGGCTGGAGGCTGCGCGCCAATCCGGCGACGGCTCGATCCGCCCGGGCCACGCCGCCGGAGATGGCCGAGGTGCTCGGGGTACGGCCCGAGGCGGTCGTGCCCGACGGCGCGCACTGGGTCGACTCCGGGGTCGAGCAGCTCCTCGTCGAGCTCTCCGACGGGGCCGCGGTGCAGGCCTGCCAGCCGGACCCGCGCGGCATGCGCGAGCGCCTGTCGCTGCCGGGCCGAGAGCCCCAGGTCTATGTCTGGGCACGCACCGCGGAGTCGATGATCACAGCCCGGTTCTTCGCGGTGAGCGGCAGTGCCCTCGAGGAGGACCCGGCAACCGGCTCGGCTGCCGCCAACCTCGGGAACTGGCTCGCCCTGACCGGACGGCGCGACGAGCTCATCACCATCTCGCAGGGGCACCAAGTTGGGAGACCGTCACGGGTGGTGGTGGGCGTCGACGACGACGGCACCGTCTTCGTCGGCGGGCGGGTCACCGAGGTCGGCAGCGGGACGGTCCGTGCGATGGACGGGTGAGCCCCGTCAGGATGTGGTCAGGCTCGGGCCCGCCGGACCAGCTCGAAGCACACCACCGCCGCGGCCGCCGCGACGTTGAGCGACTCGACGCCGCCCGCCATGGGAATCGAGACCCACGTGTCGACCAGGCGGGCGACCTCGGGGCCGGGACCGGACGTCTCGCTGCCCAGGACGAAGGCGACCGGCTCCGGCAGGTGGGCGGTGAACAGGTCGTCCTCGCCCTCGGCGTCGAGTCCGACGACGTGGAACCCGTGCTCCTTGAGGGCCGAGACTGCCTCCGCGGCGGTGAACGCCTTGAGGATCGGGGCCCGGAACGCGACTCCGGCCGAGGCCTTGACCACGAGCGGGTCGATGGACGCGACACCCCGCCGCGGCACGACCACGCCGTCGACACCGGCGGCCGTGGCCGAGCGGAGGATCATCCCGACGTTCGCCGGGGTCGTGATGCCGTCGAGGACGAGGACGGTCCGAAGGTCGGCATGATCGAGCGCGACGGGGAGCGGCAGCATCCGCGGGGCGACGACGTCGGCGAAGACACCCTGGTCCTGTCGGCCGTTGCCGGAGAGCTTCTTGACCCGTTCCGCGGACGCCGACTGGACGGTGATGCCCCGCCGGCCAGCAACCTTCCTGATCTCCGTCAGCCCGGCGCCTCGAGCGCCCTCCGCGATGACGACCTTGTCCACGTGCAGGTCAGGATTGAGCAGGACCTCGTGGACTGGGTTGCGGCCGTAGACCGTGATGAAGCGGTCTTTCGGGGAGATCTCAGGGGTCACCGGGTCAGGATCGCACGGCCCTCCCGACGGGACCGGGAATGTGCGGCGGGGGACGGCTGTTGGTATGCTTGAATCGTCAATTAATGAGGGAGCTGGGACACATGCAGTTCGGGATCTTCACCGTGGGCGACGTCACGACCGACGCCACGACGGGTCGCACGCCCACCGAGCACGAGCGGATCAAGGCGACCATCGAGATCGCCAAGAAGGCCGAAGAGGTGGGCCTCGACGTCTTCGCCACGGGCGAGCACCACAACCCACCGTTCGTGGCGCCCGCGAACCCGACCGTGCTGCTCGCGCACCTGGCCGCCGTGACCAGACGGATCATCCTGACCACGTCGACGACCCTCATCACGACGAACGACCCCGTGCGGCTCGCCGAGGACTACGCCTACCTCCAGCACCTGGCCGACGGGCGGATCGACCTCATGATGGGCCGAGGCAACACCGGGCCGGTGTACCCGTGGTTCGGCAAGGACATCCGCGACGGCATCCCGCTCGCCATCGAGAACTACGCCCTGCTCCACCGCCTGTGGCGCGAGGACGTCGTGAACTGGCAGGGCAAGTACCGCACGCCCCTCCAGGGCTACACCTCGACCCCGCGCCCGCTCGAGGGCGTGCCGCCCTTCGTGTGGCACGGCTCGATCCGCAGCCCGGAGATCGCGGAGCAGGCGGCGTACTACGGTGACGGGTTCTTCTCCAACCACATCTTCTGGCCGGCCAGCCACACCAGGCAGATGGTCCAGCTCTACCGCCGCCGGTTCGAGCACTACGGCCACGGATCCGCTGACCAGGCGATCGTCGGCCTCGGCGGGCAGGTCTTCATGCGGGGCAACTCCCAGGACGCGATCCGCGAGTTCCGGCCGTACTTCGACAACGCGCCCGTCTATGGCCATGGCCCATCCCTCGAGGACTTCATGGCCCAGACGCCGCTCCTCGTCGGCAGCCCGCAGCAGGTCATCGAGGCCACGCTGGGCTACCGCGACTACGTCGGCGACTACCAGCGCCAGCTGTGGCTCATGGACCACGCCGGGTTGCCGCTGAAAACCGTGCTCGAGCAGCTCGACATCCTCGGCGAGGAGGTCGTCCCCGTGCTGCGCAAGGAGTTCGCCGCCCTCAAGCCGGCCCAGGTGCCGGACGCGCCGACCCATGCGTCGCTCGTCGCGGCGTCAGGTGGGGCGCACGATTCGACCGTCTATGCGGCCGCCGATGACGTCACCGGTGCCTCGCCCGACGAATCGCGCACGCCTGTCATACAAGGAGCCAACTGATGACCACGCGCCTGACCGTCATCACCGCAGGCATCACCGAGCCGTCCTCGACGCGCCTGCTGGCAGACCGGCTCACCGAGGCCGTCGTCCGGGCACTCCCCGGTAGTGATGCCCACGTCGAGCTCATCGAGGTGCGCGACATCGCGCACGACCTGACCAACAACGTGCTCACCGGCTTCGCGTCGCCCGCGCTACAGGAGCGGCTCGACGCCATCGTCGAGGCGGACGCGCTCATCGTGTCGACGCCGATCTACAGCGCCTCCTACAGCGGGCTGTTCAAGATGCTCATCGACGTCCTGCCCGCGGACTCGTTGCGGGGCAAGCCCGTGCTGCTCGGCGCGACCGGGGGCACGGCCCGCCACTCGCTGGCCATCGATCACGCCCTGCGGCCGTTGTTCGCCTACCTCGGTGCCCTCGTCGCGCCGGTCGCCGTCTTCGCGGCGTCCGAGGACTGGGGGAGCGTCGAGGCAGGGCGCCTCGGTGCCCGGATCGAGCGCGCGGGCGCGGACTTCGCCCGGGTCGTCGCGGGGTCGCCCGCGCCACGACTCGTCGACCCCTTCGAGGACGTCACTCCGTTCGAGTCGTTGCTGGCCGAGGCCTCGAGCACCTGACGTGCACCCGCCGCACACCTCCGCCTGACACACTGCGGGCGTGTCCTCGCAGCCCGCTCTCGCTCGCCGGCTGACCATGGCCGACGCCGTCCACATCGGCGTCGGCTCCATGGTCGGTGCGGGCCTGTTCACCGCCTTCGCCCCTGCGGCCGCTGCCGCAGGGGCGTTGCTGCTCCTCGCCCTCGGCGTGGCTGCGGTGGTGGCGTTCTGCAACGCGACGTCGTCCGCGCAGCTCGCCGCGCAGTATCCGACGTCCGGGGGCACCTACGTCTACGGCCGCGAGAGGCTGGGACCGTGGTGGGGGTTCATCGCGGGTTGGGGCTTCGTGATCGGCAAGACCGCGAGCTGCGCCGCCATGGCGATGACCTTCGCCGCCTACGTCGTTCCGGGTGCCTGGCAGCGCCCCGTTGCGATCGGGGCCGTCATCGCTCTCGCCACCGTCAACTACCACGGCGTGACCCGTACGGCGCGCCTCGCGCAGGTCCTCGTGACCGTCGTCCTCGCCCTCCTCATTGCGACCCTCGTCGCGGTGGCGTCCGGGGCGCCGCCGGCGCCGGTCACGCTCGGGGCCCCGGTCGGCTGGGCGGGGGTCGCCCAGGGCGCGGCTCTACTGTTCTTCGCGTTCGCCGGGTACGCGCGGATCGCGACGATGGGGGAGGAGGTGTCGAGTCCACGCCGGACCATTCCGCGGGCCATCATCATCGCCTTCGCCATCGTGGTGCCGTTGTACGCCGTCACCGGGTGGATCCTGCTCGATCGACTCGGTGCCTCTGCTCTCGCCGCGGCCCAGGCGCCCCTGCGCGACGCCGCCGAGAGGACGCCGTATGCCGCTTGGCTCGCTCCCGTCGTCATCGTCGCCGCTGCGGTCGCTGCCCTGGGCGCCCTTCTCTCCCTCATCGCCGGGGTCGGACGGACCTCGCTTGCCATGGCACGGGAGGGGGACCTGCCGAGTCCACTGGCGCGGGTCCACGACCGATACGCCGTGCCCCACGTCGCCGAGGTCGCGCTCGCCGCCATCGTCTCCGTGCTCGTGCTCGTCGTCGACCTGCGCGGCGTCATCGGCTTCTCGTCCTTCGGGGTCCTGATCTACTACGCCATCGCGAACGCAGCGGCCTTCACCCAGTCCGGGCAGGACCGGATCTACCCGCGTGTCCTGCAGGCGATCGGGCTGGTCGGCTGTGTCGTACTGGCTTTCACGGTGCCGGTCGCGTCCCTCGTCGCCGGTGTCCTCATCCTGCTCGTTGGGGTCGCGGGTCGGGCGCTTGTCGTGTGGCGCCGGGCCGGCGCAGGGGCGTGATCCGCGTTGTCCACATCCCAACGCGCCTACTGAGTGGGGTCCACAGGACCGGCTCCGCCCGTGGTGGCAGGAAGCGGCCCGACACAGGCTGGCCGCGAAGGGAGGACCATGTCCAACGTCATCCATATCTTCACGGGCAGCTCCATCGATCCCGACACCGGCGTGCTGCCCCACCATGGTGAGTGCCTGGCGTGCTTTGTCCATCGGATGATGGCAGCGGCCCGGTGCAGTGACTCGCTCGGCTGGGCCGAGCACTACCGCCTCGTTCGCGCGCGGCGCGCCGTGAGCCTGACGAAGCGCCTTGCGGCTCAAGGAGCGACGTGCGACTGCGCTGTCGTCACGGATCTCTGGCGACCCAGCATCGCCCTCTGGAGCCGCGACGACGCCATCGACGACCTCGCGCCGCCGAAGGACCTACCGCCATGTGGCTGTGTGAGGGCGGGCTCGACGAAGCCGTGTGCCCTGTGGGTGCCGGCCGCGAGCCTGGCCCTGTGATCCAGCGGGCGCGGGCTGGCGGAGGTGCGGATCCGTTCAGTAGGGGTGCGCGCTCGCCGCCTCGCGCACCAGTCGAACGACCTCCGCCGTACCTGCGCCGAATGGTGCACCGTGGCCGGGCAGGACCCACCGTGCGTCGATGCCAGCGAGCCGGTCGAGACTGCGCAGGGCCTGAGCCGTGTCGTCGGTGAAGGGGGCGGGCTGGGGACCGGTTCGTCCCGTGAGGACGTGACGCGTGGTGAGAGCGTCCCCGACCATGACGGCGTCGAGAGCCGGGACGTGCACCGCGACGCTGCCGGGCGAGTGGCCGGGGAGGCCGACGATGCGTGGCGACCCGGGTAGGTCCAGGACGTCGCCGTCCGCCACCTCGTGGACCTCGCGCACGTACGTGGTGCGGAGGCCGCCGTGCGTGGCTGCGTAAGCGAAGAAGCGCGCGGTCGCACCTGGTCGCCACGACCCGAAGGTGGCGTGCGCCTTTTCCTCCCCTCGCGCCCGTGCCGCGTCGGCAGCGTGCACGTACACCCGGACGCCCCGTTCGGCCCGGAGCCGCTCGGCAAAGCCGAGATGGTCGGTGTCCCCGTGCGTCAACACGACACCTCGCACCGCGTCCAGGCTGCAGCCGAGGAGGGTCAGCTCGCGAAGGAACTCTCGCCAATGGCCCGCAAGCCCAGCGTCGACCACGGTGACGCCGTCGTCACCGACGACGAGATAGGCAGCGACGATGTCGTTGCCGATGCGGTGGAGGGATGGTGCGATCTGCATGGGTTGTCTCCGATGAACCAGGATGGGATGATGGCTACGATACGTAGCCATCAAGGCTAATAGCAATAGCCGAGGGAGATCCGATGCCGGCACCGGCACGTACGTCCATCGACGCGATCGTCCGCGCCGCCGCGGACCTGCTCGAGGCCGACGGCCCCGCCGGCCTGTCCATGCAGGCCGTCGGGGCGAGGGTCGGGGTGCGGGCGCCGTCGCTGTACAAGCACGTGTCCGGGAGAGGCGCGCTCGTGCGCCTCGTCGCCGAGGACGCGGCCCGCGATCTCGGGGAACGGCTGGACGCGTCGGCTCCGTTCGGCACGCCCCCCAAGGAGGCGCTCGGAGCCGCTGCCCGAGCACTTCGCAGCTTCGCCCATGAGCGCCCGGCGGCGTTCCGGCTGGTCCTGAGCCCCGCTGCCGAAGAGGACCGGCTCGACCCGGAGACGGCGCGCCGGTCCTCGGCCGCCGTGGTGCGCATCGCCGCGGAGCTCGCGGGTCCCGAGCACGCGCTCGAGGCTGCGCGAACGCTCACCGCCTGGGCCAGCGGGTTCGTGGCGATGGAGCTGGCTGGCGCGTTCCGGATGGGTGGAGACGTGGACGCCGCCTTCGAGTTCGGCGTCGAGCGCATCGCGGACGCCCTTGCCGGTTGAGCCCGTTCTCCAGCTCGTGGCGGGTGGGGGACGTGGCAGGGTTGCGTCATGGCGAAGTACTTCGACGTCCACCCGGTCGACCCGCAGCCGCGGGCCATCGCTCAAGCTGTGCAGATCCTGCGTGATGGTGGGCTCATCGCGTACCCGACGGACTCGTGCTTCGCCCTGGGATGCTCGCTCGACAACCAAGAGGGAAAGGACCGGATCCTGCGTATCCGGGGGCTCGACGAGCGGCACCACTTCACCCTCGTATGTGCCGACTTCGCCCAGCTCGGGCAGTTCGCCCAGCTCGACAATTCCGTCTTCCGAGCCGTCAAGGCACACACGCCCGGGCCCTACACGTTCATCCTGCCGGCGACCAGGCAGGTGCCGCGTCGGCTGCTCCATCCGAAGAAGAGGACGGTCGGGGTGCGCATCCCGAACCATCCGGTCGTCCGGGAGCTGTTGCGCGCCCTGGGCGAGCCCATCCTCTCGAGCACGCTGCTGCTCCCCGGGGACGAGGAGCCGATGACGGACGGCTGGCAGATCAAGGATCGTCTGGACCATGTCATCGACGCCGTCATCGACTCCGGGGAGTGCGGTCTCGAGCCGACGACGGTGGTGGACTTCTCCGACGGCTACCCGGAGGTCGCTCGCGTCGGGGCAGGCGATCCAGCCGACTTCGCGTAGCCTTAGTTAGGGATATGCACTTATCCTTAACTAGGAGGTTCATATGCTCTGGCCGTCGATCAGCTCCCGGGTGGCTCCGTGGTCCTCGGCACCCGAGGGCATCGCGACGACCTCGAGGCGCGCGCGTCGAAGCATTCCGACGACCTACCGGCCAGCGGTGGTCCCCGAGATTGCCACGGTCGCCGTCGAGCTGCCGGGGGACGTCGCGGCCGACCTCGACGACGCGACGCGACTGCTCACCGCCTTCGATGCTGGGGGAGCGGGGGAGGTGGCTCCGTTTGCCTCGATCCTGCTCCGTTCGGAGAGCGCTGCAAGCTCCCACATCGAGAACCTCACCTCGTCGGCCCGGGCCTTGGCCGAGGCCGCGATCGGGGCCGGCGATCGGACCAACGCGGTCGCCATCCTCGCCAACGTCCGGACCATGCAGGCTGCGATGGACCTTGCGGGGGACCTCGACGTGGCCTCCATCCTGTCGATGCACCGGGCCCTGATGACAGGTCAGCAGCGCGTTCGGCCGGGACGGTGGCGCGAGGAGCAGGTCTGGATCGGGGGGACCGGCCTCCATCCCGGTGACGCCGAGTTCGTACCGCCCATGGCCGCAGAGGTCCCGCCCCTGATGACCGACCTCGTGGCCTTCCTGGATCGGGACGACGTGCCACCCCTGGCCCTGGGGACACTCGCTCACGCGCAGTTCGAGACGATCCACCCCTTTGCGGACGGCAACGGCAGGACCGGCCGGGCCCTGCTCCATGCGTCACTGCTCAGCACAGGAGTCATCCACCGGGTCACTGTCCCGATCTCGGCAGGCCTCCTCGTGGCCAAGGACCGGTACTTCGCGGCGCTCGGCGCCTACCGAGCCGGCGACGCCGAGCCGATCCTTCGGTGCGTCGCGGATGCCGCCCGCGCAGGCGTCATGGTGGGCGAGGGGCTCGTCAACCGTCTGCGCGAGGTGCGGGACGAGTGGGGCCGACGCGTCGAGGCGCGCTCGGACTCCGCCGTTTGGCCCATCGCCGACCTGCTGCTGCGTCAGCCGGTCGTCACGGCGAAGCTCGTCATGGCAGACCTCGACGTGTCGGCGCCCACCGCGCAGGCAGCGCTGTCCCGTCTCGTGGGCGCCGGCATTCTCGTGGAGTCGACCGGGTGGAAGCGCAACCGCGTCTACCGGTCACCTGAGGTCCTGGACGCCCTGGACGGTTATGCGGCGAGCCTCGGCCGTCGCAGCAGATGACATGTCCCATGTCGTGAATTCCCTTGTGCGACAATGGAATTAGCCGGTAATCGACATTATGAAGTTCACCCGGTGCGGTGGCCTCAGGTCCGCTCGAGTCGCACCATCACCTCGTGGTGGTTCGTCTGCGGGAACATGTCAAAAAGCCGAGCCTCCTGGACGCTGAACGACGGCATCGCGGCGAGGTCCCGGGCCAGCGATCCGACGTTGCAGCTCGAGTAGATGACGTCCCGGACCGCCGACTCCTCGAGCCGACCGGCCAGGTCCGGTCCGATGCCGCGCCGTGGCGGGTTGACGATGACGAGGTCGGCGGCCGCGAGACCGGCGCCGCGGTGCGCCGTGGCATCGGCCGTCGTGAACCGCATCGGCCCGACGTCCGGGTGCTGCCGCCGCAGCTCGCTCGCGCTGGCCCGGGCGCTCTCGACGGCGTCGGGGGCCACCTCGATCCCGACGACCTCACGACCTGAAACGGCGGTGTGCAGGGCGAATCCGCCGACCCCGCAATAGAGATCCCAGACGGAGCCGGGTGAACGATCGTCGACCCACTCACGCGCCTGCCGGTAGAGCGCGGCCGCCACAGCAGTATTGGTCTGGAAGAAGCTGTTGGGTCGCAGCCCCAGGACAACGTCGTTGACGCGCATCGGCAGGGTGGACCGGTCCGTCAGCAGGATCTCCGTGTCGCCCTCGAGGATGGCCTTGTGCTCGGGCTGGAGGTTCACCGAGACGACGGCGATGCGCGGCAGGGCCGCCACCAGCCGCGGCAAGGCCTTGCGGATCCTGGGGATCTCGTGACCGGTCCGCAGGACGAAGCGGATCATCAGCTCGTCGTCGGGGGAGTGCGTGAGGATGAGGTACTTGAGCTGGCCACGACGTGCGGGCACGTCGTAGGGCTCGAGTCGGAGCGAGTCGATGAAGCCGGCCAGCACGGGAAAGGTCCGTGCGAGCCCGGGCTCGTAGAGCCCGCACTCCCGGAGGTCCACGCCTTGTCCGGCGTCGTCGAGGATGCCGAGGGTGACCGCGCCGGTCCGACCCGCAACGACGAGCTTGGCCTTGTTCCGAAACGCGGACTCGGGTCCCGCCACGGCAGGCAACCACGTGACGGAGGGGGCCACCTCGGCCAGAGCGGCAGCACAGCGCTCCTGCTTGGAAGCGAGCTGAGCGGCATACGGCATCCCCATGAGCGTGCAGGAGCGGCACTGGCCGCGGTCGAAGTAGTCACACTGCATTGCCGCCAAGGGTACCGGCCCGGCGATTTCATCATGCAAGTCGGCAATCTACACTGGAACCGTGCTCGGCAAGACGTATGACTCGGAAGTGTGTTCGATGGCGCGCGCGCTGGAGATCGTGGGGGAGCGCTGGAGCCTGCTCATCCTGCGCGACGCGCTGTTCGCCGGATCGACGCGGTTCGGCGACTTCCAGCGCACGCTCGGGATCGCGACGAACGTCCTCGCGGCGCGGCTCGAGGGTTTCGTCGGGGCCGGGATCATGGAGCGGCAGCCCAGCGCCGGCCAGTCGGGAACGCCCGAGTACGTCGTGACGGCCAAGGGGCGCGACCTCGTCCCGGCAATCGTCGCGCTGACGCAGTGGGGAGACCGATGGGCCGCGCCGGACGGACCGCCCATCGAGTACCGCCACACGGAGTGCGGCGAGGCAGTCACCAGCGGGCTCAGCTGCGCCGGTTGCGGCGTCGTGGACGATCCCGCCGAAGTGCGGGCCGAGCCCGGGCCTGGCATGCCCGCAGAGGTTCTCGCCCGCAAGCGGAGCCTCCGTCGCCGCTGACGTGGCGACATCAGGGGAGAGCCGTGAGCATGGACCGTTTGGCTAAATGACATAATGTCGATTATCGGCGTTTGCCAGCGGTTCGAGTGAGGGCCGTCGTCACAACCCGCGAAGCCAGGTCCACACCACCGTCGCGGACCGGCCGAGCTGCCGCGCGTCGACGACGCCGGGCACGTCCTTGGACGAGTGGTACTGGTCGTACGGGACGCTGCCGATCCGGGCTGTCGCGATGCCAACCCGCTCGAACGACACGTGGTCGCTCGCGCGGTTGATGCACGCCTTCGTCCGGATGGTCGCCGCAGCCCGCAGATCGTCGACAACCGCGGCCGACCCTCGGCCACCGTGGCACACCGGGACGGCCGTGGCGGCCCGCCCGACGCGGTCCAGGGAGACCATCGCCCTGACCGCCTTGCGCTGCGCGGCGTCGAGAGTGCCCACGAAGTGGCGCGACCCGAAGGCATACCACTGCCCGCCGGATCCCCGGGCCTCCTCGGCACCGAAGGCGACGAGGCGCACTGGGAGCTTCGCGGACTGCTCGCGGAGCATCCTGGCGAGCCCCACGATGACCGCCACGCCTGACGCGTTGTCCTCGGCGCCCGGGGCCTGCGGCACGGTGTCCAGGTGCGCGCCCAGCACGATGTGAGGGCGGTCCGGATCGAAGCCGGGCGGGTCCGCGATGACGTTCACCGTCGTCCCCGACGGGACCCT
>NZ_DATCWX010000302.1:0-31962 GCF_036566125.1 Intrasporangium sp.
TGCCGCGCGAGGGGGTGCCGCGCCGGCGGGTGCGGGGCGCACTCGGGCGGCCATGGCCGCCAACGTCAGTGGGGCGGGAGGACGTTCGGATGGCGTGAAGGTGTCGGGCGTCGACCTGGCGACACCGGAGCAGCGGTCGTCTGCGCTGCGCTACACCGCCCCGGGCGAGGACGGTCGGGCCGTCGAGACGGGACAGCAGCCCGTCGAGCGCAAGGCGGACCGTCGCGGCAAGAAGGTCAAGCGGCGCCGACGCTGAACCAGGCTCGAAGGTGAGAAGGGTCCGACCACAGCTGGTTGGACCCTTCCGCGCGTCTTGGGATGGCAGCGCGGCGTGACCGCTGGGCCCTGCCCTGATCGAGTGAACACGTTTCGGGGAGAAATGACCCCAAAGCTGTTCTTTCGATCGGGGAGGGGCGCCGGGCGTCCAGTCAGCCGACGGCCACCTGCGTCATCAGCCACCGGCCGTCGAGGCCCTCGAGGCGGAACGCGAGCGCGCGGACCCGGCCGTGCGAGACCACGACCGCGCAGGCCTCGATCACGCCGTCGGCCGGCTCGCACAGGCGAATCCGACGAACCACAGCGGGGCGGCGGGCTCCGCCGCGCAGTCGGCGACTGGAAACGAGCGCCCGCCGCGCGAGCAGGGAGTACACGGTTGGGCTCGTGTGTCGAATGAGCTGGGTGGCCGGCCGCTGACCCGAGATGACCTCGACGACCGCTTGCGCGATCTTGGCCACGAAGGGCTCGGGCTCGGGAAGATCGCTGGAACGGGTCGGCCGGTGCGCGAACTCGTCATCGACAGCGGGGAAGAAATCGAGCGCCAAAGCCTCTTGGGTGTACGGCGTCGACTCGAACAACCACGCCTCATCCGCGCTGATCCGGCCCGGTTCGGTGTCGGGGATGCGTCGCACGGTGAAGGCCGAACCGGCAGACGACCGGTGAGCCCAGGGCTCCTTGGCCCGTGCGGCGCTCACCGGAGCACCTCGGCGAGCGGTGCCTGCAGCTGCTGACCCGGAACGAGGAGGTCGGGATCGTCACCGATGACGGCGCGGTTGACCTCGTACCAGCGGGGCCACTCGGCGGCGACCTCGGCGTCCGTGGCGCCCGATCCGAGGTGCGCTGTGGCGATCGACCACAGGGTGTCGCCTCGTCGTACGGTGACCGTGTCGCTCGTCGTGCTCGTCGGCCGAAGTGCCGGCTCGAGCAGCCGCGCGTGGTGGGGCTGGATGGCCGCCGTCGGACGGTCCGGCAGCCACCCGGGCCGCGGCGCGGCTGGGGCCGAGCCGACGTCGTCGCTTCTGGTGACCTCCGTGGTGGCCGCCTGGCTGCTCACGGAGTAGCCAGGAGTCGGCGGTGGGACGCCCTGCTGCGGACCGCCGGCGTCTGCGGTGCTCGTGGCGACGGCCACCGGCGCTGGCAGGGCCACGGTGCCGATAGAGGCGCCGAGGGTGAGCGACAGGACCCGGCGTGCGAGATGCGGTGTCAGCAACCGTCCCAGTCGCTGGAAGACCGCTCCCACGACGCCTGGCGCCGAGGAAACGAGGGCGACCAGGACGGTGAGGGTCAGCCAGCCGGTGACCGCTGCCCCGGCCCACGCCAAGGCGGCTCCGAGGACTTCGTCGACGCTCGCAGGGCCCGCAGAGGAGGCCCTCGGCCAGCCGGTGGAGGCCACTCGAGTGAGGCACCAGCTGACGGTGCCGGAGCTGACGGCGATCAGGAGTCCCGCGGCCACCGGCTGCTGCGCGCCGCTAGCCGGGGCCAGGCATGCATTCCTCATAGAGTGGATTTAATGCCGTTTGCCTTCGTTTGGCAATAGTTGGATCAGTTGACTGACGTCGGTAAGGTTGGGGCGTTGGTGTGTCCGGCACTGGATCGGGGGATGCCCAGGTGAGATGGGAACGGCTTTTCGCTGAGCTGGACGCCCGGTTCGACGCCGAGATGAGCCTCGAGCGCGACGCCGAGATCGCTGACAGGACGCGACGCGAGCGGGCGCAGATCCCCCTGTACGGTCGACTCCTCGCCAACGTCGGGCGAGGGACCATCTCCGTCCGACTTCCCGGAGGGCCGGGCCCACGAGTCATCGTCGGCACGCCAAGCGACGTCGGTCCTGACTGGCTGCTGCTCGTCGACACCGCCCACCAGTCAGTCCTGGTGCCGCTTGCGGCGGTGAGGAGCATCACAGGGCTGCACCCCGGAGCACTGGAGGCCAGCCTCGTCGCAAGACGATTCACGCTGGGGGCCGCGCTGCGTGGGGTCAGCCGTGACCGTGCGGCCGTCGATCTCGTGGATGTCGAGGGCCAGGTGCTGACCGGGACGATCGACGCGGTCGGGTCGGACCACCTCGACCTGGCCGAGCACGCGCCCGACGAGCCGCGCCGGGCCCGTCATGTCGTCCGGACGCACGTCATCCCCATCGCTGCGCTCGGCTCTGTCCGTCGCCGCTGATGCAGGTCCTCGTCCTCCGCCGCGTTGCCCGGTTCTGTTGGGTCGTCAGTCGTCCACGGTGCCCCCGAAGGGGTGGGCCTGCACGAACGTGCGCGTTTCGGCGTACATGCGTTGGATGTAGTTCTCGAGCTCGGCGACCTCGACTCGCCACTGGCCACGGCCGCCGATCTTGATGGCCGGCAGCTCGCCAGAGCGCACCAGAGCGTAGGCCTGTGCTGCGGAGATGTTCAGGATCTCCGACACCTCTGCCAGTTGGAGGAACCTTTGGGCCACGATCGCTCCTTTGTTTCATCCCACGGGGCGTGGTCCACCGAGTACGCCACCGAGCACGCCGTCGAGCCACTTATACCCGGCGTGGGGTTGCGTCGCACACAGTCCGTCATCTCGGCCCTGCCCATGGTAGGCAAGCCGTGGACTGGTTGATTCGCTTGTGCACAGTTCGCCACCTCCGGAGGCGGTTTGTGCGCGGGTGCGGCAGGATGTTCCCGCGCGCCGTTCCACGTGACATCAAGGGGGTTCTGACCGCATGGGCGAACTGGCTGTGCCGACGGCAAAGCGGCTGCAGAAGCCGTCCTGGAAGGACAGCCGGCTCTTGGTCGGCGTCATCCTCGTGGTCGCTGCGGGCACCCTCGGGGCCCGGCTGGTCGCGAGTGCCGATGACCGCATGCCCTACTTCGTCGCCGTGGAGAACCTGGTCGCCGGGGAGGCAGTCACCGCCGCCTCCTTCCAGCGCGTCGATGTTGCGCTTGCGGACAGCCTCGGCCGCTATGTCCCGGCAGACGCGCCCGTGCCGGAGGGAAGGATCATGCTGCGTGACATCCTGGCCGGTGAGCTCGTGCCCACCACTGCCCTCGGCTCTCCCGGGGATGTCGATGTGCAGCGCGTGACCGTCCCCGCGGACGGCCAGTCGACCGCCGGACTGGAACGTGGTCAACGCGTGGACCTCTACGTCACGCCTGATTCCAACCGCCATGTGACCGATGCCAGCACCCCGAGGCGCACGTCACGTCTGCTGCAGGCGGTCGCCGTCGTCGACGTGCGGGCTGCCGATGGCGGTTTCGGCGCCACCGCAACGACATCGGTGCAGCTCTATGTGCCGACTGAGCACGTCAGGGCGGTCATCGAGGCGGTGGACCAGGATGCGAAGATCACGCTCGTCCCGGTGAAAGGGCCGTTGAACGGGCCCGTGAATGCGCCGGTGGACGAGGGTGGAGACGCATGACCGACGTCATCACCGGCCTCGGACCCGCGTGGGAGTCAGTGGTCGCCACCACCCTCGAGTCGTCTGCAGATCTCACCGTCACGCGTCGCTGTGCCGATGTCGCCGAACTGCTCTCCGTGGCCGAGGCCGGTCTGGGGCAGTGTGCCGTCGTCAGCGCCGATCTGCATGGCCTCGATCTCGGCCTCGTCCGTCGTCTGAGCCAATGCGGCGTCCTCGTCGTAGGGCTGTACCCGACGGGGGATGACGGCGCCGAAAGACGACTTCGTCAGCTCCGGATCCCTGTCGTTCTACCCGTCGAGGCCAGCGCCGCAGACTTCAGCGCGGCCGTCCGAAACCAGACGCAGGGGCGCACGAGCGGGCGTCCGAACCCGACGGACCTCCCGGACGTCGGGGTGGCAGAGGCCTCGGGACAGCTGCTGGTGCCCGGTCACGTTCCGGATGAGCTGGTGGACAGTGGCCGTGGTCCCAACGGCTACTCCGGGCCGACTCCCGGCTCCGGACCGCCCTCCCCGTCCGGCGCTTCGCCGTTTGACGGTGGCGACGACCGTGGCGACGACGGTGGGTGGCAACCGCGCGGCTCCGGGCCTGAGGTCGCCCCGTCGACGGACTTGTACCAACCGGCCCGTTCGACGATCATCGCGGTCTGGGGGCCCACGGGCGGTCCGGGCCGCACGACGGTCGCGGTGAATCTGGCGGCGGAGATCGCGACCCGCGGCCGGGAGGTCCTCCTTGTCGACGCGGACACCTACGGAGGCAGCGTGGCGCAGGTCCTCGGTCTGCTCGACGAGGCGCCCGGGATCGCGGCCGCTTGCCGGGCCGCGGACCACGGCACGCTGGACCTGCCGGCCCTGGCGCGTCTCGCTCCCGTCGTCATGCCTGGCCTTCGCGTGCTGACCGGACTGCCCAAGGCGGAGCGATGGCCGGAGCTGCGGGCCGCGGCCCTCGAGCGCGTCCTGGAGCTGGGGCGGGGCCTGGCTCCTGTCATCGTCGTCGACTGCGGTTTCTGCATCGAGAACGACGAAGAGCTCAGCTATGACACCGCCGCGCCCAGACGCAACGAGGCGACCCTGACGACGCTCGCCCGGGCCGACACGGTGCTCGCCGTTGGGAACGGGGACCCCGTTGGGCTCCAGCGTTTTGTCCGAGCTCTCCAGGAGCTCGGATCCGTGCCGTCCCCTGCACCCGTGCCCGTGGTCAACCGGGTCCGCAGCTCTGCGGTCGGATCGCGGCCCCAGGAGCGGATCGCCGAGTCCCTGCTGCGTTTCGCAGGCCTGGACGGCCTCCACTTCCTACCCGACGATGCGGCGACCGTCGACGCCGCCGTCCTTGCCGGTCGATCGGTGGTCGAGCACGCGCCGACCTCAGCGGTGGGGTCCGCCTTTGCAGACCTGGCCACGGCGGTCGCGCCCTGGACCCGGACGCGTGTAACGGGTCGTCAGCGCCGGCTCCTTCGGGCGAGGGCCGCCGGGTGACGGCAGATCAGGGAGTGAACAAGATGGTCAGACCCGCGAAGGTGTAGGCAAGCATGATGACCATGAGCGGGATCTGGCCCACGATCGCGGATCGCCGGTCGAGTACCGAGACAGCGCGTTCGTGGGCCGCGAGCACCGCCAGCAGGTGACCCACGACGATGCTGACCGCCTGGATCGTCGCCACCAAAGTGGCCTGGACCAGGGTGTCATCAGGCGTGACACCGGCGGTGCCCAGCAGGTCTGCTCCGGTGCCGAGAGGATCACTGAGCAGCGCCAGCCCGACCGGTGCCTGGTAGACGAACAGCGACCAGTAGTGCGCCACGACGTATCCGCCGGCGATGGGGATGAGTGAGGGGGCGAAATCGGAGACGAAGTGGAATGAGTCTCGAATTCCCTTGCCCGACAGTGCCATTGATGCGGCAGAGGCCAACCATAGCGTCACTGCCACAGCCGCGAAGAACCCGAGCATGGTCGCTGTCTTGAGCACGGAGGCGGGCAGCGCGGAGGTCTGCACGAAGGTCGCCCACGACAGGTTGGCCGAGAACCCGTCATACGCGGTGCTGCCGAGCATGACGGCAACCGTTGCGACGAGTCCGCGCTCGCCATGCAGCTCGTTGATCCCGTGGAGCGGGGTGCGGAGCACCCATCGCCCGTCGTCCCGTCGCCCCAGCGGCGCGAGGGCGCCGAGCAGCGTGGACCAGGCCTCGAACGGGTCGGCACGATCGAACCAGGCGCGGCCGAACAGACCTGCGCCCAGGATCGAGATGAGCAGGTAGCCGAGGATGAGCAGGCGCAGGAAGGACAGGCTGGTGTTCTCGGTGGCGACGAGCTCGACCCAGGTGAAGAGGCCGAGCCCCAGCGCAGCCGGCCACCACCCGGCGCGATAGCGGAAGACCGCGAGGTCGGGGGAGACCCGGGCGAGCC
The DNA here is from genome assembly GCF_036566125.1 of Intrasporangium sp. GTDB lineage: Bacteria > Actinomycetota > Actinomycetes > Actinomycetales > Dermatophilaceae > Intrasporangium. The sequence continues at coordinate 6,061 of NZ_DATCWX010000302.1, forward strand.
GCAACAGCCCGGTGTGCAGGAGCCGCACCGGGTTGATGACACGCCAGACCGGTCCGAGCAGCATTGACGCGAAAGCGAGGCCGACCCACAGCCACACATAGACGATGTGCGGCACCGGGTTTCGTGCACTGTCCGGGCCGGCAAGGAGGGCGACCAGGGTCCACAGCGTGAGTGCGACCGAGAGCGTCTGAGCCACTCGACGCAGCCAGCGGGAGTCGAGCATCGACGCAAGCTGGCGGGGCAGCATGACCCCTTGGGAACTGCGCAGCCGCGGCTCGCGCCAGAGCACGCCGATCGCCAGGAAGGAAATGAGGAGAGCGGCAAGCGCGCTCACCACGAGCACGCCGAAGGGGAGCGGCAGGTCGCTCCGACTGCCCACCCCGTGGGTGGGCAAGACGCCGAGCATGCCGTATGCCGCTGGGCTCAGCACCGCTCGCCCCTACCGGACCGCTACGGTGAGCAGCGTCAGGGCAGGCTCATGGGTCTCGACCTCGAACACCCCGGACTCGGCGCCGACGAGCCGTACCGTCGTGGGGACACCAGCCTTGAGCTGCTCCTCGATGTCGCCGAAGCCATGTGCGTGCAACTCGTCGTCGTGGTCGATCGTCACGGTCAGGTCGAGCGCCTCACCGATGCGGAGGTCCACCTGCGCCGGCGCCGGCGTCACGGTCGTGCCGGTGACGGTCACGACAAGGGACTTGACGACGGTCGCCGTGGCGTGGCGGCCGGGGGTTGGTTCGTCAGCCGAGCCGCACGCCGCGATGCCGGAGAGTGCCACGAGGCAGACGGCATACGGCAGGACACGATTCAGAGGCATGCTGCGGATCCTACGTGGACCGGTCTGGCAGAGTGTGAGCATGTCAGACCGGCTGACTTCTCTCGACGCGTCCTTCCTGTACCTCGAGCAGCCGACCACGGCCATGCATGTGGGGTCGGTCATGATCTTCCAGCCACCGGGTGAAGGCTTCGACCACGACCAGCTCGTGCGGATCATCGAGAACCGCATCGGAGGGATTCCGCGGTTCCGCCAGAAGGTCCGCGACGTGCCAGGTCGCATCGCCAACCCCGTCTGGGTCGACGACGAGTCGTTCGACATGAGCTACCACGTGCGACGCGCGGGCCTGCCGCGCCCGGGCACCGACCGACAGCTCCAGGACTTCGTCGCACGCGTGCAGCCGCGCAAGCTGGACCGGACGAGGCCGCTGTGGGAGGTGTACTACGTCGAGGGGCTGCAAGGGGGACGCGTCGCCATCGTCACCAAGACACACCACGCCATCATCGACGGAGTCCACGCCCTCGACATCGCTCACGTCATCGTCGACTCGGTCCGCGGTGAAGGCCTCGGCGAGGATCAGGTGCCGTGGGAGCCGAAGGCGCCGCCCTCCTCCGTGGAGCTGCTCACTGGCGCCCTTGTCGACGCGGTGCGGCGTCCGACCCAGGTCGTCGACCAAGTCCGTGGTGGCCTCACCGAAGCCCTCAACGTCGTCCTCAGAGCCGCCGAATCGGCCGGGACCGTGGTGTCGACGGTCGCTCGCACGGCCGCGCGACCCGCGCCGGTATCTCCGCTGAACGCCGAGGTGGGGTCGGCGCGCCGGTGGGTGATGGTGTCGACGGACCTCGAGGACTATCGGGCCGTCCGCAAGCGGCTCGCCAAGGGAGCCTACGCAGAGGACGTGACGATCAACGACGTCGTGCTCGCGACGATCACGGGCGGCTTTCGCAGCTGGCTGCTGGCGCGGGGCGAGCCCGTCCACGGCGGAAGCGTCGTCCGGGCCATGGTGCCGGTCAGCGTTTACGGCGACGACCCCTCCGGCATGTACGCAAACCAGGTCATGGCCTGTGTCGTCAGCCTGCCGGTGGGGGAACCGGGCGCGTCGATGCGACTGCACCAGATCGCGTTCGCCATGCGACAGCAGATGGAAGGTGGACAGGCGGTCGGGGCCACCTCTCTCGCCAACCTGGCGGGTTTTGCGCCGCCGACCCTCCATGCCCTCGGGGCCCGGCTCGGCTCGGCGATGTCGCGGCGCATCTACAACGTCATGATCACCAACGTTCCTGGACCGCAGACTCCCCTCTACGCCGGTGACGCCGAGATGTTGTCCACGTACCCCGTCACTCCGCTCGCGCGAGGCCAGGCCCTGTCCATCGGCATCACGTCCTACAACGGCGGGGTCTACTACGGCCTCAACGCCGATCGTGAGGCGATGCCCGACGTCGACGAGCTCGCCGACTCGATCGTCGTCTCCCTCGCGGAGCTGAGGAGTGGGAGGGAGTCCTGATGCCGGTGATCCGCGTCTACGTGCCGATCGGGAGGCGAGATCTGGACGACCTCGCCGAGAGGGGTGCGCTCGGCGTTGACCGCACGAGCCCGCGGAACGCCTTCGCCGTGACGGAGGAACTCCGCTCTCGTGCAGCTGGACTCGACTTGGAGGACTTGGAGTTCGCCGCCTTCTCGGACGCGGTCGCCGCGTCTGCCGCGGCGCGATCGGAGCCGGGAGACCGACGGGTTGTCGCGTCGGCCGACGCGGACCCGACGTGGGTCCTGGGCGGGGATGGCGGGCCGGTCAGCCGGGTGCGTCTCGTGGCCTCCGTTCCGTTGCGCCGCATCGCGTCATTCCACGTCGACGAGTCGGCCGAAGCCGCGAAGGACGTGGAGGCCGACGACCTGCTGTGGTATGACGCGACCGAGCTCGACGAAGTCCGTTCCCTGCTGGCCTGATGCGGCTGCAGTCTGAGGTGGGAGGGAGTTGGCGGAAGTGAGCGTGGGGGACGAGCTGGTGGCCCAGTTCGATGCCGCCGGCAACCTCGTCGGCGCGTGCCGGCGCTCCGTCATGCGGCGCGACAACCTCTGGCACGCGGCCTCGTCGATCGTCGTGCGAGGGCCGGCCGACGGCGTGTACCTCCATCGCCGAACCCTCTCGAAGGACGTCTTCCCCGGCCTGCTCGACTTCGCCGCCGGTGGTGTCGTCCTCGCGGACGAGGACCCAGCTGTGGGAGCCCTCCGCGAGCTCGACGAGGAGCTGGGCGTGCATGGCGCGGACCTGGTGCCACTCGGTGTCGTGACGTATGCCGACGACCACACGAGGTACCACGCCCACCGGTTCTTCACGACCTGGGACGGAGCGATCCGCTGGCAGCCCGAGGAGGTTGCCTGGGGCGACTGGGTCCCGCTCCGGGACCTCGTGAGCCGCGTCGACCGCGAGCCGGGGACCTTCGTGCCCGACAGCGTCGCCGTCTGGCTCTCGGTGCTTCGCCGCTGGGGGACGGGCACGACAGGATGAGCTGGCCCGGTCAAACCCTTGCCAGATGACGAACGGTCGTGCTTTTATTGGGCCCATGGGCAAGGGTGAGGAGACGAAGGCGGCGATCCTCGACGAGGCGAGCGACCTGGCGTCGCGGCTCGGCCTCGGCGGCCTCACCATCGGCACGCTGGCCACCGCGAGCAAGCTCTCGAAGAGCGGTCTCTACGCCCACTTCACATCGAAGGAGTCGCTCCAGGTCGAGGTGCTCCAGTATGCCCGCGATCAGTTCACCGACCACGTCATGCGGCCGACGGTGAAGGCACCCAGGGGAGAGCCGCGTTTCCGGGCTTTCTTCGAGAACTGGCTCGCCTGGCAGGTCGGCAGGTTCGCGGGCGGGTGCATCTTCGTCGACGCCGCGAGCGAGTTCGACGATCAAGAGGGGCCGGTTCGAGATGAGTTGGTCCGTGCCGAGCGCGACAAGCTCGAGTCCGTGGCCCTCGTGGTCGGCACGGCGATTGCCGAGGGTCACTTCCGACCGGACGTCGACGCGGCACAGGTCGCCTATGAGCTCGAGGGCATCCTGCTTGCTCACCACCACGCTCGTCGCCTGATGCGCGACCCGATGGCCAGCGAGCACGCCCGTCGTGCCTTCGAGCGTCTGCTCGAGTCCTGTCGACCCAACCCCGCCTGACGGGCGGACCCTCCACACCGACCGCTTCCACGGCGGTCCCACCCCGAGAAGGAATCAGCTCATGGCTCAGCCATCAGGGAAGAAAAGCACGATCGATCGTTCAATTGTTCATAGTGCCTCCTCTACTGCCTTCGCCATCGCAGACGTGGTGGCACCGCGGCTCGCCGCGGCTTGGGCCTACCACCTCTGGTTCGAGCTCCCACCCCCCGCGCGAACCGTTCAGACGGATCCGGATGGGATCGTCGAGCTCCTCGGCAGCCCCTTCGAGACGAAGCTCCGCGGTCGGACCATCCGGGGCTGGACCTACGGGGAGGGCCCGGTCGTCTACCTCGTCCACGGATGGAGTGGACACGCGGAGCAGCTGGGCCCCCTGGTCCGACACCTGCTTGCACAGGGTCTCAAGGTCGTCGCGTTCGACGGCCTGAGTCATGGACGCTCGGACGCGGGAGTGCACGGATCGGGATCGAGTGATGCCGTCGAGCTCGGCCGCTCACTCGACGCGGTCGCTGCAAGGTTCGGCCCCGCCCGTGCCGTCGTGGCCCACTCCATGGGTGCGCTCGCTGCACTTCTCGCGCTTCGTGACGGATGGCTCGCCACCGAACGACTCGTGCTCATCGCCCCGGTCGAAGGAGTGCCGGACTTCCTCGCACGGTTCCGCTCCCAGCTGCGCTTCGGCCGGCGGACGGAGCGACGTCTCATCACCCGCGCCGAGCAGCGCACGGGCTACGCGGTGACGGACCTGGTCGTGTCCCGGCTCAGCGAGCAGCTCGAGTCGCGGCCTGAGCTGCTCGTCATCCACGACCTGGGTGATCGGGAAACTCCGCACGAGCCCTCGGCTCGCCTCGTCTCGGGCTGGCCTGGCGCCGAGCTCTACTCGACCGTTGGCCTGGGGCACCGTCGTGTTCTCGCGGACGCTGCTGTCGGCGGCACTGTGGCCCGTTTCGCCGCCCGGCTGCCGGTCGAGCCCTCGCTCCACGCAGGCGACGTGCCCCTGCCGTTGCCCCAGTTCGAGCCGCGGGAGAGCAGCGTGGCCTGAGCCGGCCGTTCCAGCCAGTGAACGCGGCGGCGGCAACGCTCCGTTCACCTTGTTACCGTGCGGTCATGGACTTCACCGCTGACGAATACGTCCGTCGGGACGCCGACCGCCTCCGCGCGGTGCTGGCCGGCCCGCCGGTGACGTGGACCTTCATCGGGGACAGCATCACGCAGGGCGTCGCGCACACGCACGGCTGGCGCAACTATGTGGAGCTCTTCGCCGAGCGGGTGCGGGGCGAGCTCGACCGACGCGGCGACGCAGTCATCAACTCCGGCGTGTCTGGCAGCACGACCCAAGACCTTCTCGCTGAGTTTCACTGGCGGGCAGGACGGTTCGCCCCTGACGTTCTCTTCGTCATGTTCGGCACCAATGACATGACCGACGACGAGGAAGGTGTGCGTGGCTTCCGCTTCCGGCTCGACCAGATCATCCAGCGGGGCCGGGACGTCGGTGCCACCGTGGTTCTCCAGACCCCGCCCCCGGTGCGCGCCGAGGGTGCACGGACCCCTGACCTGATGGCGCAGTACGCCGCGACGGTTCGGGACGTGGCCGAGGGGCTTGGTGTCGTCCTCGTGGACCACGCCGATGCATGGTCTCGCGTCGCGAAGGAAGCCGGCGACGACATTGCGCCGGACGGCTGGCTTGACGACGCGGTCCATCCCGGCCCCCGGGGGCACCGCGCCATGGTTCGCACCCTCCTGGAGGTCCTCGACCTGGCCGATCCCACCAGCGCTGTCTATGCGCTCGGCGACGACGTAAAGGTCTCCCCGCGAGCCTGAGGAGCCCCGCCTGTCCGCGAACCCGACCCGGGCGTGAGGGGGCTCTGAGCGCAGGCAAGCACAGCGGCATACGGCGTCATCGACGATCGGAACGGAGGTCGGGGAGCGATCAGGGTGTGGTCAGGGTCGTCCTCCATGGCGGGGGTGAGCCCCTCCCCACAGACTGGGCGTATGAGCTACCCGTACCAACCTGATCCCTCCCGCGACACGGTTGCCGTCCACGACGACGAGCGCACCGGGGCGGTCCTCGGCCACATCTCGACCATCGTCGCCGCCGTCCTCTCCGTCGGCTGGCTCTCCTTCCTCGGCCCGCTGCTCATCTGGGCCATCTACAAGGACAAGAGCGCCTTCGTCCGGCAGTCCGCCGCGGGCGCCTTCAACTTCAACCTGCTGATCTGGGCCATGACCATCGTCGGCTGGATCTTCTTCATCACCCTCATCGGCATCCCGATCGCCATCATCCTCTGGATCATCGCCTTCGCCGCCAGCATCTACTGCCACGTCAGGGGCGCGATCCTGGCGAGCCGAGGCCAGCTGTACCGCTATCCCTGGGGCATCCCGGTCCTGCGCTGAACACACACCTGCTCCTCCCGAGCGGACCGTGGAACGATGGGGTGGTCGCCCACGAAGCGACCACCCCATCGCCGTGCCACGGAGCCGGCGCACAGCAGAGCAGGAGTCTCGATGGACGCAGTGACCCACGTGCCAGCACCCGTCAACGAACCGGTGCTCGACTACGCGCCCGGTTCGCCGGAACGCGCCGCGCTCGAGGCCGCATTGGCCGAGCTCGGCTCGACCCAGGTCGACCTGCCCCATGTCATCGGTGGAGAGCGCGTCATGGGCCCCGGCGACGAGATCGCCGTGCGACAGCCGCACGCCCACGCCAAGGTCCTCGGCACGATGCGCAACGCGACGACCGACGACGGCGCGAAGGCCGTCGAGGCGGCGAAGGCGGCGGCGCCCGAGTGGCGCGCCCTCACGTTCGACGACCGCGCTGCCGTCCTGCTCAAGGCGGCCGAGCTCCTCTCTGGGCCGTGGCGCGCCCGCCTCAACGCGGCAACCATGCTCGGCCAGAGCAAGACGGCCTACCAGGCCGAGATCGACGCGGCCTGCGAGCTCATCGACTTCTGGCGGATCAACGTCCACTTCGCGCGCCAGATCCTCGAGCAGCAGCCGCCGCTGAACAGCAAGGGTGTCTGGAACCGCTCGGACTACCGGTCGCTCGAAGGCTTCGTCTACGCGATCACGCCGTTCAACTTCACCGCCATCGCGGGCAACCTCCCGACCGCTCCGGCCCTGATGGGCAACACCGTCGTGTGGAAGCCCGCCGTGACCCAGCAGCGCGCCGCCAGCCTCATCATGGAGCTGCTCGAGGCGGCCGGCCTGCCACCCGGGGTCATCAACATGGTGACCGGTCACGGAGCGGAGGTCTCCAAGGTCGCCCTCACCGACGAGGACCTCGCCGGCATCCATTTCACCGGCTCGACGCCGACGTTCAAGCACCTCTGGAAGGAGGTCGGGACCAACCTCGACCGCTACCGCACCTACCCCCGACTCGTCGGCGAGACGGGCGGCAAGGACTTCATCGTGGCGCACCCCTCCGCAGACCCGGCGGTGCTGCGGACCGCGATGATCCGCGGTGCGTTCGAGTACCAGGGACAGAAGTGCTCAGCGGCGTCGCGCGCCTACGTGCCCGCGACGGTGTGGAAGCAGGTCCGCGACGAGATGATCGACCTGACCAACGGGCTGGCGCAGGGCGACGTCACCGACCTGTCGAACTTCATGGGGGCCGTCATCGACGAGCGCGCGTACGCCAAGCACAAGGAGGCGATCGACCGGGCCCGCGCGACCAACGGCATCGAGGTCCTCGCCGGTGGCACGTACGACGACTCGGTCGGGTACTTCATCCGCCCGACGATCCTCGAGATCAGCAACGCCACGGACGAGTCGTTCCGCACCGAGTACTTCGGGCCGATCCTGTCGGTCCACGTCTACGAGGACGGCGACTACGACGGCGCGCTGGACCAGATGGAGCGGTTCTCCCCGTATGGCCTGACCGGCTCGATCATCGCCCAGGACCGTCGCGCGATCGCGGAGGCCACCGACCGCCTGCGCTTCGCGGCCGGCAACTTCTACATCAACGACAAGCCGACGGGAGCGGTTGTGGGGCAACAGCCCTTCGGCGGTGGGCGCGCCTCGGGGACGAACGACAAGGCCGGCGCGGCCCAGAACCTGCTTCGCTGGACGAGCGTGCGCTCGATCAAGGAGACGTTCGTGCCGCCGACGAACCACATCTACCCGCACATGCGCTGACTGGGAGAACCAGCCTCGGCCGCAGCCCCCAACTGTCAGGCGCCCTCGGCGAGCCAGCGGCGGCCGGTCTCGTGCTCGCTGCGGAGCGCCTTGATGAAGGCGGGGGCGGCGGCCTTCTCGATCCGTCCGCCGATGAGTGGAATGTGCGCCTTGAGATCGCCGCTGATGTTGAGGTTGGTGCCTTGCTGGACCGGCTCGAGGTGGACGGTGCCCCGCATGGCCACAGGGGCTCCGGCGGCCTCGACCGTGAGGGTGCCCTCTCGTGAGCCGTCGGCTCGCGGCGCGTCCCACTGGTACGTCTCGGTGATGGAGAGTCGCGCTCCGACAATCGACTTGACGAAGTCCGGCAGGCCATCGGTGGACAGATCACGCCGGGTCCGGACGAGTGCACCGGCGCCGTTCTGCCGCACGGCCACATCGTGCTGAAGTGCCCCCGAGTCGGCACACTTGCGCTCCTGGAACTCGGGGTTGGTCTTCATCGCGTACACAACCTCCACCGGCGCGTGGTAGGTGACCGTCTCAGTGATCCGCATGAGCCAACGCTAGAGCAACCGTGAGGCGGCGAGGTGGCGAGCCGGTCAGGACCCGAGGCGCGCCCGCTCGCTCAAGGCCGCGAGTGCAGGACCGGAGCGGCCGAGCTCGCGGGCTATGCGGGCGAGTTCCTTCCCCTCTGCGGCACTGACTCGGTTGAGCAGTTCCTGCAGCCGCTCCCGTTCTCGCAGTCGGTCCACCGGATCGACCCGGCTCGGCCCCCGGGCCTCGACGACGACGCTGCCCTCGATCACCAGGTCGCTCCGGGCGGCATTGTCGGCCAACGCCCGGATGCGAGCCGCACCGGCCAGCACCGTGGCGGTGAACGACTGGAGGGCCGCTCCGACTGCGTCGAGCTGACGCGCGGTGCTGCTCAGCAGCTCGCGCTCTCGGACCGAGAGGTCCATCCGTCCACTGCGTCTCGCGCGCTCTGCCGCCTCCGTGAGGTCGACGACGAGGTCGGTGAGGGTGATGGCCTGCTGGCGAAGGGCTCCGCCGAGCGCCGACGTCGAGCCAGGATCTCCCAACCCCATCATGATCGGTCCGGGTCAGGCCCGCCGGATGCACCGGGAGGCCACGGACGCGCCAGCGAGGCGGTCGGACTGCGGTGGATGCGTGGATCGTCAGTGGGCTGGGGCCTGGTCACGTCGAGCAGCCTCTCCTCGATGGCATCGGACAACGCCCGCAGCGTGTCTGCTGCCTGCTCGACCCAGGTGTCCAGCTGGCGCTGGGTGCCGATGTCGCCGAGATCCGGCAGATGGGTCAGCAGGTCGTCGGCGAGGTCTCGGGTGACGCGCCGGGCACGCGTCAGCGCGCGCAGGGTCGCCGGATCGACCGGCCCATCCGCGGTCGCGGCATCGGTCCCGTACCCCGTCATGGGACCACCCTATTGACTGGGCCGGGCATGCCGCGGTGGTTCTCCACCGGTCCGGTGGGCCTGTTCGGGGCGCCCGGCGAACGGAGATAGGCTCACATCGTGAGATGCGCGCCACGACGGTGTGGCACGCACCAGCCCATGACGAGGAACAAGAGCATCGCATGTCTGCGCCACTCGAACAGTCCCGGATCGACGTCCTCCAGGCCGCGGCAGCGGCGTTGAGCGCGACCACCACGAAGGGAAAGGCCAAGGCCAGGACGGCGCCTCGGCCGGCCCCCGATTCCTTCCTCAAGGCGTACTACCACCTGGTCGCCACCGAGGAGCTGATCGCCCGGGATCCCACGGAGCTCGCAGCAACCGCCTTGCGGCACAGGGAGTTCGCGCAGTCGCGCCCCGTTGGCACCTCCAACATCCGAGTGGCCAACCTGGACGTCGGGGCCAACGGCAAGGAGGCGACGTCCACCAGTGTCGACATCGTCGTCGACGACATGCCCTTCCTCGTCGACTCGGTGGTCTCCGCGCTCGGTGGATTCGACCGGGGCGTGCGCAGCATCGTCCATCCCCAGATGAACGTCACGCGGACCGTGACGGGTGAGCTGGTCGAGGTGCTGACGGATCGCGCCACCCCCGTGCCGGACGACGTCGCGCTCGTCCAGGAGTCCTGGATGCACCTCGAGATCGACCGGTTGCCCGACGCCGCCATCCCAGAGGTGGAGGCACGGTTGCGTCATGTGCTCGACAACGTCAGGGACGCGGTCGAGGACTGGCCCAAGATGCGCGCCCACGCCCTCACCATCGCGAGCGACCTCAAGGCCGCGACACCGCCGGGAACCAGCCCGCACGAGGCGCGTGAGGCCAGTCGTTTCCTCGAGTGGCTCTCGCACAACAACTTCACCTTCCTCGGTTACCGGGAGTACTCCCTCACTCACGAGGACGGCAAGGACATCTCGCGGCAAGTGCCGGGCACCGGGCTCGGCCTCCTTCGCTACGACCGGCCGCAAGCGGGCACCGGAGTGGTCCTCACACCGGCCGCGAGTCGGGCCGCTCGCGACTCGACCCTGCTGATCATCACCAAGGCCAACTCACGGTCCACCGTCCACCGGGACGTGTACCTGGACTACATCTCCATCAAGAAGTTCGACGCCCGGGGCGAGTGCGTGGGGGAGCAGCGGTTCCTCGGGCTCTACGCCTCGGGGGCGTACAACGACTCGATCCACGACATCCCGTTGCTCGACGTTCGGGCCCAGGACGTGCTGCGGCTGACCGGGCTCACCGCGGACAGCCATTCGGGCAAGGACATCCTCCAGATCCTGGAGACCTACCCGCGTGATGAGCTCTTCCAGACGAGCGCGGCGCACCTGGCCGAAGTTGCGACGAGGGTGCTCCACATCCAGGAGCGTCGCAAGACCAAGCTCTTCCTGCGACCGGACGAGTTCGGGCGGTTCATGTCCTGTCTGGTCTACCTGCCGCGAGACCGCTACAACACGACGGTCCGACTGAAGATCCAGGCCATTCTGCTCGAGGCGTTCGGCGGCGAGTCCATCGACTACACCACCCGGGTCAGCGAGTCGACCCTGGCCCGTCTCCACTTCGTCGTCCGGGTGCCGTTGGGTGTCGACATCCCCGAGGTCGACGCGGCAGCTGTCGAGCAACGCATCGTCGACGCAACGCGGACGTGGGACGAGGACCTTGTCGAGGAGCTCGGCCGTCGGCGGGGCGCCGAGGGCGCGGCACGAGCGATGGCCGCCTACGCGAAGGCGCTCCCCGAGGCGTACAAGGAGGACTTCGGTGTCGAGATCGCTGCCGCGGACCTGGACCGGATCGAGGCACTTGACGGCTCACCGTCGGCGACAGCGCTCCACCTCTACCAGGACCCCCAGTCGGACGATCCCGGCGAGCGCCGCTTCAAGCTGTATCGGCGTGGGGACCTGTCCCTGACCCAGGTGCTGCCACTGTTCACCCACCTGGGCGTTGAGGTGACCGATGAGCGGCCGTACCAGTTCGTGGGACCAGACGGTGGCGAGCTGCACATCTTCGACTTCGGCCTGCGGGTCGAGGCCGAGCACTGGGCCCGGGGGACGGCCGCGGACGACGTGCGGAGCCGGTTCGAGGAGGCCTTCCGAGCCGTCTGGCAGGGAGAGATCGAGTCCGACGGGTTCAACGCCCTGGTCCTCGTCGCCGGACTGACGTCGCGTCAGGTTGTCATCCTGCGCACCGTCGCGAAGTACCTGCGGCAGTCGGCATCGACGTTCTCGCAGGACTACGTTCAGTCCGCACTGGTGGCCCACACCGGAATCGCGCGCAGCCTGGTCGAGCTCTTCGAGGCCCGCTTCGACCCGGACCTCTTCCCTGACACGGCGGCCGGCAAGGAGAAGCGGGCGGCCCGGTCCAAGCGGCTCGTCGCACGGATCCACGAAGCGCTGGACGACGTGGCGAGTCTCGACCAGGACCGGATCATCCGGGCCTTCCTGGGTGTCATCCGCGCCAGCCTGAGGACGAACTTCTACCAGGTGACCGAGGACGGCAGGCCCAAGCCCTACGTGTCGCTCAAACTCGACCCGAAGAAGGTCCCGGACCTGCCCGCCCCACGTCCGATGTTCGAGATCTGGGTCTACAGCCCGCGCGTCGAGGGCGTGCACCTGCGGTTCGGCAAGGTGGCGCGTGGCGGACTGCGCTGGTCGGATCGACGTGAGGACTTCCGCACCGAGGTCCTCGGCCTCGTCAAGGCGCAGATGGTCAAGAACGCCGTCATCGTGCCGACCGGGTCGAAGGGCGGGTTCTACGCCAAGCAACTGCCCAACCCTGCGGTCGACCGTCGGGCCTGGCTCGACGAAGGCGTCGCCTCCTACAAGCTGTTCATCTCCGGCCTGCTGGACGTCACGGACAATCTCGTGTCGGGAGCGGTCGTGCCGCCTGCTCGCGTGGTGCGCCACGACGGCGACGACACGTACCTCGTCGTCGCCGCGGACAAGGGCACGGCGAAGTTCTCCGACATCGCCAACGGCATCTCGGCCGACTACGGGTTCTGGCTCGACGACGCCTTCGCCTCCGGAGGATCAGCCGGATACGACCACAAGGGCATGGGCATCACCGCCCGCGGGGCCTGGGAATCGGTCAAGCGGCACTTCCGGGAGATGGACGTCGACACCCAGAGCGAGCCCTTCACCGTCGTCGGTGTGGGTGACATGAGTGGTGACGTCTTCGGCAACGGGATGCTCCTGTCCGAGCACATCCGGCTCGTCGCTGCCTTCGATCACCGGCACGTCTTCATCGATCCGAACCCAGTCGCCGCCACCTCGTACGCCGAGCGTCGCCGGCTCTTCGAGCTACCCGGCTCGTCATGGGCCGACTATGACCGTTCCCTCATCTCGACCGGCGGGGGCGTGTTCGACCGGTCCCTCAAGTCCGTGCCCATCACCAGTGAGATGGTCCAGGCCCTGGGCCTGCGCTCCGGCACCAAGAGCCTGACCCCGGCGGAGCTGATGAAGGCCATCCTCCTCGCCCCGGTCGACCTGCTCTGGAACGGTGGCATCGGCACCTACATCAAGGCCAGCGGGGAGTCGAATTCCGAGATCGGCGATCGGGCCAACGATGCAATCCGAGTCAACGGCGGAAGTCTGCGCTGCAAGGTCGTCGGCGAGGGCGGCAACCTCGGAGCCAGCCAGCTCGGCCGGATCGAGGCTGCGCTGGCGGGCGTCAGGATCAATACCGATGCCATCGACAACAGCGCCGGGGTCGACACGTCCGACCACGAGGTGAACATCAAGATCCTGCTCACGGAGCTGACCCGCTCCGGCGAGCTGACCATGAAGCGGCGCAACGCCCTGCTCGCGTCGATGACCGACGAGGTGGCCCAGCAGGTCCTGCGTGACAACTACGAGCAGAACGTGCTGCTGGGCAACGCTCGGGCCCAGCAGCACGCGATGCTCCCGGTCCACGGGCGGCTGATCCAGTTCCTCGAGGAGCACGGCGACCTCGACCGGACCCTGGAGTTCCTGCCGAGCGAGGCCGAGATCGCGCGTCGCCAAAAGGACGGCAAGGGGCTGACGTCACCGGAGTTCGCCGTGCTCGTCGCGTACTCCAAGCTGTATCTCAAGGACCACCTGATCAACTCGTCCCTGCCGGATGACCCTTGGTTCGCCAGCACGCTGGCGGAGTACTTCCCCAAGCCGTTGCGACGCAAGTTCGCCGAGCAGATCGAGTCCCACGCCCTCCGCCGCGAGATCATCACGAACTCGGTGGCCAACAGCGTGGTCAACCGGGGCGGCATCACGTTCGCATATCGTGCGGCCGAGGAGACCGGTGCGTCACCCGAGCAGGTGTCCCGCGCCTACATCGTGTGCCGCGAGATCTTCGATCTCGCCGGCTACGTGGCCCGGGTCGAGGCGACGGACAACGTCGTCAGCACCGCGGCCCAGACGAGCCTCTACCTGGAGTTCCGCCGACTCCTCGACCGGGCGGTCCGCTGGTTCCTGACGACTCGTCCGGCCACTCTGGACATCGCCGCCGAGGTAGCCCGGTTCCGTCCGGGCATCGCGGCCCAAGCCGGTCGGATCCCGGAGCTGCTGCAGGGACGGGAGCAGGCTCGGTTGCTCTCGCGGGCGCGCGACTTCGAGGGCAAGGGGATCCCCGGTGACCTCGCGCTCTCCGCAGCGTCGTTGCTGGACTCGTACTCGCTGCTCGACTGCATCGAGATCGCCGCGGACAGCGGAGAGCGGCTCGACCAGGTCGCCGAGGTCTACTTCCTCACGTCGAACACCTTCTCCATCGACGCGATGCTCACCAGGGTCTCCTCGCTGCCGCGCGACAACCGTTGGGACGCGATGGCCCGGGGCGCGCTGCGAGACGACCTGTACGCGGTCCTCGATGTGCTGACACGCTCGGTCCTCGAGGTGAGCGAGCCCGGGAGCGCGGCCGCCGACCGGCTCGCCCAGTGGTCCGACATCAACGCCGACTCGCTCGAGCGGGCCCAGGCGGCCCTCGGTGGGATCGAGCGAATGTCCTACGCGGGTATTGCCGCACTGTCGGTCGCGCTCCGCACCCTGCGCACCGTGACGAAGCCCGCGTCATCCACCGTGGGCGAGGTGAGCCGGACACCTGCCACCGGGCCGTCACCTGACGGTCCCCCTGCCGCGAAGTCGCGAGCGAGCACGAGGACCACGGCGACGAAAGCCAAGGGCAGGACTGCCAAGAGCCCGACGTCGCCACCCACCAAGGCGGCCGCGAAGCGCGCTCGGTCAGCCGAACCGGCCCAGCCGGCCCAACCGGCCCGGCCGGTCACCTCGACGTCCGTGGGCGCCAAGCAGGCCAACTCGGGCAAGACTGCCGCTCAGGCCGGCCCCAGGCGCAGCAAGTCGTCCCGCTCGGCCAGCTGAGACGCGAGGTCCCGTCTCCGTCCTCAATCCCCGGAGAGGGAGGATGGAGACGGACCGAGCCCAGCGCCATACGGCATGGTCTGTCCACATCGCCTGTCCGCGTGGTCCCTTGCGACGACGCATAGGCTCACGATGTGGCAACACTGAGTGAGCTCCTGCGCAGCCGGACGGCTCTCGGCGACGCCGAGGTCGAGTGGCTGCACCTGCTCGTTGGCGACTGGCAGCTGATTGCCGATCTGTCCTTCGCTGACCTCGTCCTCTGGGTGCGCCCGCCCAGCGGCACGGACGGGCCTTGGCAGGCAGTCGCGCACGTGCGGCCGACGACCGGGCACCTCGTCTTCATCGACGACCAGGTTGGCCGGACGGCCAATGACGACCACGTCGGCCCGCTGCTGGACGAGGCGGCAGCCGAGCAGCGCATCCTGCGGGTGCGGCAGGTGGAGGTGCCGGGCGACAACGGGCACCAGTCAGTCCGCGAGGAGTACATCCCCGTCGTCCGCGAGGGCAGGGTGGTCGCGATCGTCACCCGCCACACCAACCTCTGGACGACGCGCACGCCGAGCCGTCTCGAGATCACCTACCTGGCGACGGCTGACGCGCTGTGTCGCATGGTCTCGGCCGGCGAGTTCCCCCACAGCACCGCTCCCACCGGGCTGCGCCGAGGAGCTCCGCGAGTGGGAGACGGTGTCATCCGTCTCGACATCGACGGCATCGTCACCTACGCGAGCCCCAACGCCGTGTCCGCCTTGCACCGGCTGGGACATCTCGGGGAGGTCGTCGGCGCCAGCCTGGCCCAGGTCGTCACGGAGAACATCCGGAAGTCCTACCCGGTCGACGAGGGGCTGCCGCTCGTCGTCACCGGGCGCCAGCCATGGCGCACCGAAGTGAGCGGCGCCGGCACGACGGTCTCGATGCGGGCCATCCCGCTGACCGAAGCGGGCCAGCGCTTCGGCGCGCTGGTGCTCCTGCGCGACGTCGGAGAGCTGCGGCGTCGCGAGCGCGAGCTCATGACGAAGGAAGCGACGATCCGGGAGATCCACCATCGCGTCAAGAACAACCTCCAGTCGGTGGCTGCACTGCTCCGGCTCCAGGCGCGTCGGGTCCCGGAGGGGGAGGCCAGGACGGCGCTCGAGGAGGCCGAGCGGCGCGTCGGGACGATCGCCATGGTGCATGACCAGCTGAGCCAGGGCTTCGACGAGTCGGTGGACTTCGATGCCATCGTCAAACGCGGCCTTCAGGCCATCGTCGACGTCTCCTCCAACGGCGCGCCGATCACCACGACGCTCGAGGGATCCTTCGGCAGGCTCCGCCCCGAGGACGCGACCGCGCTCGCCATGATCGTGAGCGAGCTGGTCCAGAACGCCATCGAGCACGGCCTCGGCGTCCGCGGGGGAGAGATCCGCGTCCTCGTCGAGCGACTGAGCGACGAACACGGCCGGCCGATGCTCGTCGTGTCGGTCGAGGACGACGGCAGGGGGATCAACCCAGAACGGCCACCCGGCTCTGGTCTGGGCACGCAGATCGTGCAGTCGCTGATTGCGGACCTGCAGGGGAGGATCGCGTGGGAGCCGGCCACACCTCGTGGTACGCGCGCCCGGTTCACGGCGAGCCTGCGCCCGCTGACCTGAACTCGACCTGTACGGGGAGAACAGCAAAGCCCGGTGTCCTAGGGGCACCGGGCTCCGGGGGCGATGGTCTCGCGAGGGTCAGCCGGCGCGGCGAGCCCTCGCATTACGGCGCTTGAGCGCGCGGCGCTCATCCTCGCTCAGGCCACCCCAGACCCCGGCGTCCTGCCCGGTCTCGAGGGCCCACTTGAGGCAGGTGTCGATGACTGGGCAGGTCCGGCACACGGCCTTGGCCTCCTCGATCTGGAGGATGGCGGGACCGGTGTTTCCGATGGGGAAGAACAGCTCGGGGTCGGCATCCAGACAGGCAGCGCGGTCGCGCCAATCCATAAGTCTCGTGCTCCTTCATCATGTCGTTCGGCACCACACGTGGCTGAGTGGTGGTGCGGTTCTCGGCGCCAGCGTCGTTGTCGGAGCCATTACTCGTGGAACCTCGGGGTAACCGGGGCAAACGCTCCCCTGACCAACGGAGACGCGCACGAAAATGTTCCGTACGCGTCGCTCGTCGTCACCCGTCGGTGTCAACCAGTGTGCTGAGGGGCCATGCCGTGGGCAAGGCTTTGGGCGCAGATCACACCAAGAGGCGATCTTACTTGCAGTTCGCGTTCAGATCCAGACCCACTCTCCGTCGATGTCCCGCCCGGCAGGTGTGATCCTGCGCGCACTAGGCTCGGCCGGGTGACCGAGCCGATGCACCCGATCGACCCCACGAGCTCCGCCGCCGCCCCCACGAGGCCTTCGCGTGCTGCGCTCATCGCGGGCCTGCTCACCGTCGTCGAAGGCCTCATCCTGCTCGCCTTCGCCGGCTTCTACGTCTACGAGATCGCGCTGGGCGCCGAGGACTCGCTGACCACGGCGCTGACGTCGGCGGCCCTGATTGTCATCTTCGGCGTGGCGCTCCTGGTCGTGGCTCGGGCCTGGCTGCGGGGACAGCGGTGGCCACGGACACCGACCCTGGTGTGGAACGTCCTCCTGCTCCCGGTCGCCTGGTCGCTCCGTGACTCCGACCAGACCCTCATCGCGGCGGGCATCGCGGCTCTGGCCGTCGCGAGCATCGTGGCCGCGCTGGCGTCGCCAGCCCACCGGTTGGTCGAGCCGGGCTCGGCGGACTGACGGGACCTCGGGATGGAATGACCGGCTGGGGATCGCTCAGGTGATCCCGATCCAGTCGTTCCACCCGTTGTGCAGCACGAGCCAAGCGATGAGTCCGTAACCCGCCTGCCCGGGGTGCGCGCGGTCGGGGCTCGCAGCGAGATCTGCCATCCACTGGTCATGGCTGGCCAGTGGGCGGAAGCAGTCGACATAGGTGATGCCTCGGCGGGCGCAGACGTCCGCCTGCGCCTCGGCCAGGGCCTCGATACGCCGGTTGAGCTCCGCGTCCAGGGACGGGGTCAGGCCGACGACGAAGACGCCGATCCCCGCGTTGGTCGCCTCGTCGATGACGTTGGCGAGATTGAGACGGGACCGCGCCATCGTCATGCCGCTCCGGATGTCGGCCGTGCCGAAGGACAGGACCAGGCGCCGCTCGGACCGGCCCTTCCACCGTGGGTGCGCCTCACCAGCCCAGCGGGCAACGACGTCACCAGAGGTGCTCCCTCGGATCCCCAGGTTGTAGGCGGTGAGATCGAGGTCGGGGTGCTGCGTCCGTGCCACGACCCGGCCGACCCAGCCGAGGCCCTTCGGGTCCCCGTAGCCTGCTGTCGTCGAGGCGCCGACGAAGACCATGCCGACGTCGCGGACGCCGCCGGCGACGGTGAACTCGGCAGTGGGGGAGAAGTACGGCTCCGGGATGGACGGCTCGCCCGGGGCCGGCTCTTCACTCGCCGCGGCGACGCGGGCGCCGGGCTCGCTCAAGCGGGCAGGGGAGGCGCTCGCCGCCTGCCGCGTGCCAGCACCATCGTCGAACCGGGTGTGCGAAGAGGGGTAAGCCGGTCCCGTGCCGAAGGTCGGGCGATCCGGATCGTGCGAGGAGTCGGTCACGTGGGTCAGTCCTCGTCGTCGTCGAGTCGCGCCAACCAGGTCGCCAGACGGTCGATGGGGACCTCGAACTCGGGGTTGAGGTCGACGAACGTTCTCAGCTGCTCGGCGAGCCAGTCCAGGCTCACCGCCTCCGCGCCGCGCCGGCTGGCGAGCTCCTCGATGCCGCGGTCGGTGAAGTACACGGTTGGAGGGTATCGCGTGGGGTTCGCCACGCCATGGAGGCTCGGCGGAGTGCGCTGAGACGCACAGATGCCGTATGCCGCTGGGCTCGTCCCCTGCCCAAGGCTCGTCCGCGGGCCCTGCAGTCCTCAGACGACGGGTGCCCGGCACCTACCGCCACAGAAGCGCGGTGGGTGCCGGGCACGAGGTCCGATCGGCCGGGCTCGGTCGGGGACAGGGAGCGCCAGCGGGTCAGCGGGTGAAGGCGCGGTCCATGATTTCCGCCTGCTCGATGGCGTGCTTCTTCGTCGAGCCGGTCGCGGGCGAGGCAGAGGCCTTGCGGGCGATGACGCGCCACGGTCGGGTCTCGCCGAGGTCGGACAGGTCCTCGTGGAGCCACTGAGCCATGAGCGGCCAGGCGCCCTGGTTGCGTGGCTCGTCCTGGACCCACACCAGCTCCGCATCGGGGTAGCGGGATGCCGCCTCCCGGATCTCCTGGAGCGGAATGGGGTAGAGCTGCTCGACACGGATGATGGCGGTCGACGTGTCCTCGCGCTTCGATCGCTCGGCGTCCAGCTCGTGCACGACCTTGCCCGAGGCGAAGAGGACGCGGTCGACCTTCTGCGTGACGCCTTCGTGGTCGGCCAGCACGGGCTGGAAGCCACCCTGGGTGAAGGCCTCGACGGGGCTGGCCGCGGCCTTGCTCCGCAGCATCGACTTCGGGGTGAAGACGATGAGCGGTGTGCGCGGGCGGGCGTAGGCCTGGCGCCGGAGCAGGTGGAAGTAGCTCGCCGCGGTCGACGGGAAGGCGACGGTCATGTTGTTCTCGGCGCACAGCTGCAGGTAGCGCTCGATCCGTGCCGAGCTGTGGTCCGGGCCTTGGCCCTCGTAGCCGTGCGGGAGGAGCAGGACGACCGAGCTGCGCTGGCCCCACTTCTGCTCGGAGCTGCTGATGAACTCGTCGACGATGGTCTGGCCGCCGTTGGCGAAGTCGCCGAACTGGGCCTCCCAGAGGACGAGGGCGTCGGGCCGCTCGACGGAGTACCCGTACTCGAACCCCATGGCTGCGTACTCCGACAGGAGCGAGTCGTAGACCCAGAATCGCGCCTGCCCCTCGCCGAGGTAGAGCAGCGGTGTCCACTCCTCGCCCGAGTTCTTGTCGATGAGGACGGCGTGGCGCTGGACGAAGGTACCGCGGCGGCTGTCCTGACCCGCGAGGCGGATCGGCGTCCCCTCCTTGAGAAGGGTGCCGAAGGCGAGCAGCTCGGCCATCGGCCAGTCGATGCCGCCCTCGTGGACCATCTGGACCCGTCGGTCCGTCAGCTGCTTGAGCTTCGGGTGGATCGTGAAGCCAACCGGCGGCTTGCCGAAGGTTTCGCCGATCTGCACGATCTGCTCCCCCGGGACTCCGGTCTTGGTCGAGGAGCGATGCGTGGCTCGGTCGTCGAGGACCTGCGCCGTGGGCTTCTCGAGGCCGGCATTGTCGGGCACCTCGGTGTCCGGATCGGCGGGCCGTCGCTCCTGCTCGGCCGCCTTCGCCGCCTCGCGTGTCTCGATGAAGACGCGCTCGAGCTGCTGCTGGTAGTCGCGGAGGGCAGCCTCGGCATCCTCGACGCTGATGTCGCCGCGTCCGATGAGGGACTCCGTGTACAGCTTGCGGACCGAGCGCTTCGCCTCGATGAGGTGGTACATCAGCGGCTGGGTCATCGAGGGGTCGTCGCCCTCGTTGTGCCCACGCCGGCGGTAGCAGACGAGGTCGATGACGACGTCCTTGTTGAACTCCTGCCGGAAGTCGTAGGCGAGCTCGGCGATGCGCACGCACGCCTCGGGATCGTCACCATTGACGTGGAAGATCGGCGCCTGGATCATTCGCGCCACGTCAGTCGAGTACACCGAGGACCGCGACGAGCTCGGTGAGGTCGTGAAGCCGACCTGGTTGTTGATGACGATGTGGATCGTGCCGCCAGTCCGATAGCCGCGCAGCTGCGACAGGTTGAGCGTCTCTGCCACGACTCCCTGGCCCGCGAAGGCTGCGTCGCCATGCATCAGGACGGGGAGGACGGTGAAGGACTCGCCGGCCAGGTTGAGCCGGTCCTGCTTGGCGCGAACGATGCCCTCCAGCACCGGGTTGACCGCCTCGAGGTGCGACGGGTTGGCAGCGAGGTAGACCTTGGTCTTCTTGCCGTCCTCTGAGGAGAACTCGCCCTCGGTGCCGAGGTGGTACTTGACGTCGCCGGAGCCCTGGACCGACTGCGGGTCCTGCTTGCCCTCGAACTCACGGAAGATCTGGCCGTAGGACTTGCCGGCGATGTTGGCGAGGACGTTGAGGCGCCCCCGGTGCGGCATGCCGATGCAGACCTCGTCGAGGTCGTCGCCGGCGGCGCGGCAGAGGATGCGGTCGAGCAGGGCGATGACCGACTCGCCGCCCTCGAGCGAGAAGCGCTTCTGTCCGACGAACTTCGTCTGGAGGAACGTCTCGAAGGCCTCGGCGGCGTTGAGCCGCCGCATGATGCGCAGCTGCTCCTCGCGGGAGATCTTCTTGTAAGCGACCTCGACCTTGTCCTGGATCCACTTGCGCTGCTCTGGGTCCTGGATGTGCATGTACTCGATGCCGACGGTCCGGCAGTACGAGTCGCGCAGGATGCCGAGGATCTTCCGCAGCTTGAGGAAGGGTGCCCCGCCGAACCCGCCGGTGGCGAAGGTGCGCTCGAGGTCCCACAGCGTCAGGCCGTGCGTCGTGACGTCGAGGTCGTGGTGTCGCCGCTGCTTGTACTCGAGCGGGTCCGTGTCGGCCATGAGGTGGCCGCGCACGCGGTACGCATGGATCAGCTCCTGCACCCGAGCGACCTTGTTGATGTCGTCGTCGTGCGACGAGTCGATGTCCCGGATCCACCGGACCGGCTCGTACGGGATGCGCAGCGACTCGAAGATCTCGTCGTAGAAGCGGTTCTCCCCGAGGAGCAGGTCCTGCAGGACCCGGAGGAACTCGCCGCTGACGGCGCCCTGGATGATCCGGTGGTCGTAGGTCGACGTGAGGGTGAGGATCTTGCTCACTGCGTTGCGGTTGAGCGTCTCGGTGCTCGCGCCCTGCCACTCGGCCGGGTAGTCGAGGGCGCCGACACCGATGATCGTGCCCTGCCCCTTCATGAGACGGGGGACCGAGTGCACGGTGCCGATCCCACCGGGGTTGGTCAGGGAGATGGTCGTGCCCTGAAAGTCCTCGACGGTCAGCTTGTTGCCGCGGGCCTTCTTGACCATGTCCTCATAAGCGGTCCAGAAGTGGACGAAGTCCATCTCCTCGGCCGACTTGATCGATGGGACGACGAGGGTGCGCGAGCCGTCCGGCTTCTGCAGATCGATGGCGAGTCCGAAGTTGACGTGGGCCGGTTGGACGAGCGCAGGCTTGCCGTCCTTCTCCGCGAAGCCGTAGTTCATCTCGGGAATGACGGAGAGCGCCTTGACCATGGCGTAGCCGACGATGTGCGTGAAGCTGACCTTGCCGCCACGCGACCGGGCGAGGTGGTTGTTGATGACGACGCGGTTGTCGATGAGCAGCTTCGCCGGGACGGCGCGGACACTCGTCGCCGTGGGCACCTCGAGCGAGGACTCCATGTTGGCGACCACGCGGGCCGGTGCGCCGCGCAGCGGCGTCAGGGCGTGCTCGCTGACGGGGCCGGTCCCCTTGACGGCCGGGATGTCGCGGGGCTTCGGCGAGGCGGGCTCAGCGGTCGAGGCGGCAGCCGCCTTCTGGGCCGCAGGAGCACTCTGGGCCGGAGCGGGGCTGGACCCGCCGGACGGGGCGGCATTCGCCTTGGGCGCTGACGGAGCGGGGGCAGGCGCAGCCGGTGGCTGCTGGGCGGACGACGGGGCAGTCGATGTGGCTGACGCGGTGTCGGTTGGGGTGTCGGTTGGGGTGGCTGACGTGCTGGCGGCGGTCGTGGAAGGCGCCTGCGCTGACGGACGACCCGTGGGAGCACCGTTGCCGAGGGGCGCGGCCGTGCGGCCGTCGGCGTCATGCGGACTGTAGCCCTCGAAGAACGCCCACCAAGCCCGGTCCACCGAGTCCTTGTCAGTCAAGTACTGCTGATACAGCTCGTCTACGAGCCAGTCGTTCGGTCCGAAGGATGCCATCGGGTCACCGGACGTGGACTGTTCAGACACGCGAATGCGCCTCTTTCGTTGCCTGGGGTGCGTCGTGCGGAGTACAGGCCAAGCCTAGCCCCGAACGTATCGCGCCCCGACAGACGTCTGAATGGCGAAAGACGCGCAGGGAGGGCGACAGCGGGAGCCGGCTCAGCGGCATACGGACAAGGAAATCTGTGGGTCGACCGGGCCTGAGGCCCGGTCACGAGATGTCGGCGCGGACCGTCCGGATGGTGCCGATGAGCGCCATGACCACGGCGTATCCGGTGAGGACGAGCGCCCCAGCCCACCAGGCAAGCTGGTCGGACACCGTCCCGCCGAAGCTGACGTTCTGCACGTTCAGGGTCGCGTTCGTCGCCTGTGACGGCAGGTAGCGGGCGATGTCTGCCCCGATCTCGGTCAACGGCAGGACCGCTCCGATGATCGGCTCGACGATCCAGGCGACGCCGACCGCGATGAGCAGGGCCGCGACCTGGTTGGGGATGAGGATGCCGACCCCGAGCCCGATGAGCGCCCAGAGGCCCAGCACGAGCAGGGAAAGGGCAAGGGTCCGCCAGATCTCCGGGTCTCCGAACGGCTCGTGTCCGCGCGACGAGAGGATCGTCGCGCCGGTGACCACCGATGCGGTCAGCGAGGCGAGACCGTACATGGCGCCGACTGCCAGCAGCAGGATGGTCTTGGCGACCATGACGCGGCTGCGCTTGGGCTCGGCCAGGAAGGTGGCGGTGATCGTCTTGTGGCGGTACTCGGCCCCGACGGTCATCACCCCGATGGCCAGGGTGAGCAGGTAGCCGACGCCGATGCCGCTCGTGAAGGTGGTCCGGGCCAGCTCGGCGTCGGAGGTGGGGAGGCCGGGGCCGCCCTCGCCGATGACGGCATCGCTGGTGAACAGGAACGCGAACAGGGCCGCGAAGGCGGCGCCGGCCACGACGATCGCGATGAGCATGCCCCACCACAGCCGCGTGGTGAAGAACTTGCGGAACTCCGAGCTGACGGCCTTGCTCACCGCGACTCCTCCTGTCCTTGCGTCTCGGGCTCCCTCGTGTCCGGTGGCGCAGCGTCCGGGGTGACGGCGAGCAGGCTCGGGTCGATGGGCGGCCCGCTCGGCGGGGGCAGCTGGCCGAGCGGTGCGACCGCTTCACCGAGGTTGCGGTTGCGGTGTTGGTCTGACTCGGTGAGGTTGAAGTAGAGCTCCTCGAGGTGGGTCTTCTCCGCGCGCAGCTCGTGGATCGCGATGTCCGCCGCGTGCGCGAGGTCTCCCACCATGGCGAGGTCCTCGGTCGTCACCTGGATGCCGCCGTCCGTGCGCTTGAGGCTCAGTCCCCTGCCGGCCAAGGTGCTCGCCAGCCGGTCGGGGTCGGAGGTGCGCACGAAGGCGGTCGGCTCGCCTCGGAGCTCCTCGATGGTGCCCTGTGCCACCCTCTTGCCGTTCGCGATGATGACGACGTCGTCGACCGTCTGCTCGACCTCGGACAGCATGTGGCTCGAGATGAGCAGCGTGCGGCCCTCCGACGCGAGGTGGCGCAGGAACCCGCGCAGCCACCGGATGCCGTCGGGGTCCAGGCCGTTGGCGGGCTCGTCGAGGATGATGACTCGAGGGTCTCCGAGCAGCGCGGCCGCGAGCCCAAGTCGCTGTCGCATGCCCATCGAGTAGCCGCCTGCGCGCTTGCTCGCCGCAGCGGGGATGCCCACGAGGTCGAGCAGCTCGTCGACGCGACTGGCCGGGATCCCGGCAGCGGCGGCCAGGGTCAGCAGGTGGTTGCGCCCCGTACGCCCCGGGTGGAAGTTCGTCGACTCGAGCGCCGACCCGACGACGGTGAGCGGGTTCGCGATGTCGTGGTAGCGGCGCCCCTCGATGGTTGCGGTGCCGGCGGTCGGACGGATCAGCCCGAGGAGCATCCGCAGGGTCGTCGTCTTGCCGGCGCCGTTGGGGCCGAGGAAGCCCGTGATCCGGCCGGGCACGACGTCGAGATCGAGGCGGTCGACGGCCGTGAACCGACCAAACCTCTTCGTCAGTCCACGGACCTCGATCCGGCCCTGCTGCGGATCCGCGGACGGCTTGGCGCCCCCGGCGGCGGGCTGTGCTGGAGTGGCGGCCGACGCGGCTGTCACAACGCCTCCTTCAAGGCCCCGAGGGGCGATTCCTGGTGTGCGTCCAACTCAACCACACCGCTCCAAGTGACTCGACGGGTCCATATAGTGGGCGCGGTGAGGGCACGTTGACGATGCGGTGAGGATGCGGTGAGGACGCTGTGACGGAGTGGCTGCTCCTGCTCGCGGGGATCCTCCTGACCGGCGGCACCGCCGTCTTCGTCGCTGCGGAGTTCTCCCTCGTCGCCCTCGACCGGCCGACCGTCCAGAAGGCGATCGACGCCGGGGACGGCCACGCCCGGATCGTGCTCCAGTCCCTCAAGCAGCTGTCCACCCAGCTGTCAGCGGCCCAGGTCGGCATCACCATCACGACTCTGGTGGTCGGCTACCTGGCCCAGCCGTCCATCGGCCGCCTCCTGGCCGGCCCGCTCAGCAGCCTCGGGCTCGCACAGCCAGCCGTCGAGGCCATCTCCAGCTCCCTCGCCCTCGTGCTGGCCACCGCGTTCTCGATGGTCTTCGGCGAGCTGCTCCCGCAGTTCCTCGGCATCTCGGCCCCCCTGACGACGGCGAAGGTCGTCGCGCTGCCCGTCCGAGTCTTCGCGACGGTGGCCAGGCCGCTCATCCTCGTGCTCAACGGTTCCGCCAACGCGTTCCTGCGCGCCATCGGGATCGAGCCCCAGGAAGAGCTCTCCGGGGCACGGACGCCGCAGGAGCTGGCGAGCCTCGTGCAGCGATCGGCCGAGGCGGGGACCCTCGAGGTCACGACCGCTCGCCTGCTCACCAAGACGCTCGGCTTCGGTGAGCGCACTGCTGACGACGTCATGACGCCTCGCGTGCGCTGTGCCGGTATCCACCGGGACGAGTCGGCCGACGATGTCCTACGGCTGTCGCGGCGCACCGGCCATTCACGGTTCCCCGTCCTCGGCAATGACTGGGACGACATCGACGGCGTGGTCCACGTCAAGCGCGCGATGGCCGTCCCGCACGACCGCCGCAAGGACGTCCCGGTGTCCGCGCTCATGTCCGACCGCCTCGTCGTGCCCGAGACGATCCGGCTCGA
>NZ_DATCWX010000312.1:0-2228 GCF_036566125.1 Intrasporangium sp.
GACGAGCACCCCGACCGCCTCGGCCGAGTCCTCGAGGTCGGCGTCCACGAAGAGCGCCGCTGCCCCCGACCCGACCCGTCCGACCCGCTGGAGCGCGGACATGCGGCCGAGGCCGCTCATCAGGGCCTCGGCCTTGCCGCGGTTGCGAGCATGCCGGACGACCTCGACCCCACGCTCCGCCGCGATCCGGCCCGTCCCGTCCCGCGACCCGTCGTCCACGACGATGACCGCTGCGATTCCGGGGATCCGGCGGACCGCACCGATGGTCGCTGCGATGCGGGCCGCCTCATCCTTGGCCGGGATGATGGCGACGACCGGCAGCGGGGTCGCCGACCCACCGCTTACGGAGCCGGGCATCGAGCGACCGCTCAGCGCAGCGTGACCTGGCGGTTCGTCAGTCCCGCTCGCGCCCCGCGCTCGGCCGCGGTGAGCGGCTCGGTGGAAGCCGCGGCCACGTCGATGCGCTCCCGCATGGTCGCCACGGCGTCATCGTGGCTCTCCGGCTCCGAGCCCGGGTCAACCTCCCATACCGGGATGAGCAGCCCGCTCGACCGGAAGCAGCCGAGCAGCCGACCGCCGTCGCCGTGCTCGGGCGTGAGCCTGGACGTGTCGGCCGCGTGAAGCCGGGCCAGGGCGCTGGTCGCGACGTCCTCGTCGTAGGGCAGGACCCACCGGACATAACAGCGCTCGCCGATCCGGCACCAGTAGGCCGAGGGCGCCGACGCGAGCTTGACCGTCGGGATGACGGACTCGTTGGCCCGCTCGAGCGACTGCTGCCCCTCGACGTCGAGCTCGGCGTCGTCCACCCAGAAGTCGAAGCCGTCGTGCAGCTCGATCTCGAATGGCGCGTCGACGTCGATGAGGTCCTGCAGCCGCGTCGTCTCCGCCGTGGACACCGGCAACGACTGGATCGGTGTGCCCGGCTCGGCGGCGATCGCCAGCTCGACCGCGTGGGCGATGTCGCGGCTCGTGTCACCACTGGCATTGCCCGACTGGATGCCGACCAGCACGTCGCCGTTGTTGCGGTGCAGCGCCGGCCAGGCGAGCGGCAGCACCGTCGCGATCGTGATCGACTCGGGTGCGCCCGCCGGTGCCTTGCCCTCTGCGAGGCGGACCGTGGCCGTCGCGGCAGGGACGATCTCGCGCATCGCGACCCAGTCCGTCTCACCGGGTAGCCCCTCGAAGGGACGCGCTACGAACGGCACGGGAGCCGGACGGGAGGTGCGAACGGTGCGGTCCGTGCGCGAACGCCGAGAAGCCTTACCCATGGGAGGCAACCCTAGTGGGTGGTCAGGTACGCACGTGAGCGCGCTCAGCGGCATACGACAGCAAAGACGTGAGCCGTATGCCGCTGGGCTCGCTCCGCGCGAAAGGCTCAGTGTGAGCGTCGCCGGGAGGGACCTCCGACGGAGGCCCACACGGTGCGGCCGTTGGGCTCCTCCAGGACGCCCCACTCGTGGGCGAGGGAGCGGACGATGCGCAGGCCCCGACCACCCGGCGCCCACGTCGTCGGCGGAGCGGGCCGTGGAACGGTGGGCCCGCCACCGTCGGTGACCTCGACCTCGACGACGTTGTTCTTGACCTTCCAGTGGACCCGGATCGCCCCGTCGGAGAGCGGCTTGGCATGGCGGATCGCGTTGGCGACGAGCTCGCTCACGACGATCTCGGCCTCTTCGACGACCTCGCCCGGGACCTCGCGGGCGGCGAGGTCGGCGACGAGCGTCTTGCGGATGTGTGGCGCCGCAGAGGGCGCCCAAGGGATGCGCACGGTCCTCTTCTCGTTCTGTGGCGCACCCCCGTCAGTATTGGGGCTGCCGTCCTGCATGGTCGGCACGCGAGTCCTCCTCCCTAGGGCCCAGTTGCCTCGGGCCCGGACACGCCTGACGGGTCGCTGCCGTTCTCTCGACGTTGATCAATGAAGCATCTCAGGGGTGTTACCCGCAAGGCTGCAGAGAAAAACCGTTGTTCGCAGCGCGTTACCGACATATCGTTGATGCATCGCGACTGATCGGAAGTCGCTCGACGACAGGGAGCTGACATGACTGGCAGCAACGAATCCGAGTGGGGCCACCGAGAGCGCGGCGGCTATGGGCCGCGCGGCCGACACGGTGGCCCGGGTGGCCATGGAGGCCGCGGTCGGGGCATGGGCGGACCGGACTGGGTGACCGGCTTCGGCGGGTGGGGCGGCGCCGAAGGTCCGTGGGGTGGCATGGGTCGCGGCCGGCCGG